>NZ_JAOPXI010000160.1 GCF_025965215.1 Marmoricola sp.
CGGCCGACTGCCGGGGCACCGCTCGGGGCGCTGCGGCTGTCGGGGCTGCGGGTGGCGGGGGAGCCGTTCGCGGTGCGGGTCAGCAGGCTCGGCCTGGGGATGGTGGAGGAGGCCGCCGACTGGTTGCAACTCGGCGGGTGAGGACGGAGAGCGTCACGGTCCGGAGGCATCCGCCCGCTGTGAACGCATCGTGGTGGACGGCGATCCGTACGTCCGCCCGCTGCCGGGCGTGCTCGACGAGCGCCACCGCACCTGCGCGGTCAACGTGGACAAGGGACCCCGGCCAGAAACAGGGCCGGTCAACCGCGGCAGGGCTCGCACGTGGAGTACCTGCCGGGCGTGGGCCGGGTTCGCCGCGGCTTCTGAGATACGCGCAATCGGTTGATCAGGATGGTCCGGGGACCGCCTCGGCGCGGACGCTGCCGATCCGGCTGATTATCGTCAGGCAGACGACTAAGATCACGGGCATGTCCTACGACCCGTCGGCCTTCCCGCCCTTCGCCGTCACCGTGGACCTGGTCGTGCTCACGGTGCGGGACCATGCGCTGTGTGCCCTGTCCGTACGCCGTGGTGAGCCGCCCTTCCAGGGGCGGTGGGCGCTGCCGGGCGGATTCGTCCGCAGTGACGAGGACCTGTCGCAGGCCGCGGCCCGGGAGTTGGCCGAGGAGACCGGCCTGCGCGCGCAGAACGGCGCCCATCTCGAACAGCTCGCCACCTACGGCGACCCCCAGCGGGACCCGAGGATGCGGGTGGTCAGCGTCGCCCACCTGGTGCTGGCTCCCGACCTGCCGGCCCCGCGGGCCGGCGGCGACGCCCGCAGCGCGCGTTGGGCGCCGGTCGACACCCTGCTGGCGGACGGCGGCCAGGAGCATCCCGGCGACACCGCGCCACTGGCCTTCGACCACCATCGGATCCTGGCCGACGGCGTCGAGCGCGCCCGCTCCAAGATCGAGTACTCCTCGCTGGCCACCGCTTTCTGCCCGCCCGAGTTCACCGTCGGCGAGCTGCGCCGGGTGTACGAGGCGGTGTGGGGGGTGGCGCTCGACCCGCGCAACTTCCATCGCAAGGTGACCGGGACGGTCGGCTTCCTGGTGCCCACCGGGGGGACGACGACCCGTCAGGGCGGGCGCCCGGCACAGCTGTTCAGGGCGGGCGGCGCCACCCTGCTGAATCCGCCGATGCTGCGACCGGAAGTCTAGGCCCTTCTGGCAGTTTGTCCGTTTTGTTGGTTATTTCGGCGTTATGGTGCTGGGGTGATCCAGGCCATCGGACTGACCAGCACCACCCGCCGCACCGCCCGGCCCGCCGTCGCCGATCTCAGTTTCGACATCCGCCCGGGCGAGGTGCTCGGCCTGCTCGGACCGGCCGGGTCCGGCAAGTCCACCGCCCTCAGGCTGCTGCTCGGCATGGAGGCGGGCCGCGGCGCCACCCTTGTCGACGGCCGCCCGCTGCACGAGCTGCCGCACCCCGCACGGGAGATCGGCGCCCTGGTCGGCGATGTCGCCGGGCACCCGCGCCGCACCGCCCGCGGCCATCTCCGCATGCTCTGCGCCGCCTTCGGGGTGTCACTGTCCCGGGCGGACGAGATGCTGCATCTGGTCGGGCTCGACGCGATGGCGGACGAGCGGATCGGCACCTTCTCGCTCGGCATGGATCGCCGCCTCGGCTTCGCCGTCGCGCTCCTCGCCGCCCCGCGCGCCCTGGTCCTGGACGACCCGGCCCGGGGCCTGCCGCCCCGCGAGGCCGCCTGGGTGCACGATCTGGCGCGCCGGCATGTCGCGGTCGGCGGCGCCGTACTCCTCGCGGGCAGGGACACGCGGGCCCTGGCGCGTACCGCCGACCGTGTGGTCGCGCTGGACAAGGGGCGGCTGGTCGCCGACGAGCCCGCCGCGCACTTCGCCCGCACCCGGCTGCGCCCCCACGTCGCCGTGCGCTCGCCCTACGCCCAGCGGCTGGCCGGGCTGCTCGCCGACGACGGCGCCGAGGTGGTCGCCGCCAGTGGCAGCCGGATCGCCGTCTACGGGACCACGTCGGCCGCGGTCGGCGAGACCGCGTACCGCAACGGCATCCTGCTGCACCACCTCGCCGACGAGGCCCCGGTGGCCACCGCGGGCGAGGAGGACGACACCTCCCGCCCGTACCGCCGGCCCAAAGCCCCGGCCGCGCGCCTGATCACTCACCGGACCGGCCCGGAGCGCCCGCTCGGCTACGAGTTGCGCCGCGCCTTCGGCGTCCGTACCCCCTGGGCGGCCGCGGCCGCGGCCCTCCTCGGCTCGGCGCTGGGCACCGTCCTCATGACGAAGATCGGGCCCGTTCCCGCCTCCTCCCTGCGGCTGGCCGCCGGCTGGGCCACCGAACTGCCGCTGCCCGCTGCCGCGATCGGCGCCGGCGGCCTCGGGGCGCTCGCCTACGGGCAGGAGTTCCACTACCCGGCGCTCGCCCCCGGCTACGGCCCCGAGCCCCGCAGCCCCCGGCTGCTCGCCGCGAAGCTCGCCGTCGGCGCACTGGCCGCCGTCGTCCTCGCCGCGCTCGCCGTGGTCATCGACCTGGCTCTGCTGCGCTCCGCGCCCGGCGTCGGCCCGCTGCCCGATCCGCTGGCGCAGCCCGCAGCCCTTGCCGCCTGGACCGCGCTGGCCGTCGGCTGCGCCTGGGCGGGCGTGCTGGCGGCGGCCGTCTTCCGCACCACCGCACTCGGGCTGGCGGCCGTGCTGGCCGTACCGGTACTGGTCGTACCTGCCGTACACGCGGCCCTCGGTGGGCACGCCGCCCGGGAACTCGCCGATGCCGGCGGTGCGTTGTGGTCGCTGGTGACCGGTGTCTCCCAGGACGGCGGCGCGGTGTCCGGGACGCTGCGCTTCGTCGGCCAACCCTTCTTCCTCGCCCTCGCGTTGTCGCTGACCGTGCTGGTCGGGGCCTATGCGGCAAGCGCGTTGCGCGGTCGGCGGCGCGGTCGCCGGTCAACTGCCGTGCCTGCCAGTCCAACTGCCCCGCTCGCCGGCAAGAAGGGGTGATTCCGGCATAAAAACGTCAATTATCAGGTGATGAGCGCTCACCCTTTCGTGTGCTTTTCAGCAAAGCCCTCAAGGCCCGCATCGGCATCGCCGACAAAGGATGCGTGAGTACCCTTGCGCATTCCATGATGACCGCGGCTCGCTCCGCTGACTCCGGCATCGCCGGTCCGGGCGAGCTGGACCGCTATCCGTACGCCGAAGGCCCCGGCACCGACCGCCCCGGACGTCCGTCCTGGGAAGGCGTGGAGTCGGACTTGAGCCGGGTCGGCCGCCGCGCCGGCGGCAGCCGCGGCCGGGGACTGCACGGCCAACTCGTCCAGCAACTCGGACAGATGATCGTGTCCGGCGACCTCGGCGCCGACCGGCCGCTGGTGCCCGAGGAGATCGGCCAGCGCTTCGAGGTCTCCCGCACCGTGGTGCGCGAGTCCTTGCGCGTGCTGGAGGCCAAGGGCCTGGTGAGCGCCCGCCCCAATGTCGGTACCCGGGTCCGCCCGGTCAGCGACTGGAACCTGCTCGACCCCGACATCATCGAGTGGCGGGCGTTCGGGCCGCAGCGCGACGACCAGCGCCGTGAACTGCTCGAACTTCGCTGGACCATGGAACCGCTGGCCGCCCGGCTCGCCGCCGGCCACGGGCGCGAGGACATCCAGCAGCGCCTGGCCGACATGGCCGAGATCATGGCCCACGCTGCCGCCCAGGGCGACGCCCTCACCTTCTCCCGCGCCGACGCCGAGTTCCACTCCCTGCTCCTGCAGGTGGCCGGGAACCGGATGCTGGAGCACCTGTCGGGCATCGTCTCCTCCGCCCTGCACGTCTCCGGCGGCCCGGCCACCGGCTGCGACCGGCCGGCCGACGCCTCCGTGGGCCTGCACCACCGGATCGTCGAGGCGCTCGCCGCGGGCGACGGCGGCACCGCCGAGGCCGCGATGCGCCAGTTGCTCGCCGTACCGGCCGAGCAGCAGCCCCCGGCGGCCGCACCCGCCGACCATGTCGTCCCCGCCCCCCGCGAGCACTGACCCGCGCTTCCGGCCGCCGCGTGGCCCCGTACCTGTGGGCCTCGCGGCGGTCCCTTGCGTAGGAAATGTCCGGCTTTTCTGACGATCGCTGTGATTTGGGGTGTGACTCGGGCCACGTAAGCTGGGCGTAACGCTTGACGAGGCAGCGCGATGACTTAAGAGGTGGCGGCCGCACGGGGAATATCCAGCGTCGCGTCTGACGCTGAGTCGCAGTGCGGTTCCACCGAGTCGTTCCCATCGTTCCGAGAGGTTGTTCGTGTCGGCCAGCACATCCCGTACGCTCCCGTCCGAGATCGCCGAATCCGAGTCTCTGATGGCGCTCATCGAGCAGGGTAAGGCCCAGGGCCAGATCGCAGGCGACGATGTGCGTCGAGCGTTCGAAGCGGACCAGATTCCGGCAACCCAGTGGAAGAACGTTCTACGCAGCCTCAACCAGGTCCTCGACGAGGAGGGTGTGACGCTGATGGTGACTGCCGCTGAGGCGCCCAAGCGCACCCGTAAGAGCGTCGCAGCCAAGAGCCCGGCGAAGCGTACTGCCACCAAGACGGTCGCCACCAAGGCGGCCCCTGCCAAGAAGACCGTAGTGCCCGTGGCCGCCGCCCCAGAGGCGGTGGTCCAGGCCGAGACCACGGTGGAGCCATCGGTGGAGGCGGAAACCCCAGCCAAGAAGGCAGCGGCCAAGAAGACCGTCGCCAAGAAGACGGCCGCCAAGAAGGCCCCCGCGAAGAAGGTGGCGGCGAAGAAGACCACCACCTCCGCGTCGGGCGAGGACGAGGCGACCGAGTCGGACGAGCTCCCTGAGGAAGCCGCGACCGGCAAGGGCGAGGAGGCGGAGACGGAGAAGACGGAGTCCGAGAGCTTCGTGCTCTCCGACGACGACGAGGACGACGCGCCGGCCCAGCAGGTCGCCGTCGCCGGAGCCACCGCCGACCCCGTCAAGGACTACCTGAAGCAGATCGGCAAGGTCCCGCTGCTCAACGCCGAGCAGGAGGTCGAGCTGGCCAAGCGGATCGAGGCGGGGCTGTTCGCCGAGGACAAGCTCGCCGCGGCCGACAAGCTCGCCCCCAAGCTCAAGCGCGAGCTGGAGATCATCGCCGAGGACGGCCGCTGGGCCAAGAACCACCTGCTGGAGGCCAACCTCCGCCTCGTGGTGTCGCTCGCCAAGCGCTACACCGGCCGCGGCATGCTCTTCCTGGACCTGATCCAGGAGGGCAACCTGGGCCTGATCCGCGCGGTCGAGAAATTCGACTACACCAAGGGCTTCAAGTTCTCCACCTATGCCACCTGGTGGATCCGGCAGGCGATCACCCGCGCCATGGCCGACCAGGCACGCACCATCCGCATCCCGGTGCACATGGTGGAGGTCATCAACAAGCTGGCCCGCGTCCAGCGCCAGATGCTCCAGGACCTGGGTCGCGAGCCCACCCCGGAGGAGCTGGCCAAGGAACTCGACATGACCCCCGAGAAGGTCATCGAGGTCCAGAAGTACGGCCGCGAGCCCATTTCGCTGCACACCCCGCTGGGTGAGGACGGCGACAGCGAGTTCGGTGACCTGATCGAGGACTCCGAGGCGGTCGTGCCGGCCGACGCGGTCAGCTTCACGCTTCTGCAGGAGCAGCTGCACTCGGTTCTCGACACGCTCTCCGAGCGTGAGGCGGGTGTGGTCTCGATGCGCTTCGGCCTCACCGACGGGCAGCCGAAGACGCTGGACGAGATCGGCAAGGTCTACGGCGTCACGCGCGAGCGGATCCGCCAGATCGAGTCGAAGACGATGTCCAAGCTGCGCCACCCGAGCCGCTCCCAGGTCTTGCGCGACTACCTGGACTGATTGCCAGTTGCTGCGCGGACGGCGGTCATGCCTGCCGTATCGGATCAGATCTCTGACACGGGTCATCAACCGGGAACGGGTTGCTGCGCCCGCCACGCTCGTGGCGACACTCCGGTCCAGCGTCGGAACGCATGGGAGAACGAGCTCTGTTCCACGTAGCCGAGCAAGCCTGCGACGTCGGACATCGGCAAGGTCGGGTCTCTCAGCAGCACGACCGCCTGCTCACGTCGTACCTCGTCAACCATCTTCTCGAACACCAGTCCCTCGGCCCTGAGCCGGCGTTGCAGCGTCCGGACGCTGATGAACTTGTGCGGCGCGATCACGGCAAGCGAACACCCACCGGTCGGCAAGAGCTCACGAATGAGGGCCACGATCTGGTGCTCGAGGCCGATCTCTGACGAGGCGATGATCCGATCTAGGTATCCGGTCAACAAGGCCCGGAGTTCCGGGTTGTTGTTGTTCATCCTCCGAGCCATGTCGGCGGCGCGGTAGTCGACGCCGTACTCATGTTCGTCGAAGCTGACGGGACAGCCGTACTCCTTCTCGTAGTGGGCGACCGGGAGGAGTGGCTGGTGCGAGAGCCGGACGCCGCGGAACCGGGCGTCAGGTCCGGCGAGGAGCGGGAGAACCTTGGTCGCGATCGCGACGATCCACTCCTGGAACTGTCGGGTCTCGCCCTGCCCCAGCCCATCGAGTGCGTAGGTCGTGCGCGGACCGTCGGCCGTGTTGATGAGCGTGATGCCCAGAGCGGGGTTGAGGAGGTTCAGGTATCGGATGCCGGACTCGTAGGCGTCCCGGACTGTTGCGGACTGCAGGACCGCGACGGTGATGGGCCCGAGTGGCTCCTCGCCCTGGGCAAGTCCCACGCGGTACCCGAAGTCGGGGCACTCGAACTCAAGCGTTACTGGCCTGCGTTCCCCAGGTCGGACTCCACCAGCGCGGCCTGCTCGGCACTGCGGCGTCGCAGCGACTGCACGGCCAGGCCGACGAGTGCCATGGCGAGTCCGAGGTAGCCGGCGAGCTCGAAGCCCCGCTGCCAGCCGCCCTGGTCGATGGCCCAGCCGACGATCGGGGCGCCGATGGCACCCCCGAGGGTGAGCGCCGAGCCGTGCCAGCCCATGGCTTCACCGCGGACGTTGGCAGGAACCGCCCGGCTGAGGTCGTCGATCGTGGCAGTGATCGTGGGCGCGCAGAAGACACCCGAGATGAACAGCACGACGGTGAACATCGCCCGCCCTTCGGTCAGCGCGACCAGGGTCGTCGAGGCAGCCAGGAAGACGAGCAGGACGCCGGCCGGCGGGTGCCGGCGCAGGGCGCCGTAGATGATCCCGCCGACGGCAGATCCGAGCCCCCACAGCGCGAGCACCCAGCCGATCGAGCCCTTGTGACCCATCGAGCGCATCGCGGCGACGACGCCGAGGTCCTCACCGGTGAGGATCACGGTGGCGGTCGCGGAGATGGCCAGCAGGGCGATCACGGCAGGTGAGACCCACTCCCGCACACCGGGCTTGGACTCAGCTCCCTCACCATCCGGGTCGGTGTGGCCCAGCGGAGGGTTGTCGAGCCACAGCGCGACGCCGCCGAGGACGGTGCACAACTGGAGGATCAGCAGTGCCAGCGGCGTGGGCAGGTAGACCGCCGCCAGGACGCCGAGCACCGGCCCGATCATGAAGGAGAACTCGACCACGACCGAGTCGATCGCGAGGACGGCCGTCCGTTGGCTGTCGGGAACGGCACCGATGAGCACCTGCCGGACGATGGAGAACGTCGGCATCATGAACAGCCCGGCGATCGCGACCAGGCCGAGCAGCGGCCAGTAGCCGACCCAGGGCGCGATGCTCCAGCACACGGCCATCACGACCAGTGACGGCACCAGTGCGGCGCGCAGGCCGATCCGGTCGAGCAGGCGGCCGCGCCAGGGGCTGCTGATCGCCAGGGCCAGGGAGTAGACCATCTCCACGACCCCGGCCTGGGCATAGGAGCGGTCCAGGTGACCCACGACGTGCAGGGTCAGGACGATGCCTGCAGCCCAGATCGGGATCCGGACCAGGAGTCCCAGGACCAGGATCCGACGTACGACCGGGTTGCGAGCCAGGTCGGCGTACGTCGCGAAGCGCATCAGGGCAGCCAACCACAGGGGCGGGGCCCGCCGACATCTGTTTTCCGCCGGGGCGAGTGTCCGGTTTCAGTCCCTGCGTACTGAATCCACCTCCGGGACGAATACGGTGATCCCATGAAGGCGCTGGTTCTCGAGAGCATCCACCCCGCGGCAGTCGAAATTCTGCAAGGCCGCGGCTATGCGGTGGACGTGCGTGCCGGCGCGCTCTCGGAGACTGAGCTGGTCGAGGCACTGGACGGCGTCAGCCTGCTCGGGATCCGCTCCAACACGACCGTGACGGAGAAGGTGCTCGAGTCGGCGTCGGCGCTCGAAGCGATCGGGTGCTTCTGCATCGGGACCAACCAGGTCGACCTTGCTGCGGCCTCGGTGCGTGGCATCGGTGTCTTCAACGCGCCGTACTCGAACACCCGGAGCGTGGTCGAGCTGGTGATCGGCGAGATCATCGCGCTCGCACGTCGGCTCACAGAGAAGACCCAGCGGATGCACGAGGGCGTCTGGGACAAGTCGGCGAAGGGGAGCCACGAGATCCGCGGCCGGACACTGGGCATCGTCGGCTACGGCAACATCGGCACCCAGCTCTCCAACGTGGCCGAGGCGATCGGCATGAGTGTCGTCTTCTTCGACACCGCGGACCGTCCCGCGCACGGCAATGCCCGCCGGATGAAGTCGCTCGAGGAGCTGCTTAGCGTCTCCGACGTGGTCACGCTGCACGTCGACGGGCGCCCCGGCAACGCCGGCTTCTTCGGTGCCGAGGAGTTCGCGGCGATGAAACCGCGCTCGATGTTCATCAACGCCTCGCGCGGCATGGTCGTCGACTACGCGTCGCTGCGCGAGCACCTGCTCTCGGGCCACATCGCCGGCGCGGCCGTCGACGTCTTCCCGGTCGAACCGAAGGTGCAGGGCGAGCAGTTCGAGTCGGTGCTGCGCGGCCTGGACAACGTCATCCTCACGCCGCACGTCGGCGGGTCGACCCAGGAGGCGCAGGCCGAGATCGGCTGGTTCGTCGCCGGCAAGCTCACCGGCTTCGCGCTCGAGGGGAACACTGCGCTCTCGGTGAACCTGCCGTCGGTCGCGACCCTCCCGCTGACCGTGGGGCACCGTCTCGGTTTCCTGCATCGCAGCGTCCCAGGGGTCCTGGCCGACTTCAACGCGCTGTTCGCCTCAGGCGACTTCAACGTCATCGGCCAGCGGCTGGCGACGAGGGATGACCTCGGGTACGTCGTTACCGACGTATCGGCTCCGATCCCGGCAGAGGTCCTTCAGCAGCTGCGCAGCTCCGAGCAGTGCCTGTGGGCCAGGACCTGGTAGGCGACGCAGATGACAGCGAGCCGGGCAGCGCGCGAACGCAGGGCAGCGGCTCAGGCGGGACCACTGGCCACCGTCAGTGTCGAGACCTCGTCGTCCGACGCGCTGGTCTACAAGGTGCGCTGCGTCGAGTGTGAAGGCCGACCCGGAGTCCGCTGGAGCACGTACCGCTCGGGGCAGGACAACGACTTCCTAGGCGCCATGGACCGCTGGACCATCCACCTGTCCCGCAGGCACCCGGGCGCCGAAGCCGAGTGCCTGGAGTTCCTCGACCAGGCGGTCGCGCGGCTCCAGGAGCGCCATCCCCAGGCCTGAGCCAGTTCGATCCGGTCGAACCCGCACCCAGCCGGCTCGCCCTGGCTCGGATCGTTGCGGCCCGGGCCTTGGGCGTCGTGCCCCGATTGGTCGAATGGTTCGTGAGGTGGCGGGGGCTGCGGGTCTCGCGGTCAGCATGCTGAGGGCCTGATCCCGGGCACAACCGGGCAAACACAGAACCGCCCGTCCTGATCACAGGACGGGCGGTTTGCGTCGTGCCCCGCAAGTCATGTCCCCGAAACCGTGAGAAGGCGTGCCGGTGGACCGGATGCACTACGGGCAAACGCTAGTGAACGGCTGGGACGCCGGCGACCTGGACTCGCGACGGACACAGGGTGGTCTGGACAGGTCCTTCGCGAGGTGCCGCCCCGCGCCCGTCTCGATGGGGGTCGAGAGGGACGCGGGGACGGCGCAGCGCACGCTGGGGGTCGGTGCGCCAAGGGGACCTTATCTGTCCAAAAGGGCGCACATCCGGAAACGGGACAGACCGTGTTGTGGGCTCGGACACCCCGGTCGATCAGTTGCGGCCCAGGGCCCGCCGTACGAGCGTCCGGCCGAGCTCGAGCACGAGGCCCGCGATCCCGGGCGATGCTGCGTCGAGCTTGGGGGGACGGGCTGCGTCGGCCATGGTTCTCCTAGGTGAGGGGTCACCCACAGAGACACCGGGATCCACCAGATGTGACGCTGAAGCGGCCGCAAAGTTGAGGTGAGGGGGCGCCCCGCAAGCTTGGGCGGGTACAGGCCGGTACGGGGCGCCGGAGCGGGCCTTCGCTGTGGGGTAGCTGGTGGCCCGGTTCCTCCCTCTCGAGAAGGCTAGGCGGACGCAGGAACGCTGTCTGTGGGCCGATCGCCTGCAAACGGCGTGACCTAGGTCCCTGCCACTTGCTGCTTGGCCCAGCGGTAGTCCGCCTTGCCCGACGGGGAACGGGCGATCGAGTCGCGGCGCAGGATCGCCTTCGGCAGCTTGTAGCGGGCCACGTGCCGGGCAGCCTCGGTGAGGAGGTCCTCATCGGTCGCTGTGCTGCCCTCCCGCAAGGAGACGATGGCGACGACTTCGCTGCCCCAGCGTTCGGACGGTCGTCCGGCGACGATCACGTCACTGATGTCCGGGTGTGCCGACATGGCGCGTTCGACCTCCTCGGCAAAGATCTTCTCCCCGCCGGAGTTGATCGTGACCGCATCTCGGCCGAGCAGCCGGATCCTGCCGTCCTCGAGCAGCTCGGCGCGGTCGCCGGGCACCGAGTACCGGATCCCGTCGATCACCGGGAAGGTCTGAGCGGTCTTGGCGGCGTCGCCCAGGTAGCCGAGCGGGACCAGGCCGCTGCGGGCCAGCCAGCCTCCACCCTCGCCGGGTGCCAGCGCTCGCGTGTGCTGGTCGTCGACGACCGTGGTACTCGGCTCCGGGTTGAACACGGCGGTCTCGGCCTCGGCGCCGGCCGCCGAGTAGTGGTTCATCTGGATCCCTGTCTCCGAGGACCCGACGGCGTCGAGGATCAGGATGTTCGGCAGGGCCTCGTGGATGCGGTGCCGTACGCCGGGGGAGATCGGCGCCCCACCGTTGCTGATTGCCGCCAGCCCGGACAGGTCGTAACCGCCGCGCTCGATCTCGTCGATCAGCGGACGTGCCATCGCGTCACCGACCACGGGGATGCTCATCACGCCTTCACGCTCCGTGATCCGCAACCAGCCGGCAGCATTCATGGTCGTCACGTCGTCGGGCAGCACGATGGTGCCGCCACCAGTGATCATGTGGAACGAGGACCACTGTGCGGCCCCGTGCATGAACGGCGCCGTCATCAGCAGCCGGATGCCGCCGTTGCCGTTGCGGGCACCCTCCGCGATCTCCTCGTACGACGCGAACGCGTCCGGGGACCCGAACGGCCTCCCGCCCATCGCCGCGACGTAGACGTCGTGCTGGCGCCAGATGACACCCTTGGGCATCCCGGTGGTTCCGCCGGTGTACAACAGGAACGCGTCCTCGCCCAGCGGCTCGGGCAGCGCAGTGGCGGGCGCGGGCGTGGCCACGATCGCCTCGTAGTCGACCGCGCCGGGCAGCAGGTCGTTGCCGGACTCGTCGGAGACCTGGATCAGGACGCGCACTGTCGGGACACGGTCCAGGATCGCTGCCATCCGGGGCGCGAACTCGGCGTGGAAGACCACCGCCGCCGCCGCGGCGTCGTTGAGGAGGTAGACCAGCTCTTCCTCGACGTACTGGTAGTTGATGTTGAAGGCGACGGCGCCGGCTCGATAGGCGGCCAGCATCGCCTCGGGGTACTCGTTGCCGTTGCGCAGGTACAGCCCGACGGTGTCCTGGCCGATCTCGTGGCCGGCCAGCTGTGAGCGGGGCGTATGTCGGCCCAGACCGACACCGGCCAGGTAGTGGGCGACGCCGTCGATCCGCGTCTCCATGGCACCGTAGGTGAGTCGCCGGTCGCGCCAGACGAGGACTTCCTGGTCGGGAACGGCATCGGCCACGGTGGAGAAGACCCGGGACAGGTTGAACTCGACGGCCACGCCGCTCACCAGCCCTCCGGCAGGTTGGTGAAGTCCGGCTGCCGGCCCTCGGCGAAGGCGGTCAGGGCCTCGAGGTTGGCCGGACCGCCCATGAGCTCGGCGAAGCTGGCGTTCTCGCGCGCGCGGGCTGCAGCGATCTCGGTCTGGATCGGTTCGAGCATCGTGCGCTTGACGGCCATCAGGCTGGAGATCGGCCGGGCAGCCAGCAGCTCTGCGTGCCGCCGGGCCGCCGGAAGCAGGTCATCTGGTTCGCAGACCTTCCAGACCAGACCCATCTCGAGAGCCTCGGCAGCACCGATCCATTCCGCCGAGAGCAGCACCCAGGCGGCGTTCTGCTGACCGATCAGCCGCGGGAACAGCAGGCTGGAGGCAGCCTCGGGGGCTACACCGAGACTGGTGAACGGGCACTTGAGCTTCGCTGCGGTCGACATGAAGGCGAGGTCTGCGTAGCCGAGGATCGTGGCTCCGATGCCGAGCCCCACCCCGTTGACCGCGCAGATCAGGGGCTTCGGAAAGGCGACGAGCGCATCGAGAAGTCCGAGGAAGCCGTGTTCGCCGCGCTCGAATTCCGGATTGGTGGCGAGCTCGTGCATCTCGAGCAGGTCGGTGCCGGCGCTGAAGGCGCGCCCGTTGCCGGTCAGCAGGACCACGGCGACCCCCGGATCGGTCGCGGCATCGAGGAAAGCCTGGGCCGTGGCGTCGTACAGCGCCTCGTTGAAGGCGTTCAGTGCGTCCGGGCGGTCCAGGGTGAGCGTGCGGACCCGGTTTTCGTTGTGGATGAGGAGTCCCATGGCCCGACCCTAGAACACGTTTCAGTTCTCTGGGGGCCGCCCGGCCCATCTGCTGGACACCTGTCCAGAAATTGGTCAGCCGAGCGAGATCAGCGTGACCGCTGCTGCGCAGAACGCGAGGCCGAACGCCTGGGTCCGGTGCACTCGTTCGCCCAGGGTGCCGACGGCGAGTAGGACCGTGAACGCGGGATACAGCGCGGTGAGCACCCCGACGACGCTGAGCAGGCCGTGGGCATTGGCGACCAGGAAGCAGACGAGCGCGACGCACGACAGAGCGCCGGCCACGAGGCCACCCAGGTCTGCCCGGGTACGAGGACGCAGATCTCCGCCGAGCGCGAGAGCCGCGGCCGCGATGCTGATCACCGCGATCGTCTCCATCGCGACGAGCGGCCAGTAGCCGGCCGAGCTGCGCACTTGTCCGAGTGCGGCGAAAGACAGGCCGAAGCCGAGCCCGGCGAGGACACCGTCGAGGAGCCCGCTGGTCGGGCCGGACGAGGTGGACGCCTCCTCGCGGGAGACGAACCAGATGCCGGGGAATGCAATCAGAATGCCCAGCCAGGCGATCGCGCTCGGTCGCTCGCCCCCGAGCAGACCGGCCAGCAGCGGTAGGAGCACGGCGCCCACGCCGGAGACCGGAGCGACGACACCCATCCGTCCGGTTGCGAGCCCACGGTAGAGGAACACCGTGCCGATGCCGCCTCCCGCACCGGCGAGCAGCGCCCAGGCGAAGTCCGTGCTCGTGGGAGCGCCGTGGGTGCAGAGCGCGATGCCGATCGAACCGACCAGGCCGCCGCCGCAGGCGAGCAGCCCGACCGGCCAGACCGAGGAACGACGTGATGACACCCCGCCGACGAAGTCTGCGAGGCCGTAACACGCCGCCGCGATCAACGAGAGCACGACTGTCACGCCGCGATCCTCCGTGCGAGCATCATCGCGGTCTCGGTCATGTGGTCAGTCTCTCAGTCACGGCAGGTCCGGAAACGACGGTGCCCCGGTCCTGTGGACCGAGGCACCGTGATGTCTGAGGGTCAGGCTTCGGTTTCCGCCGCCGGCGTGTCCGCGAGACGGTTCGTCTCGTCGTGCACGTGCGCCGCGATCTCGCGCAGCTTGTCACCGTGCTCGCGGGCGTGGTGGGCGCAGAAGAGGAGCTCGCCGCCGCTCTCGAGCGACACGCGAAGGTAGGCCTGGGCACCGCAGCGGTCGCATCGGTCGACGGCCGTCAACGGGGTCTGGCTCGGGGCTGTCGCAGTAGTCACGGTGGCCTCTTCTCTCTCTGGTGCAGCTCGCCTGTTCAACTCGAAGTCAGAGGAGGAAGTTCCCCCACCCCGGGTCTCATCGGGCTCAACATCAAACCATGCCATTTGCTTCCCGCTCTGCGGTTTCGCCAACCGCTGAGACGAGTCGTGGAACGAGTGTGACTCACCCCACCAAGAATCATCGGCAGGCGAGCCCCGGTGTTGCGCGGAATTTGTGAGTTCGCCTCCTTGTAGATTCGGGGTGCACCGCCCGAACCGCACCAACCCAGAGGGACAAGAAGATCGACAACACGTACAACGCCCAGCACCTCCTGGTCCTTGAAGGACTGGACGCGGTCCGGAAGCGACCCGGCATGTACATCGGCTCGACCGACACGCGGGGCCTCATGCACTGTCTGTGGGAGATCATCGACAACGGCGTTGACGAGGCGCTGGCCGGTGCCGCCGACAAGGTCGAGGTGATCCTGCACCCCGACGGCTCGGTCGAGGTGCACGACAACGGCCGCGGCATCCCGACCGACAAGGAGCCGAAGACAGGCCTGCCTGGCGTCGAGGTGGTGGCGACCAAGCTGCACGCCGGCGGCAAGTTCGGTGGCGGCTCGTACACCGCGACCGGTGGCCTGCACGGCGTGGGTCTCTCGGTGGTCAACGCGCTGAGCTCCCGGATGGACATCGACGTCGAGCGTTCCCCTGCCGTGCAGGGGATGAGCTTCCAGCGAGGTGCTCCCGGCACCTTCGCCGGAGCCGGGCCTGACTCGGCCTTCACGCCCGGATCCGGACTGACCCGCAAGGGCAAGCGCGTCGCGAAGAACGCCACCGGCACCACGATCCGGTTCTGGCCGGACCGGCAGATCTTCACGAAGGATGCGCACGTCGAGCTCGAGGGCCTGATCGGCCGAGCCCGGCAGACCTCGTTCATCGTGCCCGGCCTCGAGTTGGTGATCCGCGACGAGCGCGCCGAGGACCACGTGATCGAGAGTTTCAAGCATGCCGGCGGTATCTCGGAGTTCGCCGAGTTCCTGTCCTCGGGTGACCCGGTGACCGACGTCTTGCGGTTGCAGGGTTCGGAGACGTTCACCGAGACCGTGCCGTTGCTCGACGAGAAGGGCCACATGACGCCGCAGGACGTCGAGCGGGAGCTGCTCGTCGACGTCGCGGTGCGCTGGACCGACAGCTACGACACCGAGGTGCGTTCCTACGTGAACGTGATCGCGACGCCCAAGGGCGGCACCCACGTCTCGGGCTTCGAGGCAGCGTTGACCAAGACGTTCAACGATTCCATGCGGGCAGCTCGGGTGCTCAAGGTCAACGATGCCGACGTGATCAAGGACGACGTGCTCGAGGGCATGACCGCCGTCGTCACCGTGCGCCTCGCCGAGCCGCAGTTCGAGGGCCAGACCAAGGAGGTCCTCGGTACGCCGGCCGCGCGGGCGGTCGTTCGCAAGGTCGTGTCCGCGGAGCTGAAGAACTTCCTGACCTCGACCAAGCGCCTCGAGAAGGCCCAGGCGAAGCTGGTCATGGAGAAGGTCGCCGGTGCTGCGAAGACCCGTCTGGTGGCACGTCAGCAGCGCGACACCCAGCGCCGCAAGAACGCGCTCGAGTCCTCGGCGCTGCCGGCCAAGCTCGCCGACTGCCGGTCGAGCGACGTCGAACGCTCCGAGCTGTTCATCGTCGAGGGCGACTCGGCCCTCGGAACAGCGAAGCTGGCGCGCAACTCGGAGTTCCAGGCGCTCCTGCCGATCCGGGGCAAGATCCTCAACGTCCAGAAGGCCCAGGTTGCCGACGTCCTGAAGAACACCGAATGCGCCTCGATCATCCAGGTCGTCGGTGCGGGGTCCGGGAGAACGTTCGACATCGACGCCGCGCGGTACGGCCGGATCATCTTCATGGCCGACGCCGACTCCGACGGCGCCCACATCCGGTGCCTGCTGGCGACCCTGTTCTTCAAGTACATGCCGGACCTGGTCACCCAGGGGCGCGTGTTCACCGCCGTGCCGCCGCTGCACCGGATCGAGATCTCCAACCCGAAGAAGGGGATGGAGAAGTACATCTACACCTACTCCGACCCCGAGCTGCAGCGGAAGCTCGCGGAGCTCACCAAGAAGGGCGTGCGCTGGAAGGACCCGGTGCAGCGCTACAAGGGCCTCGGCGAGATGGATGCCGACCAGCTTGCCGAGACGACCATGGACCCCCGGCAGCGGACCCTGCGACGGATCACTGCCGACGATGCGGCGCGAGCTGCCGAGGTGTTCGAGCTGTTGATGGGCTCGGACGTGGCACCCCGCAAGGACTTCATCGTGGCTGGTGCGTACGAGGTCGACCAGGACACCATCGACGCCTGATGCGTTCCGCTCTCGTGCAGGCCGTCGCCACGATGGTCACTGTGCTCGGGTCCCTCGGTACGACGATGGTGCTGCGCGAGTTCTGGGCGGTGCCGACGCAGGTCTCGGTGCTCGCCGTGGTCCTCAGCCTCATGCTGAGCCGTTCGGTCGACCGCGGGATGCACGTCGGCACCGAGGCTGCGCTGGAGATGGTGGCGCTCTCGCTCGCCGCTGCCGGCGTCGTCTGGTTGCTGGCTCACGAGCAAATCCTGGGTGAAGCCCTGCTGGTGGTCGGGCTGAGCGTCGGCATCCTGGCCCGACGCTACGACGGTGCGATGCGTCGGGCCGGCCGTGTGGTCGCCCTTCCCTTCATCGCGATCCTGGTCATTCCGGTCCCGGTCGTCGCGGGCACCGGGAGTACCCGTGACCTGTTTCTGTGGTCGTCGGTCGGAGGATTGATCGCCGTCGCCTGGACGGCCGTGGTGACCCGCATCGCCCGGCGCGAACACCCGGTGCCGGACCCACCGGCGCGACCGTCGCGACGCAGGATCGACGTCCCGACCCGGATGACCCTGCAGATGCTCGTCGGTCTGGGCGCCGCGATGGCGGTCGGGCACCTGCTCTTCGGTGAGCGCTGGGCGTGGTGCGTGCTCTCAGCGTTCCTCGTGGCGTCGGGCAACCGCGGTCGCGGCGATGTGGCGCACAAGGCTGTGCTGCGGATCGTCGGTGCAGCCCTCGGCACGGTGGTGGCGACGCTGAGCACTCTGAACGTCCCGGCCGGGCATCGCTCGACCCTGGTGGCGCTGTTCGCAGTCATGGCGGTGATGCTGGTGCTCCGTAACCGCAGCTACGCCTTTTGGGCGGCTGGGATGACAGCGATGCTCTCGTTGCTGCACGCGTACTACGGCAGCTTCGGGCAGACCGGCGCCGAGCAGTTGCGCGAACGTCTGATCGGCGTGAGCCTCGGTTCGGCGATCGGTTTCGCTTCGGCGTGGTTCGTGTTGCCGGTGCGCACCCGGGAGGTGTTTCGTGGCCGGATGGCTGACGCGCTTCGGGCCCTGACGGATGACGACGGCACCTTCCCGGCAACCCTGGCCGCGCTCGACCAGCTGGTCCCGACCCTGCGTGCCGGAGCTCGGCACCATGCAGGGGCGCGGCGCCAGCTCGACGCCGTACGGGCGTTGCACGACCTCGGTGAACCGGAGGATGAGACAGCCCGTCGGGCTCTGCGCCGTGACGTCGTACGCATCCGGCGCTCGATGATCGGCACCGACGCGCCGGACCCGGACGAACTCCTGCCCGAGCTGCGGCCGGTGCACGCCGCGCTGGCACCCTGAGTGCGTCGTGGTGGACAAGGCGTCGGTTCAACCGCTTGAGTGTGACCCGGGTCACGTGGGGTGGTCCCTCAACTCAAGGAGAATTCGTGACTCACCGTCTACGCCTCATCCTGTCCACCGGCTCGGCCGCCCTCCTGGTTCTGGTCACCACGCTGCTCGGGGTCGTCCCGGCACACGCCACCGGCCCGTCGTACGTCGCCCTGGGGGACTCCTACTCCTCGGGCAACGGCACCAGGACCTACATCAACGACGGTACGTCGTGCGACCGCTCGGTCTACGCCTACCCGTACCTGGTCGCCCAGTCACACGGCTACACCTTGAACTTCCAGGCCTGCTCCGGCGCGACCACTGCGACGGTGACCAGCAGCCAGTTGAGTGCGCTGTCGACGAGCACCGGTTACGTGACGATGTCCGTGGGCGGAAATGACGCCGGCTTCTCCTCGGTGATCACTGAGTGCGCGAAGCCGGCCTGGGCCAGCGACTGCGCTGGCAAGGACACGACGGCCAACACCTTCATCACCAACACGCTGCCCGGCCGTTTGAACACGCTCTACGCGAGCATCAAGGCAAAGGCGCCGAACGCCAAGGTCGTGATCGTCGGCTACCCGCGGATCTTCAACGGCCAGGACTGCAACGCTGCGACGTTCTTCAGCCCCGACGACGAGTCCAGGCTGAACGCGACCGCGGACCTGTTGAACAGCAAGCTCTCGGCAGCTGCGACCGCCGCGGGATTCACCTTCGCGAACCCGACCAGCCGGTTCATCGGACACGCGGTCTGCGGTAGCCCGGAGTGGATCAACGGCCTCTCGAACCCGATCTCGGACAGCTACCACCCGAACCAGACCGGGCACGCATCGGGCTATTTCCCCCTGGTCAATCCTTTGCTGGTCTGAGCATGAGCAACAGTCGGCCACGTGCGCTGGTGACCGGTGCCTCCCGGGGCATCGGTCGCCAGACGGCACTCGCGTTGGCTGCGGCCGGCTTCGACATCGCGATCAGTGGCCGGACCGTGATCGAGGGAGAAGGCACGATCGCACCGCGGGCCAGTATCAACCCGACCAGCGACGCAGTCCTGCTTCCGGTCGAAGGCAGTCTCGAGGCAACGGCGAGTGAGATCGCCCGGCTCGGCAGCGAGTGCGTCATCGTCCCGATGGACCTGACGAACCCGGTGAGCATCGCCGAGGCGGTCTCCCGCCTGCACGCCGACTGGGAGGTTCTCGACCTCGTCGTCAACAACGCCTTCGTGCACCGGCCGCAACAGTCGTTCCTCGACCTGACCGACGACTCGTTGCGGACCAGCTGGGAGGGCAACTTCCTGCACCAGGTCCTGCTGATCCAGCTGCTGATCGAGCCGATGCTCGCCCGCGGTGCCGGCACCATCGTCAACATGGCGTCGAGCTCGGCGACCTACGACCCGCCGGCTGGTCCCGGTGCCGGCGGCTGGGGTCTGGGGTACGCCGCGTCCAAGGCGGCGTTCGGAAGGATCGCCGGCACGCTCAATGCGGAACTGGGGGACCGCGGGATCCGGGCCTTCAACGTGGATCCCGGGTTCGTCGTCACCGAGTCGGCGCTGGCGCGCGGCGGGACCGAGGCCATCGCCCAAGGCGGCGGATACCCGTCGGCCGACCCGGCGGCGTCCGGGAAGGTCATTGCCTGGCTGGCCACCAGCCCGGATGCTGGTCGCTTCCTCGGCAAGGTCGTCTGGGCGCCCAAACTGGCTGACGACCTGGCCGCGCAGGAGGCCCTGTGACCGGGGACCTGGATCCGGGCGATCACCTGGCGCTCGACCAACTGACCGCGGCGTACGCGGCCGCCGTGGACACCCGCGACTGGAACGTCCTGGCCGGACTGTTCACGGCCGACGCCGTGCTCAGCTCGCCCGGCCCTCCGCACTCGCTCGGGACGAGGTCGGCCGCCTCCGGTCGCGACGAGATCGTCGCCGCCGTCCGCCAGATCGAGGTGTTCGCACGAACCTTCCACCACCTGACCGGCAGCGTGTGGACAGCGAGTGAGCGGTCCACCGCCTCCGGGCGAACGACGTGCGTGGCGCACCACGTCGAGGATGAGGCCGAATCCCGATCGTGGGCCTGGCACGTGATCTACGAGGACCGGTGTGTCCGCGGCGAATCCGGGTGGCTCTTCGAGCGGCGCAAGCTGACCATCGCGATGATCGAGGCGCGGCCGATGGCCCGGGTGCTCGGGTTCGCGGCTCCTGCTGGCCCCTGACCAGTACCGTCAGCGCCATGGAGTTCGATGTCATCGCCCCGGTCGGCAGCGGTATGACCGCGGACCCCGAGTGGATGCTCGGACTCGCGCAGCACGTCGAGTCCTGCGGGTTCGGTTCGCTGGTCGTGGTCGAGCACGCGGTGATGATGGCGGAGTACGCCTCGCAGTACCCCTACGACCCGTCCGGACGGGTGGAGCTCGCGGCCGACTGCCCGGTGCCGGATCCTCTGGAGCTGCTGACCTTCGTCGCCGCAGCGACCACGACCCTCGGGTTGGCCACCGGAGTCCTGGTGCTGCCGAACCACCATCCCGTCGTGCTGGCCAAGCGGATCGCGACCCTGGACGCGCTGTCCGGCGGTCGGTTCAGGCTGTGTGTCGGGATGGGGTGGATGCGTGAGGAGGTCGAGGCCTGCGGGACCGAGTTCGACTCACGCGGCCGTCGTGCGAACGAGCAGATCGAGGTGATGCGAGCGCTTTGGAGCGGTGAGCCGACCGCCTACGACGGCGAGTTCTTCTCGTTCGCGCACGCGGTCTGCCGCCCGGCGCCCGGCACCCGGCCCATCCCGATCCACATCGGCGGCCACACCCGGGCCGCAGCACGCCGGGCCGGACG
>NZ_JAOPXI010000164.1 GCF_025965215.1 Marmoricola sp.
GACGGGAACGCGACCCACTGGCCCTCGATGAGAGCGACCCGGGTGGCGCCGACCGGGCCGGTGAACGGCAGGCCGGAGATCTGCGTCGACGCCGAGGCGGCGTTGATCGCGAGGACGTCGTACGGAGCGTCGGGGTTGAGCGCCATCACGGTGATGACGACCTGGACCTCGTTGCGCAGGCCCTTCTTGAAGGTCGGGCGCAGCGGACGGTCGATCAGGCGGCAGGCCAGGATCGCATCCTCGCCCGGGCGGCCTTCACTGCGGAAGAACGATCCCGGGATCCGGCCGGCGGCGTACATCCGCTCCTCGACGTCGATCGTGAGGGGGAAGAAGTCGAAGTGGTCCTTGGGCTGCTTGCCGGCGGTGGTCGCCGAGAGCAGCATCGTGTCGTCGTCGAGGTACGCGGTGACCGCACCGGCGGCCTGGCGGGCCAGCAGCCCGGTCTCGAACTTGATCGTGCGGGTGCCGAACTTGCCGTTGTCCAGAACGGTTTCGACGGCGGAAATGACGGGTCCCTCGTTCAAGGGTTTCCCTTTCTCTTCGCGGAGCGTCCGCGAGCCCAGTGCTGTTGCCAGCTCGAGGGCGCCTGCCCTGCTGGGGGCCGGTCTTCGATCGAAGCCCACCGTGACTTTCCACGGGGAGCCACTACCAAAGGCCGGCGATCGCGGGTCGCTCCTGTTGGGTGGTTTCTTCTTCAGTTGTGCAGCACCCCGGAGGCTAGTGCCTTCCGGGGTGCTGATGAGTCATCGACGCAGGCCGAGCCGCTGAACGATCGAGCGGTAGCGCTCGATGTCGGTCTTCTCGAGGTAGTTGAGAAGACGGCGGCGCTGGCCGACGAGCAGAAGCAGGCCACGACGGCTGTGGTGGTCGTGCTTGTGCGTCTTGAGGTGCTCGGTCAGGTGCGAGATGCGGTGCGAGAGCAACGCGATCTGCACCTCGGGGGAGCCGGTGTCGCCATCAATGGTGGCGTACTCGGCGATGATCCTCTTCTTGGTCTCCGCGTCGGTACCGATGGACACGTGGACTCCCTTCATGTGTTTGCTGCGCGGCGCGCCGGGGCATGTCCCTCCGGGCACTCTTGATCCGCGGCCGTCAGACGGCAACAACCAAGGCTATCAGCGCTGCCGTTGAGCGTGAAATCGTGGGACCATCCCTGACATGACCCAGACCAAGCTCGGCGTCTGCAACCTCTGCGAGGCCATCTGCGGGCTCACGCTCACGATCGAGGACGGCGCGGTCACCCAGATCCGCGGGAACGAGGCCGATCCGCTCTCGCGCGGTCACATCTGCCCCAAGGGCGTCGCCCTGGCCGACATCTACACCGACCCCGACCGGTTGCGGCGACCAGTCCGGCGTACCGGGACCGGCGCCGAGGCCACCTGGACCGAGATCAGCTGGGACGAGGCGCTCGACACCGTCGCCGACGGCCTGGCCAAGGCCATCAACGAGAACGACCCGAACGCCCTCGGCATCTACCTCGGCAACCCGAACGCGCACTCGCTCGGTTCGATGACCCACGGCTTCCAGCTGATCAAGACCTTCAAGACCCGCAACAAGTTCTCGGCGTCCTCGGTGGACCAGATCCCGCACATGTACGTCGGCATGCTGCAGTTCGGCCACCAGCTGCTGCTGCCGGTCCCCGACATCGACCGGACCAGCTACTTCCTGGTCTTCGGCGCCAACCCGATGGCGTCGAACGGCTCGCTGATGACCGTCCCGGACTTCCCGAACCGGGTGCGCGAGCTCAAGGCGCGCGGCGGCAGGATGGTCGTCTTCGATCCGCGCCGTACCGAGACGGCCAAGGTCGCCAGCGAGCACCACTTCATCCGGCCCGCGAGCGATGCGGTCGTGCTGATGGCGATGATCAACACCCTGTTCGCCGAGGGGCTGACCGACGTGCCGGCGTACGTGGACCACGTCGGGGAGCTCCAGCGCGCGATCGCCGACTTCACGCCCGAGTACGCCGAGACCGTCAGCGGCGTGCCGGCCGAGGAGATCCGCCGCATCACCCGCGAGTTCGCTGCTGCGCCCGCAGCGGCCGCCTACGGGCGGATCGGACTCTCGACGCAGGGATTCGGCTCGATCTGCCAGTGGGCGATCAACCTGCTCAACATCCTGACCGGCAACTTCGACCGCATCGGCGGGGTGATGTTCCCCGAGCCGGCGATCGACGCGGCCAAGAACGGACTTCTCTCGGCGGGCCACTTCGGGGTGTGGCGCAGCCGCGTCCGGGACATGCCGGAGTTCGGGGGCGAGCTCCCGGTCTCCTGCTTCCGCGAGGAGATCGAGACTCCAGGCGCCGGACAGATCAAGGCCGTCCTGACGCTGGCGGGCAATCCTGTCCTCTCGACCCCAGACGGCCGTCGGCTCAGCGACGCGTTCGCCGGGCTGGACTTCATGGCCAGCGTCGACATCTACCTCAACGAGACGACCCGGCACGCCGACGTGATCCTGCCGCCGACCACGGCGCTGGAGCGTGACCACTACGACCTGGTCTTCCACATGCTGGCCGTCCGGAACACGGCTCGCTTCACGCCCGCCGTCTTCGCGAAGGAGAAGGACGCGATGCACGACTGGGAGATCTTCCGCGAGATCGCCCTGCGCACGACGGCGCGGATCCACCGGAACACGTCGCTGATCCATCGCCTCTCCGAGCGCGTCCGGCTCTCGCTCAGCCCGACCACGATGATCACGCTGCTGCTCGCGCTCGGACGCAAGACCTCGATGCGCGAGCTGCGCAAGAACCCTGCCGGCGTCGACCTGGGACCGCTGCGCCCGACGATGCCCGGTCGCCTGCACACGCAGGACAAGCGGATCGACCTGGCCCCTGCCCCGCTCGTCGCCGACCTCGATCGGCTCCGGACCGGCCTGCCGGTGCCCGCCGAGGGCGAACTCGTCCTGATCGGCCGGCGGCACAAGCAGGACTGCAACTCCTGGATGCACAACGCTGAGCGGCTCACCCGCGGCAAGCCACGACACCAGCTGCTGATGAACCCCGCCGACCTGAGCAGCCGCGGGATCAACGACGGCGACCTGATCCGAGTGACCTCGCGTGTCGGATCAGTGGATGTGGAGGTCGCCGCCGCCGACGACATGATGCGCGGCGTCGTCTCGCTGCCGCACGGCTACGGCCACCAGGTCGAGGGCATCCGGCTCGGGCACGCCGCCGGCGTCGCCGGGGTCTCGATCAACGACCTCACCGATCCCGAGCGCCTCGACGTCAGCGGCAACGCTGCCCTGAGCGGCGTGCCGGTGACCGTCGTGGCCCTGGTCCCCGCCGCCATCGGATAGCCACGGACGTCGCGGCCCTTCTCACGGGCCGGCAGGGGCGAGAACGTGCCGGACCGTCGACTCAGCGCATCCACACCAGGACGACCAGGACGGCGAGCTCGATGAGTTCCGAGGTTGCCCCCATCACGTCGCCGGTGACCCCTCCGAGCCGGGCCTTGGCAGTCCAGCCGACGAGCGCGATCACGAGGCCCGTGGTGGCGACGATCGCGGCATAGCTGCCGGTCGCCGGGATCGCCACGAACGCGATCAGGGCAGCCACGACCAGGGCGACGGCAGCTCGCGGCTGGCTAGGGTGCGAGTTCAGGGCCTCACCGGCGCCCGGCCTGTCCTGTGCGTACGGCAACCAGACGGCGAGAAGCGGGCCGCCGACGCGCGAGAGAGCACCGGCTGCGATCGAGAACAGGACTGCTTCCTTGGTGCGCGCGATCGTGGCCAGCACGCAGATCCGGACGACCAGGTCGAGCAGCAAGGCGCTTGCCCCGTAGGTGCCGATGGTGTGATCACGCATGATCCGCAACCGGTCGACGGTGGTGGCGCCGCCGAAGCCGTCGGCACAGTCAGCCAGGCCGTCCAGGTGCAGCGCCCCGGTGACGATGGTGCCGAGGGCGACCGCCAGGACCGCGCCGAGCAACGGTGAGAGCCGGTCGGCGAGCCCGAACGCCGCGCCTCCCGTCATCGCACCGATGGCACCGCCGACCACTCCGAACAACACCGACCCGCGGGCGACGTCGCGACCGTCGAGGGCCACGAGGCGCCCGAACGGCAGCACCGTGAGGAAGCTGAACGCTGCCACCACGGCCCGCAGGCCCGCGACCAGGGCTGCGATCACGTACCGAGGATCTCTCGGGTCCGGGCGACATCGCCCTTCATCGTCTCGACCAGCGCCTCGATCCCCTCGAAGGCCACCATCCCCCGGATACGGGCGACGAACGAGATCTCGACCCGTTCGCCGTACAGGTCGAGGTCGGTGCGGTCGAGGACGTAGGCCTCGACCCGGCGCTCGCGCTCGCCGTCGAAGGTCGGGTTCGTGCCCACCGAGATCGCCGCCGGCAGCGGGGTCGAGTCCGGTTCTGCCCCTTGTGCTGAGCCTGTCGAAGGGAGGCGACGCAGCCAGCCGGCGTACACGCCGTCCGCAGGGGCTGCGATGTCGCGCGTCGGGACGTTCGCGGTCGGGAAGCCGAGGTCGCGGCCGCGCTGGTCGCCCTTGATGACCTCACCGGTCACGGCGTACGGGCGGCCGAGCGCTTCGGCTGCACCCTCGACGTCGCCGGCGAGCAGGCAGGTGCGCACGTACGTCGAGGACCACACCTGCGGGCCGCCGTCGAGGGCGATCCCCTCGACGACGAAGTCTGCCTCGCGACCAGCCGCGATCAAGGTCGCGACGTCACCGGCGGCACGGTTGCCGAACCGGAAGTTCGCGCCCACGACAACAGCTCGCGCGTGCAGGCCGTCGACCAGAACCCTCGTGATGAACTCGTCCGGGGTCCACGCAGCGATCTCCCGGGAGAAGGGGATGACGAACACGTCGTCGGCACCGGCAGCAGCCAGGAGCGCGCACCGCGCCGCGACGTCGGTCAGGGTCAACGGGGCGTGGTCAGGGCGCAGCACCGCCATCGGGTGCGGGTCGAAGGTCACGGCGACCAGCTGGACCCCGGCTTCGTCGGCAAGTTCGCGCGCCCGGCCGATGACGTGCTGGTGGCCGAGGTGCACGCCGTCGAAGTTGCCGATGACGACAACCGTCCGGCCGAGATCAGCCGGAACCTGCTCCAGGGAATGCCAGACACGCATGAGCCGAGGCTACCGAGGGTCCGAGCTTGCTCGAGACCGAGTGGTCGAGAGCTCATTGACGAGCGCAGCGAGGATCATGGGCCGAGGCTACTGGTCGAGGGGTTCGACCCGGACGACCGCGTCGAGGTTGATCGGTCCGTAGACGTGCGGAAACTCCTGGCCGGCCTCGGCCACGTACTCGACGACCACCGGGCTGGTGAGCCTGTCGGGATCGATCTCCAGCACGACGACCGGCTCGGTGACATCGGCGTAGAAGCGTGCGCGGATCGCCTGCCACTGGTCCGAGCGAGAGGCGTGGATGAAGCCCTCCTCGGCCAAGGTACGTCCCCGCGTGGAGATGGCGTACTCGCCGCTCACCTGTGCCGCTGCCCAGTCCGATGCCAGGGCGACGTGGAAGATCGGCGTCGTCACACGAACACCGCCACCGCGCGGGCCAGCTCGCCGCCGCGTTCGTAGAGGGCCAGGAACTCGCCGTCGGGGGCGAAGACCGCCACGGGGCCGTCGGCCGGAAGCTCCAGCGGAAGCTTGCGACCGACCCGGACGAGGGCCGCCTGCACCTCCTCGAGCTCGTACGCCGGGAACGTCGCACGGGCAGCCGCAGCGATGTCGATGACGGCGAACTCATCCGCCAGCTCGTCCAGCGTTCGGGCGCTTTCGATCCTGAAGGACCCGACCGCCGTACGCCGCAACGCGCTCAAGTGCCCTCCGACGCCCAACGCCTCCCCGAGGTCGCGCGCGATCGCGCGGATGTAGGTGCCGCTGGAGCAGGCGACGCTGACGTCGACCTCGAGCCGGGCCCCGGCGCGAGCCACGCGAGTGACGTCGATCGACGCGACCCTGACCCGACGCGGGGCGAGCTCGACGTGCTCACCGGCGCGCACCCGTTCGTAGGCCCGCTTGCCGTCGACCTTGATCGCCGAGACAGCCGACGGCACCTGGTCGATCTCGCCGACCATCGCCTCCAGGCCGGCGCCGACGGCCGCCTCGGAGACCGCATCGGTGGCCGCCGTCTGCAACTCCTCGCCTTCGGCGTCATCGGTGGTGGTGCTCGCACCCAGCACGATGGTGGCGTCGTAGGTCTTGTCGGTGAGCAGGAGGTGCCCGAGCAGCCTGGTCGCTCGGTTGATGCCCACGACCAGGACTCCGGTGGCCATCGGGTCCAGGGTGCCGGCATGGCCGACCTTGCGGGTGCCGGCCAGTCGACGGACCCTCGCGACCACGTCGTGCGAGGTCATCCCGGCGGGCTTGTCGACGACGACCAGGCCGGAGGTTGTCGAGGCGGTCACTCGTCGTCGTCGAGGTCAGCGCCGTCTTCGGCGCCCGCATCCCTCGGCTTCTTGTACGGATCGGGTTCGCCGGCGTACTCGGCTCCGCTGCGGGCCTGGGCCACGACCTCGTCGGAGGCACGAGCTCTGCTGAGCAGGTCGTCGATCGCGCGCGCCGATTCCGGCAACGCGTCGTGGATGAACTCGATCGAGGGCGAGTGCCGCATCCCGAGCTGTTTGGCGACCTCGGACCGGATCAGGCCCTTGGCAGATTCGAGTGCGGCCGCCGTCCCGACGAGGTCATCGCTGTCGCCGCTCTGCCCATCGATGTTGAGGGCCGTGTAGAACACCGAGGCCTGCTGGGTGTCGCCGGTGACCCGGACGTCGGTGATCGTCACGAACCCGAGACGCGGGTCCTTGATCCGGCGCTCGAGCATCTCGGCGACGATGACCTTGATCCGGTCAGCGACCTTGCGAACGCGTGGGCTTGCCATGGTGAGTCTCTTCCTGTCCCGTGAGCTGGACCGATCGGTTGCCGACCCGCCTGCCACAGGCGGCGGGTCGGCAACCAGCGATCAGCTGCGCGGGATCTCCTTCATCTCGTAGGCCTCCACGATGTCGCCTTCCTTGACATCGTTGTAGCCCTTGATGACCAGACCGCACTCGAAGCCCTCGCGGACCTCGGAGGCGTCGTCCTTCTCGCGCTTGAGCGAGCCGAGGTCGGCGCTCTCCACGATCACGGCACCGTCGCGGATCAGGCGGACCTTCGCGTTACGACGGATCACACCGCTGGTGACCATGCAGCCGGCGATGTTGCCGATCTTGGACGAGCGGAAGATCGCGCGGATCTCGGCCTGACCCAGCACCGACTCCTCGAACTCCGGCTTGAGCATGCCCTTGAGCGCTGCCTCGATCTCCTCGATGGCCTGGTAGATGACCGAGTAGTACCGGATCTCCACGCCTTCCTTGTCGGCCATCTCGGTCGCCTTGCCCTGCGGGCGGACGTTGAAGCCGATGATGATCGCGTCGGAGGCCGCGGCCAGGTCGACGTTGGTCTCGGTGATCGCACCGACCCCGCGGTCGATGACCCGCAGGCTGACCTCGTCGCCGACGTCGATCTTGGCGAGCGCGTCCTCGAGAGCCTCGACCGAACCGGACACGTCGCCCTTGAGGATGAGGTTGAGCTCCTGGCTCTCGCCCTTCTCCATCGACGCCATGAAGTCTTCGAGGCTGCGACGCACGCGACGCTT
>NZ_JAOPXI010000060.1 GCF_025965215.1 Marmoricola sp.
GAGAACGTGATCATCGGCAAGCTGATCCCGGCGGGTACCGGCCTCGAGCGGTACCGCAACATCCGGGTGGAGCCCACCGAGGAGGCCCGCGCCGCGGCGTACTCCGTCACCGGTTACGACTCCTACGGCAGCTACGACTTCGGGACGCCGGGCAACCAGACGGTCGCGCTCGACGACTTCGATTTTGGTTCGTACCAGAACTGATCGAAGCTGACCCACAAAGGCCCGGTCCCACCTCGCGGTGGGACCGGGCCTTCGCGTTCCGTACGACAGGATTGACCCATGACTGACGACTGGCGCACCGATCTGGCGCGGGCGGTCGCGCGCGCCGTCGAACAGGGCGGCCCCGACGCGGTCATCGCTGCCCTCGGCGAGCGGCTCGACGAGCTCGCCACCCACCCGGACGTCCGGCCCGAGCCGTTCCGCCCCGGGGTATCGGTTCTCGCCATCGTGGCCTGCGAGGCTGGTCGGCTCGGCGTGCTGATCGAGCCGGACGGTCGTCTCAGCGTTCACGTCGCGCGCACCCATGACGCTCTGGTGGACCAGGTCGGTGAGACGACCGATCCGCACGTGGTGGTCACTGCTGACCGATCGGACTCCGCGACGACGACCGCAGAGCGACGCGCGCTGCTGGCACACTCCGGGTTGGTCGCGCCGGGCTGGTACTCGGGAAGCGGTTTCACCGAGGACGAGCTGCTGGATGCCTGTACGGCGATCCTGATCGCGATCGACTAGGTCTCAACTCGGCCGATGCCCACGTGCACAAAGAATCGGACAGACCCGCGCGCCCGTTTGGACCACGCCGCTTGTCCGGGTGCAACGTCCTGACTCGTGACCAACAGCTCTCAGGCGAGCAAAGACCGAAGGCCTCTCTGGCGACCGCGATGGCACCGTTCGTGTCGCGGTCGCGGATCTGCCGGTCCTCGGTCTTTGCACCTAGATCTGGCTGCTCCTTGGTCAGCCAGCGAGCGGCAGCGATCCGGGGGCAAACCTTCGACGCGCCGACACTAGTTCCGTCGGGGCGGCGGTGGCGCGCCCAACCCTTCGCGCAGGTAGGAGCGTCCGCCCTCCCGCTCCAGCGCCTCCTGGACCCGGGTGATCACGCGCTCGCTGGGCCACACGTTCCAGGCGAGGAGTGCTGCGGCGAACGCGATCCCGACGACCGCGAGGTAGACCCCGCCCCGGTCGACGAGGAACGCCAGCGCGATCGCGGCCAGGGCGGTGAGCTCGCTGAGTGCGAATCGCAGCAGCGTGGTCGTCTGCAGCTGCCGGATCGAGCTCGTCCGGGCGGCGTCGGCGGGAGTGTCCGGCGCGATGGGCTGGAACCGGTAGCCGAGCGCGTTGATCAGGAACGTGTCGGCGACGGTCACGGCGACGAGCAGCACGAGAGCCCAACCGGGCGCGGTGCGCGTGCCGTGGACGTCGCGGGAGAGCAGGACCGCCGTCACCGCCATCAGGACGATCACCAACGAGGACGTCAGCGCCGCGCAGAGAAGTTTCAGTGCCTGCAGGAACGTGTTCGGGGTCGGCTCGGCCATGGGGTCACGCTACTGGGACAATCGGCCGGTGACCTCGACGACGCCTGCGCACACCGACGTACTCGTCGTCGGCGCCGGGCCTGCTGGCTCTGCGGCGGCCGCCTGGGCCGCGCGCAGCGGCCGCGACGTGGTCCTGGCCGACGCGGCGGTCTTCCCCCGTGACAA
The DNA here is from genome assembly GCF_025965215.1 of Marmoricola sp. Taxonomy (GTDB): domain Bacteria; phylum Actinomycetota; class Actinomycetes; order Propionibacteriales; family Nocardioidaceae; genus Marmoricola. Next base: position 1,704 of record NZ_JAOPXI010000060.1, read on the forward strand.
GACCTGCGGCGACGGTCTCACCCCCCGGGCGATCAGCGAGCTCGCCCGGCTCGGGCTCGACGACTGGATCCGGTCGCACACGGTCAACCACGGCCTGCGGGCGCACGGTTTCGGACAGACGCTGCTGCTGCCGTGGCCGGGGCCGGGACCGTCGGGGACCGGGCTGCCGGCGTACGGGTCGGCGGTGGCCCGCACCGAGCTCGACGACCACCTGCGGACCACGGCGATCAAGTCGGGGGCGAGAGCGATAGATGGCATCCGCGCGGTCGACGCCCGCCTCGAGTCCGGTCGCGTTGCTGCGGTGGTCTTCGAACGCGCCGGTGATGACGGGCCCGAGCGGTTCGAGATCGGCTGCGAGCGGCTGGTTGTCGCCGATGGCGTGCGGTCCGGCCTCGGCAAGGTGCTGGGTCGCACCTGGCACCGCGACACCGTGTACGGCGTGGCCGGCCGCTCCTACATCGACTCGGCGATGTCCGACGACCCGTGGATCAGCTCGCACCTCGAGCTGCGCGGTGAGGACGACGAGATCCTGTCGGGCTACGGCTGGATCTTCCCGCTCGGCGACGGATCGGTGAACCTGGGCGTCGGGACGCTGGCCACCTCGAAGCGCCCGGCCGAGGTCGCGCTGCGCCCGCTGATGAAGCACTACGCCGAGCAGCGCCGCGAGGACTTCGGTCTCACCGGCGACATCCGGATGCCCACCTCGGCGCTGCTGCCGATGGGCGGCGCGGTCTCGCACGTCGCTGGGCCGAACTGGGCACTGATCGGTGACGCCGCCGCATGTGTGAACCCGCTCAACGGCGAGGGCATCGACTACGGGCTGGAGACCGGCCGGCTGCTGATCGACGTCCTCGACGAGGACCTCTCCCAGGCCTGGCCGACCTTGCTGCGGGAGCACTACGGCGAGGCGTTCTCGATCGCGCGGCGCCTGGCCGGACTGGTCACCGTGCCACGACTGCTACCGGCTCTCGGCCCCGTGGGGATGCGATCGGACTGGATGATGACGTTGGCGCTGCGGTGGATGGGCAACCTGGTCACCGACGAGGACCGCGACCGTTCTGCACGGATCTGGCGGTGGGCCGGCCGCCGATCGGTGAAGCTGGACACTCGCCCCCCGTTCTGCTGAGACGACATCCGCCGACGTCGTGGTGTCGAATCACTCCCGTGAACGGGGTCTACCGCGGCGTCAACGCCATCGGCCGGCTGGCGCTGCGTGCCCTGGGCGTCTCGGTGCAGACCTCCGGACTGGAGAACGTGCCGGCGGCGGGCCCGGTGATCCTGGCCGCGAACCACGTGTCCTATCCCGACTTCGTCTTCATCGAGAAGGCGGCCGTCGACCGTGGCCGCTACGTGCGCTTCCTGACCCGGTACGACGCGTGGCGGCCCGGACCGCTCGCCTGGGCGATGGACGCGATGCAGCACGTGCCGGTGGACCGGGCGGCACCGGCCGCCGCCTACCTGCGCGCCCGCCGGCTGCTGCACGCGGGCGAAGCGGTCGGGATCTTCCCCGAAGCCGGGATCAGCTACTCCTACACCGTGCGCTCGCTCATGCGTGGTGCCGCCGCGCTCGCGGCCGAGACCCGGGCGCCGTTGGTCCCGGTCGCTATCTGGGGCTCCCAGCGGATCTACTCGGTCGGCGTCCCCGAACCGGCGCCCGACCTCACCCGCGGGCGCCGGGTCGACGTGACCTTCGGTGAGCCGATGACTGTGTCGCCGGGCACCGACCCTGCCGCCGCGACGACCGCCCTCGGGCATCGGCTGACCGACTTGCTCGAAGAGCTGCAGCGTCGCCCCGAGCATCGGCCGCGACCCGGTGAGCACGCCACCTGGTACCCGGCCCATCTCGGCGGCCACGCGCCGGGTCGGGTGCTCGCCGCGGAGTACGACCTCGTTCCTTCGAGCGCGATCGAACCGACCTGGGGACCCGGGTTCCCCCAGGATGCTGAGCAAGCACCCCGCTGCGTAGAGTCGGCACGTGTCCGACCACCCCGTTGAGCCTGCTGACGGCACGGAATTGCCTCGCCGGCAACGTGTGGCGGCCTACGCGGTGGTGCTGCGCGACGACGACATCCTGCTCTCCCGGCTGGCGCCGTACCTGGTCTCCAGCGAGCAGTGGACCCTGCCAGGCGGCGGCATCGACTTCGGCGAGGACCCGCGCGATGCTGTCGTGCGGGAGGTGCACGAGGAGACCGGCCTGGACGTCGAGGTGGGCGACCGCGCCTGGATCGACTCCGCGCGCCGCTACGCCTCGGTGAGCGCGACGCCTGATGCCCGCCAGGACATGCACTCGGTCCGGATGGTCTTCGAGGCCTGGGCACCCCTCGACAGTCCCGAGCCGCGCGTGGTCGAGGTCGACGGCTCGACGGTCGATGCCCGCTGGGTCCCGGTGGCGCGCGTGCTCGACGGCAGCTGGCCCGTCGTCGGGTGGGTCCGCGCGGCCGTCGAGGAACACGAGGCCACCCGGGTCCAGCGTCTCGCCGCCAAGGCCCTGGTCCGCCGCGGCAGTCGGATCCTGCTGGCCCGGCTGAGCCGGTACGCCGTCGAGACGGGTCAGTGGACGCTGCCGGGCGGTGGCATCGACCACGGGGAACGTCCCAAGGCGGCCCTGGTCCGGGAGATGGCCGAGGAGACCGGGCTCGTCGCGGAGGTCGGCGACCTGATCGGTGTGCACGACCTGCATCTGACCGGGACGGCGCCGAACGGGCGTCACGAAGACTTCCATGCCGTGAACCTGATCTTCGCAGTCACGGTCCCCGACGACGTCGAGCCGAGGGTCGTCGAGAGCGGCGGCACGACCGACGCGGTGGCGTGGATCGAGGTCTCGGAGATCGTCTCCGGCGTGGTCGAGGTGACCGAGGTGGTCCGGTACGCGTTAGCGTCTGCGCCATGAGTTCCGCGGAGACCGTCTTCACCTATGGTGCGCCGGGTCTGAAGTTCGGGACCGGTGCCTCCGACGAGATCGGGTACGACCTGAGCCAGTACGCCGTCAAGCGGGTCCTGGTGCTGACCGACCCCGGTGTGGCCGCGACCGGGCACCCGCAGCGCATCGCCGAGCAGATGGCGCCGTTCGGCATCCAGGCCCAGGTGTTCGACGGTGTGCACGTGGAGCCGACCGACGAGAGCTTCGGGGCAGCGATCGACTTCGCGCGCCAGACCGGCCCCTGGGACGCGTTCGTCGCGGTCGGGGGCGGGTCCACCATCGACACCGCCAAGGCGGTCAACCTGATGACGACCAACGACGGCGAGCTGATGGACTACATCAACGCCCCGGTCGGGCGGGCCCGGGCGCCGCAGCACCCGCTCAAGCCGCTGGTCGCCGTACCGACGACGACAGGGACCGGCGCGGAGTCCACGACGATCTGCGTCCTCGACGTGCTCGCGCTGAAGGTCAAGACCGGCATCAGCCATGCCCGTCTCCGGCCCACCCTGGCCGTGGTCGACCCGGCCCTGACGATGACCCAACCGGCCGGAGTGACGGCGGCCGCGGGGATGGACATCCTCTGCCATGCGCTGGAGTCCTACACCGCGCGCTCGTTCACCTCCTACGACCGCAAGACGCCAGAGCAGAGGGTGCCGTACTGCGGCTCCAACCCGATCTCCGACCTCTGGTCCGAGCACGCGATGAGCCTGCTCGCGACCTCCTTCCGCACCGCCGTGCGTGACGGTGCAGACGTGCAGGCGCGCGAGCAGATGGCGCTCGCCGCGACGATGGCCGGCCTCGGTTTCGGCAACGCCGGTGTCCACATCCCGCATGCCAACGCCTATCCGATCGCCGGCCGCGTCCATGACCGCTGCCCTGATTTCCGGCCTGCCGGGTATCCCGACGACGAGCCGATGGTCCCGCACGGGATGGCGGTCTCGCTGACGGCGCCCGAGGCCTTCCGCTGGACGTTCTCCTCGAGCCCCGAGCGCCACCTCCGCGCGGCTTCGCTGCTCGCGCCGGACCACGGTCACGCCGCCGGTCCTGATGCGCTGCCGGCAGTCCTCGCCGACCTGATGCGCGACATCGCGATCCCCAACGGGCTCGGCGAGGTCGGGTACGACGAGACCGACGTGGACGACCTGGTCGAGGGTGCCATGAAGCAGCAGCGACTGCTCGCGACGGCCCCGCGCGAGGTGACCGAGGACGATGCCGCCGGGATCCTGCGGCGCTCGCTGGAGCTGTGGTGACCGCCGAGACCCGCGCTGCTGCCGGCGGCTTCGTGGGCGCGCTGCGCCAGGCCGGTCTGGAGGTCGACGACTCGTCGCTGGCCAGGTCGATGTACGCCAGCGATGCCTCGCTGTACCGGATCCCGCCGCAGGCAGTCACCTTCCCGCGCGATGCCGACGACATCCTCGCCGTGCTCGCCGTGGCCAGGGAGTTCGAAGGCAGCGTCACCATGCGCGGAGCCGGTACGTCGATCGCCGGCAACGCCATCGGCCCGGGGATAGTCGTGGACACGACCCGGCACCTCAACAAGCTGGTCCGGCTCGACCCCGAGGCGCGCACGGCCACTGTCCAGCCCGGCCTGGTGCACGCGGCGCTCCAGCGGATCGCATTGCCGCACGGCCTCCGGTTCGGGCCCGACCCCTCGACCCACACGCGCTGCACGATCGGCGGGATGATCGGCAACAACGCCTGCGGCTCACGAGCCCTGGGCTACGGGCGCACCGTCGACAACGTCGTGGGGCTCAAGGTCGCCCTGGCCGATGGCGAGGTCATCGGTCCCAAGGGCCCGGTCAGCTCGCTCGGGTTCTCAGTCGACGAGGAGCGCGGCCTGCGCGGCTTCCCGGTCGCGGAGACCTTCGCACTTTCCCAGCCGCTGCTGGACCTGAACGCCCTGGTCGACGCCAACCTGGGCCTGATCCGGACCGAGTTCGGTCGCTTCGGCCGCCAGGTCTCGGGGTACTCCCTGGAACACCTCCTCCCCGAGAACAACCGTCGCTTCGACAAGTTCATCGTCGGCAGCGAGGGCACTCTCGCGGTCGTCCTGGAGGCGACCGTCCGCCTGGTGCCGGATGCCCCGTTCCGAGTGCTCGCGCTGCTGGGCTTCGCCTCGATGGCCGACGCCGCCGACGCCGTTCCTGGGGTGCTCGGCGCGGCTCCTGTCGGCGTCGAGATGCTGACGGCGTGCGAGGGGCTCGACCACCGGATCACCGACCTGGTCGCGACCACGCCGGAGCTCCCGGACGGTCGCGGCTGGCTCTTCGTGGAGGTCACCGGGGCCGGCGGGGCCGAGACCAGGGCCGCCGCCGTCGCGATTGCCGAAGCCGTCGGCGCGCCGTACAGGATCGTCACGGACCCAGCCGAGCAAGCCGCGCTCTGGCGCATCCGTGAGGACGGCGCCGGGCTGGCAGCACGGTCGCTGGCTCGACCGGCGCATGCGGGCTGGGAGGACGCCGCGGTTCCACCGGAGCGGCTGGGTGCCTACCTGCGGGAGTTCGAGGCGCTGCTCACCGATGCCGGCCTGGACACCGTCCCCTACGGGCACTTCGGCGACGGCTGCGTGCACGCCCGGATCGCCTGCGAGCTCGGTGACGGCCGTGGTCGCGTGGCGTACCGGCGCTTCGTCGAGGCTGCCGCCGACCTGGTCGCGCGTCATGGCGGCTCGATGAGTGGCGAGCACGGCGACGGGCGCGCCCGCTCGGAGCTGCTGGGCCGGATGTACTCGCCCGAGGCGATGGCGCTGATGGCGGCGGTCAAGCACACGCTGGATCCGCGCAACCTGCTGAACCCCGGCGTCCTGGTCGATCCCGAGCCGCTGGATGCCTCGGTCCGACTCGCCAGCGCCCCGGCCGGGCCGCTCGCCGATCTGTTCGGATCGGCCCACCGCTGCACGGGAGTCGGCAAGTGCGTGGCGGACAACACCGGGTCCGGCGGGGTGATGTGCCCGTCCTACCTGGCGAGCAGGAACGAGAAGGACAGCACCCGCGGACGCTCCCGGGTGCTGCAGGACGTGGTCGCCGGCCACCTCGCGCTCACCGACCCCGCGGTGGGCGAGGCGCTCGACCTGTGCCTGTCGTGCAAGGGCTGCGCGCACGACTGCCCGACCGGCGTCGACATGGCCATGTACAAGTCCCAGGTGCTGCACGCGACGTACGACGGCAAGCGTCGGCCGAGGTCGCACTACGCGCTGGGCAGGCTGCCGAAGTGGGCGGCGATGACCCCACCGCGGCTGGCCAACGGGATGCTGCGGTTCTCGTTGCTGGCGCGGATCGCGAAGCGCACGGCGGGGATCGACCAGCGCCGCAGCCTCCCGCAGTTCAGCCCGAAGCGGTTGCGCTCGCTGGCCACCCCGGCGCGGGTACGTCCGGCCGCGACCCCCGACGTCTGGATCTGGGCCGACTCGTTCACCGACCACTTCGCCGCCGGGACCGGGCACGCCACCCTCGAGCTGCTGGCGGCAGCCGGCATCGAGGCGAAGGTGATCCCCGAGCGCGCGTGCTGCGCGTTGACCTGGGTGACCACCGGGCAGCTGGACCAGGCCCGCAAGATCATCGGCGAGACCGTCCAGACCCTCTACCCGTACGCCGCCAGCGGAGTGCCGATCATCGGGCTGGAGCCGAGCTGCCTGGCCAGCCTGCGCAGCGATGCTCCCGAGCTCGTCGAGGACCCGCGGACCGCCGAGGTCGCCGGCGCGATGCTCACGTTGGCCGAGTACCTGACCCGGTTGGCGGTGGCCGGGCGCTGGACGGCTCCGGACCTGACCGGGACCGAGATCGTCGTCCAACCGCACTGCCACCACGCCAGCGTGCTCGGCTTCGACACCGACCTCGCCCTGCTGGAGGCCACCGGCGCCCACCTGACCCGGCTCGGCGGCTGCTGCGGCCTGGCCGGCAACTTCGGCGTCGAGATCGGGCACTACGAGACCAGCGTCGCGGTGGCGGAGACGTCGCTGCTCCCGGCGGTCCGGCGGGCTGCCCCCGGAGCGATCATGCTGGCCGACGGGATGTCGTGCCGGATCCAGCTCGCCGACCTGGCCGGCGTACGGGCCGTGCACCTGGCCGAGCTGCTGGCCGGGCTAGGTGCTGGTGGCCGCGGTTCGCTTCATCCCTGAGGCGGGTCGGATCAGCTCAGGCCACTTCGGCCGCAGGCCGTAGCCCTCGGGGGCGTTGCGCCAGCGGCGGCCCAGCGCGGGCCGCACCCAGCCGTTCCACCAGTCCCACTCGTCGGCCAGCGCCTCGCGGAAACCGCGTTGCGGGATCGAGCCGAGGTCGCGCAGGGTGATGGTGTGGTCGACCTCGAGTGTGTGCAGCACCGCGGCGGCGAGGTAACGGTGCCCGTGGCGGGACATGTGCAGCCGGTCGGGTTCCCACATCCGGGGGTGCGCGTACTCCCGCATCGCCCAGTGGTCGACGAGCAGCGCGTCGTGCAGCAGCGCGACCTCGCGCACCCGGCGGTTGAACTGGTTGTTGCGGATCCGCAACGGCTCGAGCAGCGGGGAGAGCCTGAGGTCGTAGCTGGTGAACAGGACCACCCGCGCGCCGGTCGCGGCCAGCTTCTCCACGCACGCCTCGTAGCGGCCGAGCACGTCGTCCATGTCGATCCGGATCTGCAGGATGTCGTTGCCGCCGGCGAAGAACGAGACCAGCGTGGGTTTGAGCGCGATCGCACGGTCGAGCTGGTGCTCGATCACGTCGTCGAGGACCCGGCTGCGCAGGGCGAAGTTGGCGTACTGGGTCTCGGGGTCCGATTTGCCCAGCTGCCGGGCGACGCGATCGGCCCATCCGCGGACTCCGTTGGGGTACCGCTCGTCCCAGTCGCCGACGCCTTCGGTGAACGAGTCCCCGATCGCGACAAATCGGTGGGCCATGCTCGACAGGGTGACGGCAGCTGTTGGCCGGTGGACGAACCGGACATGAACACCCGAGGTCGGCTCGGTGGTCCACTCGCCGCGTTTTGACCCTTGGACCTGCACCCGGTAATCTCATCCCTTGTGTCTGGGCGTTTCCCAGTCATCTCAGCGTGCCCTCGTAGCGCGCGTCCCACAGCACCACGCAACAAGCACGTCATCGTGCCCGGCAGAGCGTCGGGTACTGAGAGTCAACATGAAAGGGAACCACCCGGTGCCCACCATTAACCAGTTGGTCCGCAAGGGCCGCCAGGACAAGGTGTCGAAGAACAAGACGCCTGCCCTGAAGGGTTCGCCCCAGCGACGCGGTGTCTGCACCCGCGTCTACACCACCACCCCGAAGAAGCCGA
>NZ_JAOPXI010000171.1 GCF_025965215.1 Marmoricola sp.
GCCGATTTCGGCTCCCGATGTTCTGTGTACACGCGGTGATCTACGGTGAACAGGGTTGACCAATCCGCGAAACGGAGTAGTGGCCGGGTGCAGTGCCGCTCTATCGGGGGCAGGATGGACTCATGAGTCAGCAGCATCCATGGTCCCGCTACGTCGCCCTGGGTGACTCGTTCACCGAAGGCGTCGGCGATCCCGACCTCGACCGGCCCAACGGGCTGAGGGGTTGGGCCGACCGGGTCGCCGAGGTCCTCGCCGCCGAGGCCGGCGACGAGTTCGGGTACGCCAACCTCGCGATCCGCGGGCGCAAGCTCAAGCCGATCGTCGCCGAGCAGGTCGGCCCGGCCCTGGACCTCGAGCCCGACCTCGTCACGATCCACGCCGGCGCGAACGACGTCCTGCGCCCACGGGTCGACCTCGATGACCTGGCGGCGACGTACGACGAGGCCGTCGGCCGGCTCGCCGCCAGCGGCGCGAGGGTCGTGATGTTCACGATCTTCGACCCCGGCGCCTCCGGGATCTATGCGGCCGTGCGCGGCCGGATGGCGATCTTCAACGAGTGGGCGCGCGAGATCAGCGACCGCCACGGGACCACGCTCGTGGACATGTGGCGGATGCGCGACGGCAACCATGCCGAGGTGTTCGACACCGACCGGATGCACCTGAACGCGTACGGCCACCAGTACGTCGCGTTCGCCGTCCTGGACGCACTCGGTGTCGAGCACGGGGTCGAACCGCTCCCCAGGCCCACCGTGCCCAGGCTGTCCACGGTCGAGAGGGTCAGTGCCAACGCGACCTGGACACGCGAGTTCCTCGGTCCGTGGGTGCACCGGCGCCTCACCGGACGTTCCTCCGGGGACTCGATCGAGCCGAAGCGTCCGGGCCTGCTGCCGATCACGCCGGCCTGAGACGCCGACAGGCCCGACCCCGCGGGGTCGGGCCTGTCGGTCGGCATCACTTGGCGGCGGGAACCGTCCGCTGGATCTCGATGACGAACACGAGCGTCTGGCCGGACAGGGCCTGGCCCGAACCCTTGTCGCCGTACGCGTACTTCGGCGGGATCGTGACGATCAGGCGGGTACCGACCTTCTGGCCGACCAGGGCGGCGCCGAAGCCGGGTACGACCGCCGTGGTGGCGAAGGTCGCCGGCGACTTGCCGTAGCTCTGGTCGAAGATCTTGCGGGTGTCCCAGCTGGTGCCCTGGTAGTTGAGGGTCACCGAGTCGCCGGTGCCGACGACGGCGCCGGTGCCCTTGCGCAGGATCTTGATCTCCAGGTCGGGCGACGGCTTGCCGGCCGGCAGGGTGACCTTCGGGACGCCCTGACCGTTGAAGGTGACCTTCGGGACGTTGGTCGTCCAGGGCTTCGCCGTGAGCGGCTTGGTGATGCCGATGACGTCGGTCACGATCACCATCGTGTCGGTGCCCGCGATGCCCAGGTTGGGGTTGCCGGCCGCGCCGTAGACGTCCTTGGCGGGGACCGCGACGACCACGCGCGAGCCGAGCGGTACGCACGAGGCTCCGTCGTTGAACGCCGGGATCATCTGGGAGTCGTCGACGGTCAGCGGGACCGACTGGGCAGCGAGCACGCTCTTGCCGCTGGAGCCCAGGAAGACCGAGATCACGGTGTCGACCTTCTGGCCCTTGGCCGTGGTCGCGCCGGTACCCGTGGTCACGACGCTGCGCTGCAGCGAGCTGGCTGTGAGCGGCTTGGTGAAGGTCGCGGTCACGGTCTTGCCGAACGCGCCGGCGACGGTGACGCCGCTGCTGGCGCTCCCCGACTTGAGCGAGCACGGATCAGCGGGGGTGGTCGCTGTCGGCGAAGCAGTGGGCGACGTGGCCGGGGGCTTTGCGTCCGCCTTCTTGGCGCTACCGCAGCCGGCGAGGACCAGCGCCGCGGAGGCGAGGAGGGCAATCGGGAGCATTCGGCGCGAAGTGAGCGAACTCAACATCAGTGACTCTTCCTGGGAGACGTGCGTTCGACCCCGCGGCGGAGTCGCGGACAGTCTGCCAAGTCCCTGCAAGCGGTGAAACGGCGGCCCACGTCCGTGGACGGTTCTGTCCGATATCGCCGTCGGCTACGATCTCTCCTCGTCGCTGTAGTTCGGTGGCACGCGGATGTAGCTCAGCTGGTAGAGCGCGACCTTCCCAAGGTCGATGTCGCGAGTTCGAATCTCGTCATCCGCTCCAAATTTCCCCCGTTCGCCGCTGTGGCGCCGTAGCGTGTGATCGGCGCAGGGGTCCCCCGCTGCGCACGGATCTCCGGGAGTCTCGATGCGTACACGTCTTCTCGCCCCGCTGGCGACCGCCGCGCTCACGGCAGGCGGCTTGGTCGCCGCGGCCGGTCCCGCGAACGCCAAGCCCGCGTTCAATGACTACTGGGGCCTCTGCGGGGGCGCGATCCAGAGTTATTGCATCGAGTCGGCGACTCAGGACGGCAACCCGGTCGCGCCGCTAGGGCAGGAGACGGTTGCCGGCGACTACCCTTCGATCACGCAGGTCGACGCCAACCTCATCGACTTCGGCCTCCAGCACGACCCGTCTGGCACCGATACGAACACCGACAACAATCTGTCGATGCCGTCCGCGGTCTACAAACTCGTGGTCCGCACCGGCACCTTCGACCCGCGCGAGCTCGACGCGATCGCCAGGAACGGCTCCTACTCGATCGGCAAGGACGCCTACGGCTGGAAGTTCACCCTGACGTTCCAGCCCACCGCGATCCACCAGACCGACCCGGGCACGCCTTGTTCGTACGACGGCGGCTGCGGTGACTCGACCACTAAGGCCAGTGCAGCCTATGACCTGCCCGCATTCGCGACCGGCGCTATCCAGACCCTCGACCCCGCGGTCAGCGGCCTGTCTGCGACCGAGGTTTCCGAGCGCACCGGGATGTACACCTTCACCAGCGCCGAGAACTCCTACGTCTTCTACAACAACGACCTCAACGTCCTTGAGGTCCGGCTGGCAAACCCGCACCTGCAGGCCGACGGGGTGACGCCAGTGACCGACGGCACCTACGACGCCTTCGTCCCGAACGCCTACCTGATCGGGACGATGGGTGTCCCGGATCCATCACTGCTGTCCGGCTTCACGGTGACCAAGACCGTCGGCACGACCACCGTTCCGGCGACGGCCTCGATGACGCACCTCAGCGGCGGGATCGTCTTCCACCTGGCCGGGATCTCGTTCTCGCGCCCGACCTACCGGCTCAGGCCGCTGCCGACCCCGCCGGGCCGGCCGCGCTCGGTGGTGGCCACCAAGACGGGGCGGCACACAGCGAAGGTGTCGTTCCGCAGGCCGCTGCTCAACGGCGGTCGGGCGATCACCTACTACCAGGCTCGCTGCCAGCGATTGCACGGCACCTGGCACTACGCCAGACGCTCGGGGTCCCCGATCTACGTGACCAGGCTGCCGGCCGGGCGGGTCTGGTGTGAGGTCCGGGCGCACAACGCCAAGGGGTACGGCAAGTGGTCGGCGCTCGACCGCACCTGATCCCGATTGTCCTTTGCTCCTCCGGCTAGATTCGGCGTGAGCAGGGGAGGTGTCCCGATGAGCGACTTCAACGCCGAGGTGATCGAGGAGTTCCGCACCCACGAGGGCCGCGTGTCCGGTCCCTTCGAGGGAGCTCCGGTGGTGCTCGTGCACCACGTCGGCCGACGTACCGGGCAGGCGCACGTGAACCCGATGATGTATCTCGCCGGCGAGGACGGCGTGATCTACGTGTTCGCCTCCAAAGGCGGCGCTCCGACCAATCCCGACTGGTACTACAACCTCGTTGCAGCAGGCTCGACCGAGGTCGAGGTCGGCACCGAGACCTACGCGGTCGACGTGACGGAGGAGACGGGTGACGAGCGTGACCGGATCTATGCCGAGCAGGCGAGCCGCTACCCGGGCTTCGCCGAGTACGCCGAGAAGACAGCCGGCATCCGCACGATCCCGGTGCTACGCCTGACCCGCACCGCCTGAGCTGAGCCGCGGCCCCAGCTGGCTGCTCAGGCTCCTGCCTGCAGGCGCAGGCCCGCCAGGGTCAGCTCCAGCCCGGCGAGGAACTGGTCCTTGTCGTCGTGCCCCTCGAACTCATCGACGATCTCGTGCATGAACGGGAATTCCCCAGGGTCCAGACCCCGCCACCTCTCGGCCCACTGACCGAGGTACTCGTCGCGGCCCACGGTGCCGTCGAGGACCTCGGGGGGAGGTTCCTGTCCGAGGTCGGCGGCCGTCCCGACCACGACGCTGATGATCGCGGACGCCGCGTGGAACCGCTGTCGTGGCGTGAGGTCGAGGCGAAGAGTCTGCTGGCCGATCTGTTCGTACAGGCGCAACGAGTTGCCCTGCAGGTCCGTGTTGCGCATGAAGTACGCCGCCAGCCACGGCCTGACCACGATCGCGTCGAACAAGGTCACCGCCATGACTCGCAGATCGTCGATCGGGTCCTCACTGCCGGTCTGGGCCTCGATAGCGGTCAGCACCCCACCGAGCACGTGATCGGTGGCACGGTCGAGCAGCTCGTCCTTGCTCGCCACGTACCAGTAGATGCTCGCCACCCCGCCGCCGAGACGGCCGGCCAGAGCCCGGAACGTGAGGGCCGGCTCCCCGGCCTCGTCGAGCAGCGCCACGGCCTCGGTCAGCACGGCCTCCATCGAGTGCGAGGCACGACGGCGGCCTTCGGGGGGGCGGGATCGGGTGCCTGCCATGTCTGACATCCAATCAGAGATCTACCGAGGAATTTGCGCAACATCGAACGTTGTTCTATCTTATCAAACATTGTTCGATAACCGAACCGCGTTCGATAGGAGGTCACCATGACCGTCACCGATGCTTCCGCCCCGCCGCACACCTACCTGTCGCTGCGCGCGGCCTGGATCCCGCTGACCGCGCTCTGCCTGGCCTTCTTCGTCGAGATGGTCGACAACACGCTGCTCTCGATAGCGCTGCCCACGATCGGTCGTGACCTCGGCAGCGGCACGACCGCGCTGCAGTGGGTCACGGGTGCGTACTCGCTGACCTTCGGCGGCCTGCTGCTCACCTCGGGATCGCTGGCCGACCGGCTTGGTCGCCGACGCGTCCTGCTGGTCGGACTCACCGTGTTCGGGCTGCTGAGCCTGTGCGTCGTCGCCGTCTCCACCGCGGGAGAGCTCATCGCGCTGCGGGCTGGACTCGGCATCGCCGCTGCCGCGATGGCGCCCATCACCAACTCGCTGGTCTTCCGGCTCTTCGACGACACCGCGCTGCGCATGCGCGCGATGACCGTGATGATCGTCGTCGGGATGGCCGGCTTCGTCCTCGGTCCGGTATTGGGCGGCACCGCCCTGGCCCACGTACGGTGGGAGTGGCTCCTGGTCGTGAATGCTCCGATCGCGTTGATCGCCGGGGTCGGCGTACGCCTCGGCGTCGCGGCCGACCGGCGCGAGGACCTCACCGACGACGTCCTCGACCTGCCGGGCGCTCTGCTGAGTGTCACCACCATCGGCCTGGCCTGTTACTCGCTGACCAGCGGTGTCGAGCACGGGTGGCTCTCCGCAGGGACGCTCGCGTCGATCGTCGGCTCGATGGCCGCACTGGTCCTGTTCGTGCGGCACGAGCGCCGCAGCGCATCACCCATGCTCGACCTGAGCCTGTTCTCCAGCGGCACCGTGCGGGGCGCCGCGATCGCGCAGATCGGGACGTCGATCGCCATGGCCAGCGTGATGTTCGGGCTGATCCTGCACTTCCAGTACGCGTACGGGTGGAGCCCGATGCGGGCCGGACTCGCGAACCTGCCGATCATCGTCACGATGATCGCCGCTACTCCCCTCTCCGAGTGGCTCGCGACGCGATTCGGTCACCGCACGGCGTGCCTGACCGGCGCGGTCTTCCTCGCCGGCTCACTGGCCGGCCTGTCCTGGGGCGTCGACCACGGCTACGCGGCCATCGCGGTGTCGATGGTCGTGATGACGGTCGGGCTGCGCACCGTCATGACGATCTGCGCGGTCGCGCTGGTCAACGCGATGCCCGGCAACCGCACCTCGATCGGTGCCGCGCTCAACGACACCGCGCAGGAGGTCGGCACGAGCATCGGCACCGCGGTGGTCGGCACGCTGATCGCCGCGCTGGTCACCACGCGGCTGCCTGCGGGCACCTGGAGCAGCGCCCTGGTGGCGTCGTTCTTCCACGGCGAACGGATCACCTACGCCGTGCTGGCAGTGCTCGTCGGGATCGTCGCAGCCGGCGGCGCGCTCACGCTCACCGACTCCCGCGCCACCGAGGAGGCGGCGGCAGCCTGATGGTGCCCGTGGCGGGTCTCAGTAGCCTGGGAAGACGGCGCGTAGCTCGTCGAGCGTGACGTTGCCGGTGACCGCTACGTCGCTCGGCGTGTACGCCGGTCCGAGGCGGCCGGCGATCAGTCGGAGTGCGGCCTCCAGCGGGCCGGACAACGTGGCCGTGGCGGACCCGGACCCCGACTGCAGGGACACGCTGTCAGCGATCAGGATGTCGTAACCGGTGTCGCCCACGGCGAGCACGACATCGTCCTCGACCCGGTCAGCCTTGCCGATGAACCCCAGGAGAAAGCCGAGATCACCCGCGAGGTGCTCGGCGAGCACTGCCGTGCTGCTGTCGAGCAGCGCGGTGTCGGCTTCGAGCGCGGCCCGGACGTCCCAGCCGTGGTGCGCGACCTCGTTCAGGCGCATCCCGGCGTACGAGGCTGCCGTCAGCGGCGCAGGCAGGAAGCTGACGGAGACCGCCAGCGAGTCCCGCTGATCGGCCGTGAGCGCCTCCCACGCCTCGATCAGGGCACCGCTGTGCAGGAGGAACCCGGCGCGCTGGTCCGTGGGCGTCATCGCGTTCCACCGGTCCCACACCGACTGGTTGAAGCTGTCCTCGGGCGCCTCGCGTTCGCCCAGGGCGGCCTGCAGGGTCGCCAGGTTGATCTCGGCGCCACTGCCGAGGTGCGACAGCACCTGGGCGACCGACCACTCGCTGGCGCCGGACGGGCCGTCCAGCTGTTCGCTCGTCAACGACGTCGCGATTGCTGAGAGGTCGTCGTGCTCGTGGCGCAGGGCGTCGATGGTGCGGGAGGCAAGGCTTGTCATGACCGGCCCAACCCCGACACCTGGCCTGATGTTCCCGGCCACCGCGCCTAGGCTTCGGGCATGTCGCAGTTCCAAGGCTTCCCGGAGGCCGCCCTCGACTTCTACGACGACCTGGAGATGGACAACACCAAGTCGTACTGGGAGGCGCACAGGGCCGTCTACACCGAGTCGGTGAAGGCGCCGATGACAGCGCTCACCGACGCGCTCGCCGCGGAGTTCGGCACGGCGAAGGTGTTCAGGCCGTTCCGGGACGTCCGCTTCGCCAAGGACAAGACGCCGTACAAGACGAACCAGGGCGCATTCGTCGCGGCCGGTCCGGCGTGCGGCTGGTACGTCGAGATCTCGGCCCGCGGCGTTCGCACGGGCGGCGGCTTCTACGACGCGAGCAGCAGCGACCTGGCCCGGGTGCGGACCTCCATCGACTCCGAAGCGACCGGCAAGCAGCTCGAGAGGATCCTCGAGAAGCTGCGCAAGGCGGGCTTCGAGATCGGTGGCGCCAGGCTCAAGACGACACCGCGCGGGTACGACGCCGACCACCCCAGGATCGACCTGCTGCGCCACAAGTCCCTGACGGTCGGGCGCTCGTACGGGTTCGAGCCCGTGATCCACTCACCCGCGCTCGTCGAGGCGATCCGCAAGGACTGGCGCGCCACCCGCCCGCTCATCGAGTGGGTCGCAGAACGTCTCGGCGACTGAGCCACGAGCCCGGTTCAACCGATACGGTCGGGACATGACGCTCGTGACCGTGAACGGGATCCAGCTCAACATCAGTGACACGGGTGCACCGGCCGGCCGTCCGGGTGCGCCGGTCGTCGTCCTGGGCCACGGCCTGCTGTTCAGTACGACGATGTGGCGCCATCAGGTCGAGGCGCTCAGGTCGACGTACCGGTGTGTCTCGGTGGACTGGCGCGGGCAGGGAGCGACCCCCGCGACGGCCGACGGCTACGACATGGACACGCTGACGGCGGACCTGATCGCACTGATCGAGCACCTCGAGCTCGGTCCGGTGCACTACGCGGGACTGTCGATGGGCGGATTCGTCGGCCAGCGGCTGGCGGCCCGCCGCCCGGACCTCGTGCGCAGCCTGATCCTGATCGACACGAGCGCCGGTCCCGAGGACCCTGACAAGGTCTCGCGTTACCGCCTGCTCGCCGCCGTCTACGGGGTGCTCGGGATGAAGCCGTTGCTCGGCCAGGTCGCCCCGATCATGTTCACGCCGGCGTTCATCGCCACCCCGGGGGGTGCCGCCACGGTGTCGACCTGGGTCACCGAGCTGAAGTCCAACAACCGCCGCGGCGTCAAGAAGGCGATCCGCGGCGTGACCGACCGGCTCGCGATCGAGGACGAGATCGGCACCATCACCGCTCCGACCCTGGTCCTGGTCGGCGCCGAGGACGTGGCTACTCCGGTGGCCAAGGCCGAGAAGATCGCCCAGGGCATCCCGGGCGCCCAACTGAGGGTGATGCCGGGCATCGGCCACGTCAGCACCCTGGAGTCACCCGTGCTCGTCACCGGCCTGATGACCGAGTTCCTCGCGACTCAGCCGTCTGTCGGGTAGGCCGCGAAGAGTAGCTCCCTCACCGGGACCAGACCGCGGGGCCCGCGCTCGGCGTGCGGAGTGTCGGGTGTGGCGACGAGTGTCCGCAGGTGCGGACTCAGGGGCAGGTGCTGCATCGCACCAGCGTGAGGTGCGGCACCGGAACGGCTGATGAGTGCCGAAACCGTTGCCCAGCAGCGGATTGGGCCCTTCGTCACACCTGCGGCCGTCTGCTTGCACCGTCAACCATCGAGGCGCATACTTGTTGTTACTGGCCGGTAGCAAACCTGACGGCCACGACATTCAAGAGCGAAAAGGGTGGGTTGTGAGCCACTACAAGAGCAACATGCGCGACATCGAGTTCAACCTCTTCGAGGTCCTGAACCGCGACGATGTCCTGGGCACCGGCGCCTTCGAGGCCATCGACAGCGAGACCGCGCGCACGATCCTGGCCGAGATGGACCGGATGGCGCGTGAGGACCTCGCCGCGTCGTACGAGGACAGCGACCGCAACCCGCCGGTCTTCGACCCGAAGACCAACTCCGCGCCGTTGCCGGCCGCGTTCAAGAAGAGCTACAAGACCTACATGGACTCCGAGTACTGGCGTCTGCAGATCAACGAGGACCTCGGCGGCACGCCGGCCCCGTCCTCGCTGATCTGGGCGATGGGTGAGCTCATCCTCGGTTCCAACGCCCCAGTCTGGATGTACGCCGCCGGTCCGATGTTCGCCGGCGTGGTCTGGGACAACGGCACCGAGCGCGACAAGAAGATCGCCCAGTTCATGGTCGACAAGGAGTGGGGCGCCACCATGGTGCTCACCGAGCCGGATGCCGGTTCCGATGTCGGCGCCGGTCGCACCAAGGCGACCCTGAACGACGACGGCTCGTGGAACATCACCGGCGTCAAGCGCTTCATCACCTCGGCCACCAACGACATGACCGAGAACGTGATCCACCTCGTCCTCGCCCGCCCCCAGGGCATCGAAGGCGTCGGCGGCCCTGGCACGAAGGGCCTGAGCATGTTCATCGTGCCCGAGCACCGCTTCGACCTCGAGACCGGCGAGCTGACCGGCGAGCGCAACGGTGCCTACGTCACCAACGTCGAGCACAAGATGGGCATCAAGGTCTCCAACACCTGCGAGGTCACCTTCGGTGACTCCTCGGTCGGTGGCGGCGAGGCCGCTCAGGGCTGGCTCGTCGGTGAGGTGCACAACGGCATCGCGCAGATGTTCCAGGTGATCGAGAACGCCCGGATGATGGTCGGCACGAAGGCCATCGCGACGCTCTCGACCGGTTACCTGAACGCCCTCGAGTACGCCAAGACGCGTGAGCAGGGCGCGGACCTGACCGAGTCGGCCAACAAGGCGGCGCCCCGGGTCACGATCACCCACCACCCCGACGTACGCCGGTCGCTGATGACCCAGAAGGCGTTCGCCGAGGCGATGCGGTCGCTGGTGCTCTACACCGCGTCGTGGCAGGACCAGGTCCAGATCGCCGCGCACAACGGCGAGCGCAACGAGATGGCCGAGCGGATCAACGACCTGCTCCTCCCGATCGTCAAGGGCTACGGCTCGGAGCGCTCCTGGGTGCTGCTCGGCACCGAGTCGCTGCAGAC
>NZ_JAOPXI010000176.1 GCF_025965215.1 Marmoricola sp.
GGACGCTGCCGGCGTACCGCTCGATGCCCGGGACCGGGTCTACAAGGATCGCAACCACAAGCCCGAGATGGTCTACGCGCTCAGCACGTTCGACAGCCTGATCGGGTTCCGCCCGACCGCCGAGATCTTGCGGGTCCTGGGTCCGCTCGACACTCCGCTCTCGCACCGGCTCGCAGATGACCTGCGCGCCGATCCGGGCTTCGCCGGCATCGTTCGACGCGTCGAGTACCTGCTCGGCGAAGACATCGGGAACGACCAGGTACGCCAGGTCGTCGACGCGTGTCGCGCCCTGGGTGAGCTCGGGATGGACGTCAAGCGCGCCTACGCCACCGTCGTGGAGATCGCCGAGTTCCACCCCGACGACATCGGGGTGGTGATCTCGCTGATGCTCAACCGGATGACCTTGCAGCCCGGTGAAGCGGCGTACCTCGAGACCGGCGTCATGCATGCGCACCTGCGCGGCCTGTGCCTGGAGGTGATGGCGACCTCGGACAACGTGCTCCGTGCGGGCCTGACCACCAAGCACATCGACAGTGCCGGCCTGGTTGCCTGTCTCGACCACGGACAGGCGCGGGTCGCCCGGGTCACGCCGGACTTCGTCGCCGACACCGAGGTGTTCTCCCCGGCGCACGTCGAGTTCGCGCTCGCCGTCACCCAGATCTCGACCGCCGCTCCCGAGGGCATCGGCCTGGTCCGCGCGAACGGCAGCGTCCTGATCTGCACCGGTGGCGAGGTCGTCGTGACCACCGACGTCGGCGACAAGGTCACCCTGCGCCGCGGTGAATCGCTCTACCTGTCGGCCGAGGACCGCGGCGTGGTCGTCCAGGGTCTCGGCGAGGTGGCGCAGGCCTACCTGCCGCCCTCACGGGCCTTGCACTCGCGACTCGTCGACGTCGTGTAGCTCGACGACGGGCTAGGACGCTGAGTTGATCATCCCGGCGCCGACGGTCACGCCAGTGGCTTCGTCGATGAGGATGAACGAGCCGGTGGTGCGATTCTTCGCGTACGGGTCGACCAGGAGCGGGACCGTGGTCCGCAGCTGGACACGGCCGATCTCGTTGAGCCCGAGACCGCCGGCGACGGCGCTCTCGGTGTCCCGGTGCAACGTGTTGACGTCGAGGCGGTACTGGATGTCCTTCACCAGCGCGCGTGCGGTCCGGGTGGTGTGCTTGATGGCGAGCTTCTGGCCCTTGCGCAGCGGCTCGTTCGTCATCCAGCAGACCATCGCGTCGATGTCCTGGCTGGGGACCGGCGCGTTGTTGACGCGGGCGATCATGTCGCCGCGCGAGACGTCCACGTCGTCGGTCAGCCGGACCGTCACGGACATCGGCGGGAACGCCTCGGCGATCTCGCGGTCGAACAGGTCGATGCCGGCGATCGTCGAGGTCATCCCCGAGGGCAGGACGACGACCTCGTCGCCGGGCTTGAGGATGCCGCTGGCCACCATGCCGCCGTACCCGCGGTAGTCGTGGAAGTCGTCGGACTTCGGCCGGATCACGAACTGGACGGGGAAACGCGCGTCGACCAGGTCGCGGTCGGATGCCACGTGCACGTTCTCGAGGTGGTGCATCAGCGAGGGGCCCTGGTACCACGGCATGTGCTCGGACCGGTTGACGACGTTGTCGCCCTGGAGCGCCGAGATCGGGATGACCTGCAGGTCAGGGATGTTGAGCTTGGTCGCGAACGACGTGAACTCGGCGTGGATCCGGTCGTAGGTGGCCTGGTCGAAGTCGACGAGGTCCATCTTGTTCACTGCGAGCACGAGGTGCGGGACCCGCAGCAGCGAGAGAATCACCGCGTGCCGGCGTGACTGCTCGGTCAGGCCCTGGCGGGCGTCGACCAGTACGAGGCCGAGGTCCGCCGTCGAGGCGCCGGTGACCATGTTCCGGGTGTACTGCACGTGCCCGGGGGTGTCAGCGATGATGAACTTGCGGCTCGGTGTCGCGAAGTAGCGGTAGGCGACATCGATCGTGATCCCCTGCTCGCGCTCGGAGCGCAGGCCGTCGGTGAGCAGGGCGAGGTCGGTGTAGTCGTAGCCCTTGGAGACGCTGGTGGCCTCGACGGCCTCGAGCTGGTCCTCGAAGATCGACTTCGAGTCGAGCAGCAGCCGCCCGATCAGGGTGGACTTGCCGTCATCGACGGACCCGGCGGTGGCGAACCGCAGCAGGTCCATGTTGCGCCCGACGTTCTGGGCCGTCGTGACCGCGGTGGCGTCCTCGGCGGCAGTGTGGGGGGTGCCCATCAGAAGTACCCTTCCTTCTTGCGGTCTTCCATGGCTGCCTCGGAGAACCTGTCGTCACCGCGCGTCGCGCCACGCTCGGTGAGCCTGGCAACGGCGATCTCGTCGATGATCTCGTCGATGGTGGAGGCGGTGCTCTCGACGCAACCGGTCAGCGTCAGGTCGCCGACGGTGCGGAACCGCACGGTGCGCTCGGAGGCCACCTCGCCCGGCTTGCACGGGTTGAACTCGCTCTCGGTGAGCAGCATCCCGTCGCGTTCGAAGACGCGGCGCTGGTGGGAGAAGTAGATCGTGGGGATCTCGATGCCCTCACGGCCGATGTAGTGCCAGACGTCCAGCTCGGTCCAGTTCGAGATCGGGAAGATCCGCATGTGCTCGCCGGCGTGCAGGCGACCGTTGTAGAGGCTCCACAGCTCAGGGCGCTGGTTCTTAGGGTCCCACTGGCCGAACTCGTCGCGGTGCGAGTACACCCGCTCCTTGGCGCGGGCCTTCTCCTCGTCGCGCCGACCGCCACCGAAGGCGGCGGTGAAGCCCTCTTCCTCGATCGCGTTCAGCAGGGTGCCGATTTGGTGCCGGTTGCGCGAGGTCTTGCCGTCGTCCACGACGATGCCCTTGGCCAGGGCCTCCTCGACGCTCGCGACGATCAGCCGGACGCCGAGGCGGTTGACCCAGTTGTCACGCGTCGAGAGGACTTCGGGGAAGTCGTAGCCGGTGTCGACCTGCAACACCGGGAACGGGATCTTCGCCGGGTAGAACGCCTTCTCGGCCAGGCGCATCATCACGATCGAGTCCTTGCCGCCCGAGAACATCAGAACGGGCTTCTCGAACTCCGCAGCGACCTCGCGGAAGATGTGGATCGACTCCGCCTCGAGCTGGTCGAGCTGACTCAGCTGGTAGTCGGCATGGGTCTGGTTCATGGAGGCCTCTCGGGGGGACAGCAGCGGTCATCGTATCGAGTTCCGCTGGTGGCGCCGACATCGTCTCACAAAAGTGGAACGTGTTCTAGTTTCGGTGTCAGGAGCCCGGGGTCGAAGCGTCGTCGACGTCGACGGAGTGCCCGGTCGGGTCAGGTGCCTGCTCGTCGGCCAGGAACGCTCCGCCGATCGGTTCCGCGGACCAGGAGGTGATCTGCCAACCCTCGACGGGTGAGCCCTCGAGCTCGATGCAGGCCGTGTTGGCCAGGCCCTCGGTGGCCATCGCGTGGCTGACCGCATCGGGTGCCCGCGAGGCGACCCAGGTCCTGATCGCGGCGCCGTGGCTCACGATCAGCGCGCGGTCGTGGCCGGCGGCCGCGATCTCGGCGACTGCGTCGTCGTACCGGGCCAGGAACTCGTGACCGCTCTCGGCACCGGCCATCCGGGTGTCGAACCGGCCCTCGATCCAGTCGGCGACCGTGCCGATGTACCCGAGGATCGAGTCGTGGTCTGTGGCCATCTCGTAGTCGCCGGCCGAGATCTCCCGCAGGCCCTCGATGACCTTCGGCTCGAGGCCGAGCGTCGCAGCCAGGGGCGCGGCCGTCTGCTGCGTCCGGACCAGCGGTGAGACGTAGACACCTGTGGGCGGGTGCTCGGCGATCACGCGCGCGGCCGCCTCGGACTGGCGGATGCCGAGGTCGGTCAGGTCGTTCCCCGGAAAGGCCGTGTCCAGCGCCCCCTGGGTGTTGCCGTGCGTCTGACCGTGACGCAGGAGAAGGAGGTGCATGAGTCGAGGCTACCGAGCGCCCGAGCTTGCTCGAGGCCGAGTGGCCGAGAACTCATTGACGAGCGCAGCGAGGAGCATGACGGAAATGCTACGGACCTTCGGTGACCACCCGGTGAACCGGGCAACCTCCGCAACGGCGGGTGTGCCTCACGTGCCGCTGGTCGAGTGCACGACGCCTGACTCGAGCTCGGCGACGGTGGGCGCTCCGAACATCGGCAGGCCCTGGGTCGTGCGCAGCAGCCCCCAGACGATCGGTACGCCGATCAGCATCCCCAGGCCGATGAGGCCGATCAGGACGGGGTGCGTCTGGTTCGCGCCGGAGCCGAGAGGTGCCCAGCCGGCCTTGTCGAGCAGGGCGACGCCGGACATCGTCAGTACGATCACGATCCCGCGGCGGATCACGGACTGAGGCACCTTGGAGGCGAAGCGCGCGCCGATCAGGGTCCCGGGTACCGAACCGATGATCAGGGGCAGCGTGATGCTCCATTCCAGGCCGTTGACCGAGATGTTCGAGATCGCGGCCGCCAGCACCAGCGGCACGGCCTGGACCAGGTCGGTGCCGACCAGCTTCAGCGGGGACAGGGTCGGGTAGAGGATCAGCAGCGTGACCATGATCACCGAGCCGGAGCCGACGCTGGTCACGCCGACGAGGAGACCGCCGAGCGCGCCGACCAGCAACGTGCGCACCGGCAGGATCTTCGGGTCGTCATCGGTGACGTGGACCTCCGAGCGGACCCGGACCAGCTGGATGAAGAGGCGGATCGCATAGGTGGAAGCCGCAAGCAACAACGCGAAGCCGATGCACTCCTTGAGCAGCGAGTCGACGTTCTTCTCGGTCACGAACCAGCCGACGAGGTGTGGTCCGAGCAGGGCCATCGGCACCGACCCGGCGGCCAGCCAGCCGGCGAGCCGGAAGTTGGGGGAGCCCTGCTTCGCGTGCACCAGTGCGCCGCCGGACTTGTAGACGGCCGCCGCGGTGAGGTCGGCGGTGACGATCGCCGAGGCGTTCCCGACGCCCAGGAAGATCAGGGCCGGTGTCATCAGGGCGCCCCCGCCCATGCCGGTGACGCCGACGATCATCCCGACGAAGAAGCCGGCCGTGACGATCTGGGCCGCATTGCCCGTGAAGAGGTCGTGCACGATGACTGCGGTCCCTGTCTGTTGGTCAAGCAGATCTGGAAGTTCTAGAAAGGTAGTACGGACAGTACGTCGCTGAGCGCGTCCGCGATGGTCCGGTCCGTCGTGTCGACCCGCACCGCCACGTCCTCCGGCTCCTCGTACGGGCTGGAGATCCCGGTGAACTCCGGGATCTCGCCAGCGCGTGCTTTCGCGTAGAGACCCTTGCGGTCACGTCGTTCGCACTCCTCGAGCGGAGTGGCCACATGGACGAGGACGAACTCGCCGCCGGCTTCGGTGACCATCGCGCGCACCTGCTTGCGGGTCTCGTCGAACGGGGCGATGGGCGAGCAGATCGCGATGCCGCGGTGCCGCGCGATCTCGGCCGCCACCCAGCCGATCCGGCGGATGTTGGTCTCGCGGTCCTCCTTCGAGAACGTGAGACCGGCACTGAGGTTCCGACGTACCACGTCGCCGTCCAGGCTGGTCACGGTCCGCTCGCCCTTCTCGAGGATCAGGTCCAGGAGCGCCTGGGCCAGGGTCGACTTGCCGCTCCCCGAGAGTCCGGTGAAGAAGACGACGACGCCCGGGTGCTCGGGCTGGTCGGAGTCGATCACCGCACCGATCTCGTCGGGGTAGTCGTCCCCGCCGACGACAGCGAGCACGTCGCCGTCGGCGTAGTTCGCTGCCACCTGCTGGCCGAGCAGGTGATCGGTCGCGGCATCGCCGTGGCTGGCCAGGGTCACGGCCACCACGTGGGCGTCACCGAGCAGCTCGGCCGCTGCCAGGCTGGCGCGTACCAGACCGACGGGGCTGAGGCTCTGCGGCGTTCCGGTGCCGACGAGGGCCAGCAGCACGACCGTCCGACCGGCGCGGGCGGCCGTGATCGCGGCGAGGTCGACCTCGGCAAGCGCTCCGGCCACGGGGACGGTGAGCGCTCCGGCGTACTGGCTGCGGACCGTCGCCGGGTCGAGATGCAGCCGCCGGAACGGGCCGTGCGACGGCCGAGTCAGCCCGACGAGTCCGTCGGGCGTCACCCGTGCCAGCGGCAGGCCCTCGGGGTCCACGAGCTCGAGCTCGTCGGCTCCGGCCAGCTCGGCCGGGACCGAGAGGCGCACGGGGGTCGCGGCGTCGAAGGTCGTGAGGGGAGCGAGGCCGCCGTTGAGGAGCAGCTCGAGGTCGTCGAGCTCGCGGGGCGACGGGCAGAACTGGTTCGGCACGGCCCCATCGTGGCAGGTTAGCCCGGCAGCGCCGCCCGGATCTCGCCGACGACGGCACTCCCGCCGTACAGCAGGGACTCGCCGGTACGCCGCACCGAGTCGCCGTCGACACCGGACTCCTCGTCGATCCCGAACCGGGCGAGGAGGGCGGCCATCACCACCGGACGGGCCCGCGCGGCACCGTCCTCGGTCTTCAGTGCGAATGCTCGCCCGTCGGCGAGCGCGACGGCGTAGACCGACTCGGCCCCTGCCTTGGCGATCGCACCCGGAACGGCCCTGAGCAGTGCGGCTTCGTCGCGCCGGGTCCCGGAGACCCAGACCGGGTGGTCGCGGATCGCGGTGGCGATCCGGCTCTCCGCCGGGAGCTCGCTGGTGGCGAGCCGCGCGAACGCACGGGCCAGGCCGACCAGCGAGACCGAGAGCAGTGGCGCCCCGCAACCGTCGACCGCGCGATGGGCGATCGGTTCGCCGGTCACCTCGACCAGCGTGGTGGCGATCGTCTGCTGGAGCGGGTGGGCGGGATCCAGGTAGTCCGCGATCGGCCAGTCGTTGATCACGCAGGTGGCGAGCATGGCGGCGTGCTTGCCCGAGCAGTTCATCGCCAGGGTGGTGCGGGTGGCGCCAGAACGCAGCGCCTCCTCGGCGACGGCGTCCTCCAGCGGCCAGCCCGGCGGGTTCTGCAGCGCGGACTCGTCCAGGCCGACGCTGCCCAGGATCCGGCGTACGCCGTCGAGGTGGAATTGCTCGCCCGAGTGCGACGCGCACGCCAGGGCCAGCAGCTCGCCGTCCAGGTCGAGGCCGGAGCGCACCATCGCGAGTGCCTGCAACGGCTTGCTGCACGACCGGGGCAGGATCGGACCGGAGACGTCGCCGGCTGCGTACGCGGTCGACCCGTCAGCACCCAGCGCGACCACCGAGCCGTGGTGGCGGCCTTCGACGAAGCCGGAACGAACGACCTCGGCGATGACGGGCAGCATGGGTCTTACCCTAGGCAGCCCGGTTTCGGACGGCGTCGAAGCGGGTAGCACCATGACATTTGCTAGCACACCATGTGATTGAAAATTCGCCTGTTTACCGGGGCTTGTGACTCGTTTCACCGACAGTTGACTTGCAAGTGCTAGCAATAGTTAGCACTATGGGCACATGGCCAAGAAGTCCAAGGTCGGTCTGACCGTCGAGACGCTCGGGGGTTACCTGCGCGAGCAGCGTGACGCCGCCGGGATGTCGCTGCGCCAGCTCGCCGAACAGGCGGGTGTCTCCAACCCCTACCTGAGCCAGATCGAACGTGGTCTGCGCAGGCCGTCCGCCGAAGTGCTGCAGCAGCTGGCCAAGGCACTCCGGATCTCCGCCGAACAGGTCTACATCCAGGCCGGCATCCTCAGCCCGGACGACGACCAGATCCGCTCCGTGGAGCTGGCAGTACTTGCCGATCCCTTCCTGAGCGAACGGCAGAAACAAGCCCTGCTCGAGGTTTACCACTCCTTCCGGATGGCGACCCCGGGCGACGAGTCCGACCCAGGAATCGGCACTCACCTGAGCAACGACGCTCCGACCCCCACCCCCGACGTCCGACCGGAAGATTCCGGGCCGGCGACACCAACCGAAGGAAATTGAGATGGCTAAGACCCAGTTCAATACCGAGCAGTTCAAGACCGAGGCCACCAAGCCGCTGTTCGCCGTTGCCGGCGCCACCGAGCTCGCTGTCGAGTACGCCCGTGGCTACGCCACCGAGGCGCAGAAGGTCACCCAGGTCCGGATCAACGACGTCCAGGCCCGCGTGTCCGGCGTCCAGGCCCGTGTCCAGAAGGTCGACTTCGACACCAAGTCGCTGCAGTCGCAGGCGAAGAGCCGTGTCGAGCAGCTCCAGGCCGACGCCAAGGACGCGCAGGCCAAGTTCGAGGCGCGCCTCGCCGAGATCCAGAAGGATGCCAAGGAGTTCCCGGCCAAGTTCGAGGCCAAGCTCTCCGAGGCCCTCGAGGAGCTGAACACCACCTACGCCGAGCTCGCGGCGCGTGGCGAGAAGTTCGTCGCCGCGGTCCGCAAGGACGGCGTCAAGGCCGTCGCCAAGGTGAAGCCCGCCAAGAAGGTCGCCCGCAAGGCTCCGGCCACGAAGACCGTTGCCAAGAAGGCTCCGGCCAAGAAGGCTCCGGCCAAGCGCGCGGCCAAGAAGGCCTCCTGAACCACCGGAGGTCCGGTCGCTGACCGGTCCACCGCCGCAGAGCCCCCGGGTCCCGCCCGGGGGCTCTGTTGCGTCCGCGCGTCCAGGGTCGCGGCGAGCGTGAATCGCGCCCCGACGTGCCGGTACTCCGGACGTGCAGACCCCCTGCGGATTAGGCTGTGCCGGTGCTGTTCTACAACCTGCAGGCGAACGTCGTCACCCTCGTCTACCTCGTCCTCCTGGGCGTGAAGATGTGGGCACTGATCGATGCCCTGCTGCGGCCCGGAGAGGCGTTCGTCGCCGCCGGCAAGCTGACGAAGACAGCCTGGCTGTGGATCCTCGCGCTCGCCCTCGCGGCGCACCTGTTGCTCAACTCCCTGATCTTCGGACTGGTCGGGACCGTCGCAGCCTTCGTCTACATCCTCGACGTGAAGCCGGCCGTGGCCGCGCTGACCCGGCGACGATGAGCAGCAGGGTGACCGACGAGGAGGGCAACGATGTGGGCGCCTCCGGCGCGGAGCCTGAGGTCGTCGTACGCCGGGTGCGGTTGAACCAGCGGATCAGGCACATGCTCGTCGGGGTCTTCCTGCTCGACGCCGGCGTGCTCTCGGTGACCTCGGTGCTGGCCTGGGACTGGCGGCACGTCATCGACAAGTACTGGGCCTCGGAGCCCTACCCGTTCCCGTGGGCTCCGATGCTGGGTCCCGGACTGATCACCGTCTGGCTGGCGATGCTGGTGATCATGGGCGCCTACCGGACCCGCAACTACGGGGCCGGTTTCGAGGAGTTCCGGGCGATCACGATCGCCTCGGCCATCAGCTTCGGGATCGCCTGCATGTGGGGGTTCCTCTCGTACCTGCAGCCGACCCGGGGCTACCCGTTGATCTTCTTCTTCATCGGCACCCCGCTGCTGCTGCTGGTCCGCTACGTCGACCGCCAGACCCTTCACCGGGCCCGAACCGACGGCCGGCTCGCGATCCGTGTCATCGCAGTCGGCGCTCCGGCGGCGATCCAGGAGCTGACCGAGGTGCTCGGCCGGGCGCCGTGGATGGGCTACCGGTTGGTCGGCATGTGCGTCCCGGGCGGTCAGGACCACCTCGAGACGGGCGTACCGGTCTTCGGGGACATCGATGACGTGCGTCGGGTGGCGATCGAACGCGGTGCCGACGGCGTGATCGTCGCCGGAGGGTCCTACTCCTCCGCGGCTGACCTGCGCCGCCTCGGCTGGGCGCTCCAGGGACTCGACCTCGAGATGCTCGTCGTGCCGTCGCTGACCGACATCGCCGGTCCGCGGGTGCATATGCGCCACGTTGCCGGACTGCCGTTCGTCCAGGTCGAGGAACCGCAGAGCGACCGCGCCGGCGGCTGGACCAAGCGTGCCTTCGACCTCGTCGTCGGCTCGACGGTGGTCCTGGTGCTGTCGCCGCTGCTGCTCACCACCGCGCTGGTCATCTGGCTCCAGGACCGCGGACCGGTCTTCTACCGGCAGACCCGCGCCGGGATCCACGGCGAAGAGTTCCAGATGGTGA
>NZ_JAOPXI010000005.1 GCF_025965215.1 Marmoricola sp.
GGATCGTCGACGGGAGCCGCTTCCACGAGTTCAAGAAGCTCTACGGCGAGACCCTGGTGACCGGCTTCGCGACGATCTGGGGCCACCGGGTCGGGATCGTCGCGAACAACGGCATCCTGTTCTCCGAGTCGGCCCTCAAGGGCGCGCACTTCATCGAGCTCTGCAACCAGCGGAAGACGCCGATCATCTTCCTGCAGAACATCTCCGGCTTCATGGTCGGTCGTGAGTACGAGAACAACGGCATCGCGCGCGACGGCGCCAAGCTCGTCACGGCGGTCGCCTGCACGGTCGTCCCGAAGTTCACGGTTGTGATCGGCGGATCCTTCGGTGCCGGCAACTACGGGATGTGCGGACGTGCCTACGACCCGAGGTTCCTCTGGATGTGGCCGAACGCGCGCATCTCGGTGATGGGCGGAGAGCAGGCCGCCTCCGTGCTGGCGACGGTGCGTCGCGACGGCATCGAAGCCCGCGGCGAGACCTGGAGCGTCGAGGACGAGGAAGCCTTCAAGGCCCCGGTCCGCAACCAGTACGAGCGCCAGGGCTCGGCGTACTACTCGACCGCCCGCCTCTGGGACGACGGCATCATCGACCCGGCCGACACCCGTCGGGTCCTCGGCATGGGGCTGGAGATCGCCGCCCTCGCGCCGATCCCCGAGCCCTCCTACGGCATCTTCAGGATGTAGGCCATGAAGACTCTGTTGATCGCCAACCGGGGCGAGATCGCCGTCCGCGTGATCCGGTCGGCCCGTGCCCTCGGCATCCGCACCGTCGCGATCCACACCGAGCTCGACGCCTCAGTCCCGCACACCCTCGCGGCGGACCAGGCGGTCGAGGTGAGCTCCTACCTCGACATCGATGCGGTCGTGGCCGCTGCGGTCGCCTCCGGTGCCGACGCCATCCACCCCGGCTACGGCTTCCTCTCCGAGCGCGCCACGTTCGCGCGGGCGGTCGAGGTGGCCGGCATCAAGCTGGTCGGGCCGTCGTCGACCGTCATGGACCGGATGGGCCGCAAGGACGCCGCCCGCGAGATCGCCGTGGCTGCCGGCGTACCGGTCGTGCCGTCGTGGTCGCGCGATGCTCCGGCAGAGACGCTGTCCTATCCGGTGCTGGTCAAGGCCGCGGCCGGTGGAGGCGGCAAGGGGATGCGGATCGTGCGCGCCCCCGGCGAGCTCGACGAAGCGCTGGCCGCGGCAGCGCGGGAGGCGGCGCATGCCTTCGGTGACGACACGCTGCTCATCGAGAAGTACGTCGAGTCCGGCCGGCACGTCGAGGTCCAGGTGCTCGCCGATGCTCACGGACACGTGGTGCACCTCTTCGAACGCGACTGCTCGACCCAGCGTCGCCACCAGAAGGTGCTCGAGGAAGCACCGGCCCCGACGATCACCGAGCAGGTCCGCGCCGCGGTCACCTCGGCGGCCGTCGCGCTCACGGCGCAGGTCGGCTACGAGAACGCGGGAACGGTCGAGTTCCTCCTCGACAACGCCAGCAACGAGGCGTACTTCCTGGAGATGAACACGCGCCTGCAGGTCGAGCACCCGGTGACCGAGCTCGCGGTCGCGATCCGCGGCGAGCACCCTGATTTGGTGGCACTACAGCTCGCCGTCGCCTCCGGCGAACCCCTCGGCTTCACCCAGGACGACGTCCAGCTCGTCGGTCACGCGATCGAGGCGCGGGTCTACGCCGAGGACAGCTTCGGCGGATTCCTGCCCCAGGCCGGACGCGCGAGCAGGGTCCGATGGCCCGGGAGCGATCACGCGCGCGTCGATGCCGCGCTCGAAAGCGGTCAGGTCGTCTCCACGGCGTACGACCCGATGCTCGGCAAGGTGATCGCCAGCGGCCCCGACCGCGAATCGGCCCGGCTCGCACTCCTGGACGCGTTGGACGACACCGCGATCCTCGGTCTGACCACCAACGTCGGCTTCCTGCGTGCCCTGGTGGCGACCGACGAGTTCCGCGACGCCACGATCGACACCGCGTGGCTCGACACCGCGACGATCGAGGCCCCCGACGATGCGATCGCCCGGATCAGTGTCGCCTGGGTCAGCGCGATGCTCGACGCGATGGGGGCGCCCCATCCGTTCGGTCCCGACGGCTGGCGATCCGGCGCAGACCCCGCGCCGTACGTGGTCCAGCTCGACGAGCCGGTCCGGGTCGACAGGATCCGAGGTCGCGTCGATGACCACGACGTACGCGAGGTCTTCGCCGAGGACCACGTCCTGGTGCTGATGGTCGACGGCCTCCGGCAGCAGTCGGTGGTCAACCTCCAGCCGCACCTGCTCGAGGCCGTGCACCGCGGACAGCGCTTCATCTTTCAGCGCCCCGACCCGTTCGCCGACGCTGTCGGTGCAGTCGGAGACGGCAGCGTGCGCGCTCCGATGCCCGGGACGGTGCTCGCCGTCGACGTCACGGTCGGCGACGAGGTCGTCGAGGGACAGCGCCTCGGGGTGATCGAGGCGATGAAGATGGAGCTGGTCCTCAAGGCGCCGCACGCGGGCACGGTGGCAGCAGTCGACGCCGCGGTGGGCGACCAGGTCCAGCTCAGGCAGCTCCTGTTTCTAGTCGAACAGAGCCTCATCGAACAGAGCGCGGCGGAGGCCGGCCATGGCTGAGGGTGTCGAGCGAGACGTCACGATCTACGAGGTCGGTCCGCGAGACGGCTTGCAGAACGAGAAGTCCATCGTCCCGCTCGCCGACAAGGCCGAGTTCATCCGGCGCCTGGTGGCAGCCGGTCTGCCCGTCGTCGAGGTCACCTCCTTCGTGCACCCGAGCTGGGTCCCCCAGCTGGCTGACGCGGCCGAGCTGATCGAGCTGCTCGGCCAGGACGGCCGCCGGCACCCGGTGCTCGTCCCGAACGAGCGCGGCCTGGATCGTGCCCTTGAGCTCGGCTGCGAACACATCGCGATCTTCGGCAGCGCGACCGAGACCTTCGCGCAGAAGAACCTCAACCGCAGCCTGGACGAGCAGTTCTCGATGTTCGAACCGACCGTGGCTCGCGCCCGCGCGGCCGGCCTGGACGTCCGGGCCTACGTGAGCATGTGCTTCGGCGAT
The DNA here is from genome assembly GCF_025965215.1 of Marmoricola sp. Classification (GTDB taxonomy): domain Bacteria; phylum Actinomycetota; class Actinomycetes; order Propionibacteriales; family Nocardioidaceae; genus Marmoricola. The sequence continues at coordinate 3,049 of NZ_JAOPXI010000005.1, forward strand.
CCGTGGGAGGGCGCTGTCCGCGTCGATCAGGTCGTCAGGGTGGGCAAGCGGCTCCTCGATCTCGGAGCCAGCCAGCTCTCGCTCGGTGACACGATCGGGGTCGGCACGACCGGCCAGGTCGGTGCGCTGCTCGACGCCTTCAACGCGGCCGGACTTCCCGACGACGTCTTGGCGGTGCACTTCCACGACACCTATGGACAAGCGCTGGCGAACGCGTACGCCGCCTGGCAGCACGGGATCCGGACCTTCGACGCGAGTGCCGGCGGCCTCGGCGGTTGCCCGTACGCCGAGAGTGCGACCGGCAACCTGGCCACGGAGGACCTGGTCTGGATGTTCCGGGGGCTGGGCGTCGAGACCGGTGTCGACCTCGAGGCCCTGGTCGGGATCAGCACCTGGATGGCGGGCATCCTCGGCCGCCCCAGCCCGTCCCGGGTCGTGACCGCGCTCGGTTGATCTCCGGTTCGATGATCGGCGTGCGGCAGAATGCCCGCATGGCTCACCGCGTCTTGCTGCAGGTCCCGGCGCGCAGGATGCTTCGCCGGTGAGCGGCGCGACCAGCACCCATGACGCCCTGGTCCGGGCCTGGGCAGCCGACCTGCGAGACGGGTCGACGCAGCGCTGGGCGGACTTCCGGGTCGGTGCCCGTCCGGCGAGCCCGGCCCCGGCCGACGGTCCGCTGCCCAGTGCCGCCCAGCTCGAACTCGTGCGCCGCCTCGACAAGGACCTTCCGTCCTTCGGCCACCTCGCCGACCTGGTTCTGGCCACGGCAGGTCCGGGACGCGGACTCGTCGACGTACCGCTGCCGGGCGGACCTGCGGGCTTCGGCACACCGCCGATCGAGCCCGATGCCCTGCCCGCCGACGAGCTGGTCCGGATCGCCTGCGGAGTGCTGGTGACGCTGTTGATCCGTGACGTTCCCGCCGCTGCGCCGCCGCCGAGCTTCGCGTGGCGTCCGTGGCGTCGTGGCGTCACGGTCCTCGGCGCGCCGTTGACCGCGGCCGTGCTGCGCGACGAGCTCCGTGCCCGGGGCATTCGCGACGGCGGCCGGCATCCGACGTGCGTGGTCCTCGGCGGCCCGCTGGACCGCTTGATGGCCGAGCGCTGGTCGGCCCGCGTGGCCGCCGGAGGGGGGATGCGCTGGCAGCGGCTGTGGGAGAGCGCGATCGCGCAGGACCGTCTGCCCCCCGGCATCCAGCTCGGCACGATCGCTGCTCGCCTCTCCGAGCAGTTCGGTGCGGCGAACGTGCATGTCGTCCTGGCTGCCGACCAGGCGGCGGCCGTGGCACTGGCCGGTGAGCTCCTCGGCCTCGACCTTCCACCGGCTGTCCCGCGACCGGGTTCCGGCGTGCTCGCCACCGATCTCCTGCGCGCCCTCAATCCGCTGCTCGTGCTGAACGTCGGCGAGGACGGTCGTGACCGGTTGGCCGACCAGGTCTGGCCAGGTCTGGCCGGCGTCGAGAGCGACCTCGAGCTGGCTCCGCCGCCGGGCAAGGTCGAGTGGGCGCAGACCATGGCAGAACGCGTGATCTCCGATCTCAGGGTCGGTGACTACGCTGTTCACGGGGATCCAGACACCGTGGTTCCGGTACGCCGTACGAGCACACGCAGCAACGTGGATCCCGAGGACGTTCTCGAGTTCGCGCTCGGTGTCCTCGGCCGCAGCTGGGTCCGCGATCTGGCTCGATCGGCCGGACCGGACGCACCGCCGCGGCGACCGACAGAAAGGCAGGGGTGATGGCAAAGAAGGTCATCCTGCATGTGGGCGCACCCAAGACCGGTACCTCGTTCGTCCAGGACCTGCTGTTCAGCGAGCGCGACGCCCTGGCTGCGCGCGGGATCCTCTACCCCGCGGACCGGTTCGATGCGCACTTCCTCGCTGCCCTGGACCTGATGCAGCTGCCGTGGGGAGGGATCGAGCGCGAGGCGACCGGCGCCTGGGACCGGCTGGCCCGGCAGGCCCGCGCCTGGCCCGGGACCGTGGTGATCAGTCACGAGATCCTCGCGACGGCGTCCCGGGTGCAGGTGGCCCGTGCGCTGGAGTCGCTCGGTGGCGAGGTGCACATCGTGTACTCGGCGCGTGACCTGGCACGCCAGCTCCCGGCCGAGTGGCAGGAGAACGTCAAGCACCGCCGGGAGGCTACCTACGCGTCGTTCCTCGAAGACCTCCAGGATCCCCAGCGCGGCTCGGAGCTGGCCCGCTGGTTCTGGGGTGTCCAGGAGGTTCCCGATGTCCTCGACCGGTGGGGCTCGACGCTGCCGACGGAGAACATCCACCTGATCACGGTGCCGCCTTCGGGAGCACCGCGAGATCTGCTCTGGCACCGGTTCGCGCAGGTCCTCGAACTGGACCCGGAGGACTACCCCCGCGAGGAGGGCCGCACGAACGCTTCGCTCGGCGTGGCCGAGGTCGCCGTGGTGCGTCAGCTCAACGAGAAGATCTGCGACCGCGTCCCCAACCACCACTACCGCGCGCTGGTCCGCGAGAGCCTGGTCCACCAGAACCTGTCGCGCGACCGTGAATCGGCGGCTCTCTCGGTACCACCCGACGTCTGGGCCTGGGCCGACCAGATCAGCCGGAGCTGGGTCGCGGAGCTGGCGCTGCGGGGGTACGACGTGGTCGGCGATCTCGACGACCTGCTCCCGCGACCCCCGTCAGAGTTCGTGGATCCTGACAACCCGTCCGCCGAGGACCTCGCGAGTGCCGGACTGCGGGCCCTGACGGCGATGACGATCGAGGCTGCCCGGCTGCGCGAGGAGACCGTCGAGCTCCACGAGGTGATCGACCGGCTGCACGGCGAGGTCCGGGCCGCGCACGCCACCCGGTTGTACCTGGTCAAGCAGCGCCTGGTGGCAAAGGCGCACACCAGCCCGGTTGCCGCCAGGGGGCTGGCTGCCTACCGGCGCTGGCGCGCCTGAGGCGCCCGCGGCAGGAACTCGCGGTCGACGTACCGGCCGACCTTCCAGGTGACGAAGGCGTCGGTGCCGGCACCGACGAACCCGCCGACGACCGGGACCCGGCGACCGACCGCGGTGGCGACCCGCTTGCCTGCGGCGCGAGTGATCAGCTCGGAGGCGACCTCGGTGGCGAGCTGGCGATCGAGTGCCACGTCGTGGACCCGCGCGGTGGCCAGCTCCACCGGCGTACCGGGGAGCTCGCGACGCTTGACCATCGCCAGCACGCGCTCCTCGCCGAGAAGGCAGGCGAGGATCGCGGCACGGGTGCGGGGATCCTCGAGGTCGTAACCGCGCAGGTGCACGATGCCGGCCACCATCCGGCACTGCAGCAGGGCCAGGCCGGTGACGTTGGTCGGGATGGTGAGCGCCATCGTCACCAGGCCGCCGAGGTTGGTCACGAACCCCTGCGCACCGGCGTACCGGACGTGGTTCTCGATCACGTCGTGGATCGCGCCCGGGAGGTCGCCGGGGTGCTGGCCCGCCTGCTTGTCGGCCGCCGAGGCCGCGCTCGGCAGCGGGCCGACGCCGGCGATCGCCTTGTCGAGGGCCTGGTGGACGAAGGCGGCTGACAGGCTGGGGGCAAGCTCGACAGCGCGCGGAGCCAGGGCCGACCCCAGGCGTTTGGCGATGCTCATGCGCCCAGCGTAGGCGGCGAGGTTGGATGGTCGCGTGCCCGTCGACCCCGGACCCGCGCGGTGGCAGCTGCCGTCGCCGCAGCGGGGTGCCCCGGACCTGGTCGCGCTCGGCGGCGATCTCGAGCCGTCGACCCTGGTGGCGGCGTACCGCGGTGGGCTGTTCCCGATGCCGGCCGGTGACGGCGAGATCGGCTGGTGGTCCCCCCGGCGTCGCGGCGTGCTGCCGCTGGATGGGCTGCGAATCTCGAGGTCACTGCGCCGATCCGTGCGTCGGTTCGAGATCCGGGTGGATTCCGCCTTCGCCCAGGTCGTTGCCGGCTGTGCAGACCCGCGTCGCGACGGCGGCTGGATCGACGAGGAGATCGCCGAAGCGTACGTCCGCCTGCACGAGCTCGGCTGGGCGCACTCGGTGGAGACCTGGCTCGACGGCGAGCTCGTCGGTGGTCTCTACGGGATCGCGATCGCGGGCCTGTTCGCCGGGGAGTCGATGTTCTCGCGGTCGACCGACGCCTCGAAGGTCGCGCTGGTCGCGCTGGTCGACCTGCTGGTCGACCAGCACGCGGCGCATCGGGTGCTCGACACCCAGTGGCGTACCGACCACCTCGAGACGCTCGGCGTCGTCGAGATCGATCGGGCGCAGTACTTCGACCGGCTCGCGCACGCGCTCACCCTGCCGCTGCCGCAGGCCTTTGTCTGAACCGCGGCGTCACACCAGCTCGAGCATCAGCACGAGGCCGGCCGCGAGCACGTAGAGGCCGAGGGCCCAGCGGACGGCGAGCACCCGGCGTGCCTCGGGGAGGTCCCGTCGTTCCAGGACCCAGGCGAGCGCCGGCAGCACCAGCACACCGTGCAGGGTGACGCCGTGGAACTCCTTGACGAAACCCGTGACGGCGTACATCCGGGCGGCAGCGTCCCCGTGCGCGCGGGCGATCGAGCCGCGGGCGATCATCGCCGCACCCGAGAGCAGCCCGGCGACCAGCAGCGTGAACCCGCCCCGTTGGGCGAGCACCATGCTCGGCGGTCCGTCGACGCGGCCACGCAACGCCGCCACCGCGAACGTGCCGAGGACGGCGATGAGGACCGCACCGCCGACGGCCAGCGTCATCGCGACCACCGTGTTGAACGGGGTGGAGGTGTTCAGGTGCGAGGGCTGGTCGCGCCACGCCTGCAGGGTGATGCCGGCCACCTCGACGATGCAGTCGACGGCGAAGATGCCCAGCAGTCGGGTGCGGGTTTCCGCCGGTACCTGCAGATACGACGTCACCCACACGACCGAGGCCAGGGTGATACCGAAGGACAGGCCGAAGTCGAAGGGCTTTCGCCAGGAGACCGGTCCGGACCAGGGCCGGTCGTCGAGGAAGAAGACGCCGAGGTGGATCAGTCCCGACAGCACCAGCAGACCGGCGATGACGAGGCAGATCCGGACCACCCGGTCGACCCGGGGGTCCGTTCGGGTGAGCAATTCGTTCATACGATGAACTATTACACGAACGACCGATTGTGCGAAACTGGGTGCATGCAGAGACCTTCCGGCGTTGCGTTGCTGCTCTCGCAGCTCGGCTCCTTCGTGGCCTCCGAGTTCGCACGACGGCTGGCACCGCTGGACCTGACTCCGGGCCAGGTCGGCATCCTCCGGGTGATCGCGACCAGACCCGGGTTGAGCCAGCAGGCTCTGGCTCGCGAGATCGGTGCCGTGCCGAGCCGGGTCGTCAAGCTCCTCGACGAGCTCGAGGATCGTGGGTTGGTCGAACGTCGGCGCAGCGCGACCGACCGGCGCAACCACGAGCTGCACCTGTCCGACTCGGCAGGCGACCGGCTCGCCGAGGTCCTGGGGGTCGTGGTCGACCATGACCGCACCATGACCGCAGGACTGAGCGCCGCGGAGGTGGCGACGTTGCGCACCCTGCTCGCCAAGGTCGCCGAGGCGCACGGAGTCGCACCCTTGGGCCACCCGGGGTATCGCGCCTAGACGACCACCGGTTCGCCTGCGTCGCTGACCATCGGCCGCCCGCCCGTTGCCCACTCCAGCATCCCGCCGTCGAGGTTGATCGCGTCCCGGCCGTTCGCGACCAGGTAGCCGGTGGCCTGTGCGGACCGCGCGCCGACCTTGCACACCACGAGGGTCTGGCCCTCGGGGAGTTCGCCGACCCGGTCGACGAGCTGGCCCAACGGGATGTGGATGGCGCCGTCGATCCGGCCGTGCGCCCACTCGACCGGTTCCCGGACGTCGAGAACGACCAGGTCAGCGGGCAGCGGATCGGGGAGCAGGTCGATCGTCACTGCCGGGATGCCGTTCATGTCGGCAAGAGTCCCACACCGGCTGTCAGGGGACTACTTGAGCAGTTTGGACATCCGCCGGTCGGCCAGCGGCTTGCCGCCGGTCTGGCAGGTCGGGCAGTACTGCAGGCTCCGGTCGGCGAACGAGACCTCCCGGATGGTGTCGCCGCACACCGGGCAGGGCAGTCCGGTCCGGCCGTGGACCGCCATGTTGGACTTCTTCTCACCCTTGAGCTCGCTCGCGGGCAGGCCGTCGGCACGTGCCACGGCCTCGCTCAGCTCGCTGCGGATCGTGGCGAAGAGGAGGCCGAGCTCCTCGGGAGACAGGCTGTTGGCCGGCTTGAACGGCGACATCTTCGCGGCGTGCAGGATCTCGTCGGAGTAGGCGTTGCCGATCCCGGCGATGTTGCCCTGGGAGCGCAGCACGCCCTTGATCTGGGCACGGCCGGCGGTGGCGAGGATGTCGGCCAGCACGTCGATGGTGAAGTCGTCGGACAGCGGGTCAGGTCCGAGCCGGGCGATCCCCTCGACGTCGTTCGGGTCGCGGACGACGTACAGGGCCAGGCTCTTGCGGGTCCCGGCCTCGGTGATGTCCAGGCCGCTGCCGTTGTCGAGCACGATCCTGGCCGCGAGCGGCGACTTGCTGTTCGGCTTGGCCGGCAGCTTGGGCACCTCGTCCTTCCAGCGGATCCAGCCGGCCAGCGCCAGGTGCAGCACCAGATGGGTGCCCGAGGCATCGAAGTCGAGGAATTTGCCGTGGCGGCTGACGCCGTTGACCATCGCCCCGGACAGGGCGCTGATCGGGGGGTCGTAGGTCTTCAGGCAGCTGAAGTTGGCGATGTCGACCCGAACGATCGCGCGACCGTCCAGACGCCTGGCCAGGTCATGGGCGAGCGCTTCCACTTCGGGCAGCTCGGGCATGGCGTCACGCTACCCGGCACGCAACGGGGCCCGTGGTCAGCAGGCGCCCAACAGGTGCATGACCAGGTTGCAGTACGGCTTCGTCGGTGTCGGGCTCGGCGCAGGCGTCGTCGGCTTCGACGTCGGGCTGGCTGTCGGCTTGGTTGCAGTCGGGGACGGCTTGCTCGTCGGCCTGGGGGCCGGCTTCTTCGGGGTCGCGGTCGCGTTGTTCACCACCAGGACCGGTGTCGGGGACGCGGTCGGTGCGTCGACGCTCGCCGACACCGGTCCTGATGAGGGCGATGGCGTCGTCGCGGAGTCGCTCGGGGTGGCCGACGGCGAGGCACCGGCCAGCGTCGAGGAGCTGCGGTGCTGGTGGGCGGCGCTCGGCGGGGTCGTGGCGCCGTTGCCCTGGCTCGACGCGGCGACGGCGATCGCGGCGACGGCAATGACGGCGGCGGCGGTGACGCCCGCGATCATCGCCACGGGCCTCCGGCGACGGCCCGCGTCCTCCTCGGGGTCGACAGCTGGGGTCTCGGTCGTCTCGTCGTGGGCGAGCCAGGGTTCGGTAGCGGACGGTTCATCGGCGAAGAGGGGGAACGCCATGACGGGAGCCGCGACGACCGGGGGCGTTGCGCGCGGCACCTCGACGGGCGCGACCACGGTGGCACGGGCGACGAGCGCCGGGTCCACCAGGGCCGTGATCGCCACGCTGCTGAAGGCGAGCTCGTGGAACGCCTCGGTGCACCAGGCGCAGCTGCTCATGTGCACCCAGTCCGC
>NZ_JAOPXI010000195.1 GCF_025965215.1 Marmoricola sp.
CCTCTCGATGCCCCGATCCGACGCCATCGAATCCTCGGCGGAATGATCAACGAATACCAACGAGTCGCCTAGCTCAGCCAGAGAAACACCTGCCTGCAGGCCCTGCATCGAGTTTTGGCACGGCACAGGGCTCAATGCCTGGCCTCACGGAGATGAGCTGAAGGTGTGAGGCCGCCCTCTCTGTATACCAGAAATAATAAAATGGTCACTACCGTGAAAACTGTGGCCGTAATGATGGCGACAATGCTCCAAAGATTGTTAGCGCCAACATAGACAGCTACGAGTACGGCAACAAGGGAGCTGCCGGAAAATATGACACGTTCCCCTAGGCGCCCAATTCGAGCATGTGATATCTTGTAATCGAGAATGTAATGTTCCCAGCCTTCGCAATCATTTTCGTTAAACCGAGGCTCAAGTCGCGATCGAATGTAATCAGCCGCTCGGATAATGGCGTAATTATGGTTAAGCCAACAGATGCCAAGTATCAACGCAAGAACTGGATGGATTGCTATAATTGCAGCATTCCTTGCCTGAAGTCCAACAGTTACTACCGCGCCGAACGCAACCACAATTATATTCAATAATTGCGATTGAAGTTCTATCATCTTGAGTATTTCCATTCGCAGGTTATTATACTCAGCTAACGAGAATTGATCGCGGAGATTAACTTGCTCATTTTTACGTACTGCTGATCCTACGGACAGATGAGCATCTGATGCGGCTGAATCGAACGATTTCATGATTCTCTCCCAACTGTTCGAGGCGTCTTTCGTGTGACCATTCACGGGTTCAGTTGAGCTGAACCGTTGCAGGTCAGTGGATCCAACAGGCTGCCGCGGGCGCACGACCACCGCAGCGCCGCCATTTGGGGCGGCCGGGAACATGCCATGTCGTCCAACCGCCGGTTGCTCCCATATGGAATCCTGCCCAAGCCCACTTCGGGACAAGCTTGGCGACGCGACGATATCCTGCTCCGGCACCCGTCTGGCCTGCGGCGAGGACAAACCAGCCCATGATCGCCTCCACCTTTTACCTACCCAAAAACAACCACTAACGTCCAGCACCAAAACGTGTCGCAGATTCATTTGCACCAAATAGGATTCAAGCTTGCTGCTGGTTTTCTCAACAGCGCCCAACCCCCTACTCCGCGTTCTCGATCAGATTCTGCTGCCGTTCAGCTCAGGAGCCGGTTCATGCCAAATAATGAAAGTCGTGACAGTAGCGCCGGTGACCATAATGGCAAGAACATAAAACAGTATCACAGTGATACTCGGCGTTGCGACCGGCAGGCTGGCCACCACCGCCAGAATGGAGGTGACAATAAAAACCGGCCGAATACCCCAGTATGCAAACCGGCCACGTGGCAGCGGGTGCGCCTGAACATAGTGTTCCCAGCTAAGGTTGTGGTGACCTACACGATCTTCAATCTCTCTAAGGTAAGTTGCGATACGCGCTATGAGATTCGCGTAATGAAGCCAGATAATACCAAGAACAAACGATAGTATCGGGTGAACCAGAATAATAGCGGCATTCCGCACTTGGATCCCTATAGACAGTACGGTACCAAAAGCCACAACAGTAGCGGCCGTGGCCTGAAACTGTAGTTCAGTCAGCTTAACAATCTCTGCCCGAAGGTTGGCGTACTCGGCAGCAACAAGTTGCGTCTCGTCCCAGCGTGGTCCATTCAGGGAGGACTGAGGTGCGGTCATCAGCAGGCCCTACTCCTCATCGCCGATCCAACGCCGCAACTCCACTGCGGTCAGACCGCCAGGATTCCACTGGCAGGCTAACCCCCTACCGCACCTTCACCAAGCATGCTCGACAATCTCTCCAAAAAGGATCATGGGTCGGTAGAAGCGCTCCGTGCAGCAAGCTCGTCCCGGATAGCACACCAAGCCGATTGGCCTACCTACCCTAGAGCGTCACCTAGGCGCTACGGAAGCGATGCTCGCCACGGAAGAGCCGCAACAAATCGGGTTCAGGCGTCACGCCGGAACGCTGTTGGAACTGCGACCTGATGACCGCAACGAGCAGCACCGTGCCGCACTGGCACGCCACCCAGCGAACATCGCCGGCCCACGTTGAGCAATCCGGCCCGGGACGCGCCTGCACTTATTAATCGCAGGCTCACCAGGACCGAGCCAAGATCAGATCAGGCCGTCTCCAGGCCGTCAAACGTCCAGTCATGTCGGGACCCAACAGGACACAACAAGACCAAACCCGCAGGTCAGACCGCATCAGCCGTCCAACCACCGCTGGCACGCCCCACCAGGCTACGAAAATTCGGCATCACGCGGCGGTGTCGAGGGCGAGGCGGGTGGTTAGTGCGCAAGTCCCCCCTCGGACACCGTATTAGTGCAGGTCAGGATGCTAATCTTGGTCGCTGCGACCCCCCGCTGCTAACGGATTGCTAACGGGCTGCGTCATCAGCTGCGCGACCAGCGCGGCGGCGTCGGCCTGCATGCCCTCGGCGACATGGCTGTAGGTGCCCAGTGTGATCCCCACCGTGGAATGCCCCATGCGCTCCTGCGCGACCCGTGGATGCACCCCGGCGGTCAGCGCGAGTGTCGCCCAGATGTGCCGGAGGTCGTGTAGCCGGATCGGTGGTAGCCCAGCCTTGGCGGCCTGCTCGCTGAAGGTGCGACTGAACCGCTCCGGGTGCAGCGGCGCGCCGTCCGGGCGGCAGAACACCAGACCGTGGGGCCGCCTAGACGGGTGAGCGCACCAACGGGATCGGGGGACTTCAGCAGATCTCGTGACTGGCCTGCCGGGCTGCGCGAGCGGCTCGAGCGGCTCGATGAGTATCGACAGGGCCACATTCTCAATGACGTGCCGGTTTTCTTCCTTGGGTCTCCAGAGCACAAGCTCTGGGACCAGCCGCGCCGCGATCTCGGTTTCGCTGCGAGCGCGCTCCGCCTTGTCGGAGAGCAGGATGGCGTGCTGCGTCGTGCAGTGCTCCTCAGCCAAGCATGCGATGTGATGAAGGAGTCGCACCCGTGGGTGTCCGTCGCACCTGTCTACGATGCAACAAACCTGCTCACTAAGTCGCGGATCGCCTCTGCCCGCAGTGGCAGTACTCTGCACCTGGTCCATTTGACGGCCTTGTCGGCGGTCGGCGGCGTCTGGGTTGCGGATCTCCGGCTGGAGATGTCGATCGAGAAAACGCTGCTGCTATCGCGAGAGCCGCATGAGGCGTTCGTTGACGAGGTCGACTATGCTCGGCTTACCGAACGGCTCGCCGTCCAGCGGGCCCGGGCTGCCGTCGCAGGTTTGTGCCTGGAACACATCGTTGAGCCACTCTTCGCCCGGCTTCGCGAGCTCGGTGACAACGGACGACACCTGCGGGACGGTGTCCGCGAGTTACGTGTCCACTGCAACGACCCAGTAAGCCCGACCATCGTGACGCTCTACGTGATTCAGAAGGACGACGGGGACGGCCGCTCCGTCGCTGTCGATGCGGATGGTTGGAGCAGCCTCGTCGCGGAGTTGTACGAGAACGCTCGTCAGCACGGCATCACACTCGTCGGTCCTGAGATCGAGACCCTGTGGGATCTAAGCGCTCGCGACTACCTCATGAGCGCTCCGATCGAGGACAGGATAAGCAGGTCATGATCACCACAAGCATGATCGATCAAGAGATCGCACGCCTCGAAGCGCAAACTCGCTCGCCGGACGGGGCCCGTTGTGGCACCCTGGGAGTGATCATTAGCGAGATGATCTGGGAGGCAGCGCCGACAACCACTGGTACCTCCGTCACGCCCGTGGTGACAGGGGGCACCAGTGGTGTTCAAACCGCTCACGATGCCCCGGGTACTTGGGTGGCTGGCCTGTGATTCCGTGGTCACGGGGGCTGCCTGTACTTCAGTCGCCCGGCCAGGCGACCGCCCATTTTTAGAGCGGCAACTATTGGAGACCAGGTCGCCGGGTCATTTTTTTACGGGAGAAAAATTTTCGCTTAACGATCATGAAACGCGGGCGAGCTACCGCGCGTGGCTTGGGCGTTTGTGCGGCCCTCGCTGCTCGATATAGAGTTAATCTGGCGTCCCATATACTGAGAAGGTCGGGTGGTGGTGCTCGTGGCTAGTCGACGAGTGCTGGTCGCCTACAACGCTCAGGTGCGCCTACTGCCTAACGAGCTGGTGGAGCAGAAGTGCGGCTTGGTGGAGATCGGGCGCCAGCACGCCGCAACTTCGACGCTGGTCACGCACCCTCTGGCAGCGGTGCGCAGCGTGTGCTTACCGAGCTGCGCAAGCTGGCCGAGCGCATGGCGTCGCGGGCCACCGAGACAGCCACGCCGGTGAGAGGCGAGCTTGACAACATCCGCGTCCGCCGCGCTGCTCGGCTCACAGACGCCCAGGATCGAGAGTGCCTCCCCGTGGGTGACTAGCGCCGGCCAGGAGACCGTCGATCTGACCGCGATGCTTGGTATTGCCGCTTGAGCCTTGGCCGTCACGTACTGCCTGGTGGCCTCGGTCAGCATGATCCGGCCCTGGGCGATGATCCGGGTGTGGCCGCACGTCGAAGTGGATCATAAAGGTGGGGACGCTGGTTGTGCTCGCCGTCGCAGGTCGTCATGGCGCTGATCTTTCGGTCGGCGAGTCCACGGCGAACGGCGACGACAGCTGCCTACTGGTCAGCTGGCGCTTGAGCCCCCACGCTCTTCTGATGCTGGATCAGTAACACCTGGTAATTTTATCGCCACTCTTTTGGTATGAATGCGGCCTCAGTCAGGTGGCGCATGGCGCAATGGGCGGAGAACTATTACCCTAAGTTCACCCTAACTTGGCCGGTCTGCCCCGTCCTGCGCCCGCTGGAGCACCGCTGGAGGCACCTGTGACCGGCCGCAATCGACGCGTCATTTCCGCCAC
>NZ_JAOPXI010000025.1 GCF_025965215.1 Marmoricola sp.
ACCGATGTACCCCGAGTAGCGGCCACGGTCGCGCGGCGGCACCATCGAGGCGATGACGACCTGGACGAGCGCGGTCACACCACCGACGCCGAGGCCCTGGACGGCGCGTGCGGCGATCAGTACGCCCATCGACTGGGCGACCGAGGCGACGATCGAGCCAGCGACGTAGATGACCAGCGCGGTCTGCACCAGCGTCTTCTTGTCGAACTGGTCCGAGAGCTTGCCCCAGATCGGCGTCGAGGCCGTCATCGCGAGCAGCGTCGCCACCACGATCCAGGTGTAGCCGGACTGGGTGCCGTGCAGGTCGGAGACGATCCGTGGCAGGGCGTTGTCGACCACCGTGCTGGAGAGCATGGCGACGAACATGGCAAGAAGAAGGCCGCGAAGCGCGCCGAGGATCTCCCGGTGCGACATCGGGCCGGCCTGCTCGGCAGGCGGTGCGGAAGCCAAAGTCATAGTTGCATTCTGCAACTATCTAGTTGCGTTCCGCAACTTTTATGAGGCAGGTCACACCAGCCGGGCACGCAGCGACCCGCAGGTGTCAGGCTCGCGCCTGGTACCGGCGGACTACCGGTTCACCTGCGGGTCGGGTGGCTGCGGTGGATTCGCTGGCAGCCGCCAGCGTGCCCCACGGAACTCACGAGGAGCGGGGGCGTGGAGCTGCTAGCTAGCAGCCACCTCACTTGTCCTGAAAGATTGCATCTCTTCGGACCACCTCCTTCCTGTGTGCGACCACGGTACGTCGCGTGAAGCGTCCTCACAACGGGTTAACGACAGCTCTCTCAACCGGCCAGCGCTGCCGCGAACTGGGCGTTGTACAACCGCGCGTAGGCGCCGTTCGCGAGGAGCAGCTCGTCGTGCGTGCCCTGCTCGACGATCGATCCGTCCTCCATCACCAGGATCAGGTCGGCGTCCCGGATGGTGGAGAGTCGGTGCGCGATCACGAACGAGGTCCGGTCGATGCGCAGCGCCGCCATCGCGCGCTGCACCAGCAGCTCGGTGCGGGTGTCGACCGAGCTGGTCGCCTCGTCGAGGATCAGCAGCGCCGGGTCGGACAGGAAGGCACGCGCGATCGTGACCAGCTGCCGTTCACCGGCGGACAGGTTCGAGCCCTCCTCGTCGATGAGGGTGTCGTAGCCGTCCGGCAACGAGTGCACGAACCGGTCCACGAACGTGGCCCGCGCTGCCGAGAGGATCTGCTCCTCGGTCGCATCCGGGTTGCCGTAGGCGATGTTGTCCCGGATGCTGCCCTCGAACAGCCAGGTGTCCTGGAGCACCATCCCGGTCTGCGACCGCAGTGCTGAACGCGGCATCGCGGCGATGTCCACACCGTCTAGCGTGATCCGTCCGGCCTGCACGTCGTAGAACCGCATCACCAGGTTGACCAGCGTGGTCTTGCCGGCCCCAGTCGGGCCGACGATCGCGACCGTGTGGCCGGGATCGGCGACCAGGGAGAGATCGCGGATCAGTGGCTTGTCAGGCAGATAGGAGAACGTCACGTTCTCGAAGCGCACCTCACCTCGGCGCAGGCCCGTCGCCACGGCGTCGGTGTGGCCTTCGACCGGCTCCTCGGGTGCGTCGAGCAACTCGAAGACGCGCTCGGCCGACGCGACACCGGACTGCAGCAGATTGGCCATCGACGCGACCTGGGACAGGGGCTGGGTGAACTGCCGCGTGTACTGGATGAACGCCTGGACGTCTCCCAGGGACAGCGAGCCGCTCGCCACGCGCAGCCCGCCGAGCACAGCGACCGCCACGTAGTTGATGTTCCCGATGAACATCATGATCGGCATGATCAGGCCGCTCACGAACTGAGCCGAGAACGAGGCCTTGAACAACGCCTCGTTCTCCACCTCGAACACCCGCTCGGAGTCGGACAGGCGGCCGAACACCTTGACCAGGGAATGTCCCGAGAAGGTCTCCTCGATGTGTGAGTTCAGCCGGCCGGTGCGACGCCACTGCTGGACGAACATGCCTTGGGAGCGCCTCATCACCCGGCCGGTGACGAGCATCGAGATCGGGACGGTGACCAGGGCGACCAGGGCCAGCAAGGGCGAGATCCAGATCATCATCGCGAGCACCGCGAACACGGTGAGCACGGAGGTGAGCAGCTGGCTCATGGTCTGCTGGAGCGACTGGCTGACGTTGTCGATGTCATTGGTGACCCGACTGAGCAGCTCACCACGGGGCTGGGAGTCGAAATAGCTCAACGGCAACCGGTTGACCTTGTCCTCGACGTCGGAGCGCATCGTGAAGATGGTGCCCTGCACCACGTCGTTGAGGATGTAGCCGGCAAGCCAGGCGAGCGCCGAGCCCAGGACGTAGATCGCCAGCACGATCAGCAGGACGCGACCGACCTTGTCGAACTCGACCCCGAGCCCGGGGTGCACATCCATCGACGACACCATCGAGGCGACCTTGCCCTGACCGGTCGCCCGGAGGTGCGCCACCGCCTGGGCCTTGGTGATCCCGGCAGGCATCTTGCCGCCGATCAGTCCGGCAAAGATCAGGTCCGTCGCCTTGCCGAGGATCCGCGGACCGATCGCACTGAGGACGACGCTCGCCACGGTCAGCGCCAGGACGGCGCTGGCCTTGACCCGGTACGGCCGCATCCGTCCGAGCAGCCGCTTGGCCGACGGCTTGAAGGTCGAGGCCTTCTGGCCCACCATGCCGCCACCGAACGGCCCACGACCTGGACCGGCGCCGGGGCCGGCGACGACGCGCTCGGTCTCCTTGAGCTTGCCGCCCTGGGCCTCGCTCATGCCGCCTCCTCCGCGCTCATCTGGGACGCGACGATCTCCTGGTAGGTCTGACAGCCATCGAGGAGCTCGTGATGCGATCCGCGCCCGACGATCTCACCGTCCTCGACGACGAGAATCAGGTCGGCGTCGCGAATCGTCGAGACCCGCTGCGCGACGATCACCACCGTGGCGTCCGCCGTCACCGGCTTGAGGGCGGCCCGCAGCCGTGCGTCGGTGGCGAGGTCGAGCGCCGAGAACGAGTCGTCGAACAGGTAGATCGCGGGCTTGCGGATCAAGGCTCGCGCGATCGCCAGCCGCTGGCGCTGACCTCCGCTGACGTTAGTCCCGCCCTGGGCGATCGGGGAGTCCAGGCCGTCGGGCATCGCCGCGACGAAGTCGCGTCCCTGGGCGACCTCGAGCGCCTGCCACATCTCTTCCTCGGTCGCGTCCGGTTTGCCGTACCGCAAGTTGCTGGCCACGGTGCCCATGAACAGGAAGCCCTTCTGCGGGACCAGACCGAGCTGGGCCCACAACGCCTCGGCATCGAGGTCGCGGACGTCGACCCCGCCGACCAGCACCCGACCGTCGGAGGCGTCGAAGAGCCGCGGAACCAGGTTGACGATCGTCGACTTCCCGGCACCGGTGGAGCCGATGATCGCCACGGTCTGTCCCGGGCGGGCCTCGAAGGAGGCGTCTCGCACGACCCCGACATCGGCGCCCGGGTAGGTGAAGCCGACCTGCTCGAAGCGCAGCACCCCGGGCTCGACGAAGGTCGTCACGCCGACGTCGGGCAGGACCACCGACGAGTCGGTCTCCAGCACCTCGACGATCCGGTCGGCACACACTGCGGACCGCGGAATCATCATCAGCATGAAGGTCGCCATCATCACGCTCATCACGATCTGCATCAGGTAGGACAGGTACGCCGTCAGGTCGCCGATCTGCATCTGGCCGCCCTGCACGCGATGACCGCCGAACCAGAGCACGGCGACCGACGCGACGTTCGCGACCAGCATCACCGTCGGGAACATCCCGGCCTGCCAGCGACCAGCGCGGATCGACACGTCGGTGAGGTCGCCGTTCGCCGCCGCGAACCTCGCGGTCTCGCGCTCCTCGCGCACGAAGGCGCGCACCACCCGAACGCCGGTGATCTGCTCGCGCAGCAGGCGGTTGACCTCGTCGATGCGCTCCTGCATCAGCCGGAAGCTGGGCACCATCCGGGTCACGATGAAGCCGATCGAGACCGCCAGCACGGGCACCACCAGGGCCACCAACCACGACAGCCCGGCATTGACGCGGACCGCCATCACGATGCCGCCGACCATCATGATCGGCGCCGAGACCATCAAGGTCCCGCCGAGCAGCACGAGCATCTGGACCTGCTGGACGTCGTTGGTCTCACGGGTGATCAGCGACGGTGCACCGAAGTGCTGAACCTCGCGCGCCGAGAACCCACCGACCTGGTGGAACAGCCGGGCACGCACGTCGCGACCGAACGCCATCGCCGTACGGGCCGAGAACCACACCGCGACGATCGAGCAGGTGATCTGCAGCAAGGAGATCGCCAGCATCAACCCGCCGTGGCGAAGGATGTAGCCGGTGTCCCCGGTGATCACCCCGTTGTCGATGATGTCGGCGTTCAGGCTCGGCAGGTAGAGCATGGCTCCGGTACCGACGAACTGGAGGCCCACGACGATCGCCAGCGATCGACGGTAGGGCCGCAGGAACTCGGAGATCAGACGGATCAGCATCAGGCCCTCTTCTTTCGCGGATCGACCAACAGGCCGTAGAGAACGGTGTCGACGATCTCCTCGGGCGACATCAGGTCACCGTCGGACATCTGGGTGTTGCTGCCGCCCAGGGTGAGCAGGCGCAGGGTGTTCACGAGCTTGGCCGGGGCGATCCGGATCAGGTCGGCGTCAGGCTCAACCAGGGCGACCATGGCCAGGTCTACGTGCTTGCGCCAGTCGCGGTGCCGGTCGTGATCGGCCTTGACGGCAGCCGGTGGACCCATAGTCCCGAGTGCCCGGATCAGGCCGAAGGTGGAGATGTACCGCTGCTGGAGCAGCTCGGTGATGGCGATCAGCCGGTCCCGCAACGGCAGGCCGACGTCGACGCCATCGAGTTGCTGGACGAAGGTCGCCGAGCGGAACGCATGGATCACGGCCTCGTCGACGAGCTCGTCCTTGGAGTTGAAGACCCGGAAGATCGTGCCCTCTGCGACCCCGGCCGCTTCCGCGATCTGACGCGTCGTCACCGCACGCCCGTGCTGGTGCAACAGCGGCAGCGCGGCCTCGATCAAGGCAGTCCTCCGCTCGCTGGCGGGCAGAGCAGGGGCACGGGGAGTCACCGGGACACTCTATGTGAGTGAGCGCTCACTCACAAACGGATTACGGAGCCAACCGGTGCGTGCTCCAGGTCTCGCCGTGACGCCGGTAGACGAGCCGGTCGTGCATCCGGCCGCGTCTGCCCTGCCAGAACTCGATCGTGCTCGGTCGGACCCGGTAGCCACCCCAGTACGGCGGTGCCGGGATGTCCTGGCCCAGGTAGTAGGCGCGGATCTCGTCGTACGTCGCCTCCAGGGTGTCCCGGGACACGACCTCGCGGGACTGGGCCGAGGCCCACGCACCGATCTGCGAGTCCCGGGGACGCGACGCGAAGTACGCCTCGGTCTCCGACCGTCGTACGACGTCGGCGGTGCCCTCGATCCGGACCTGGCGCTGCAGGCCGTACCAGCCGAAGAGCAACGAGCACCGCGGATCCGCGGCCAGCGCGACGCCCTTGCGCGACTCGTGGTTGGTGAAGAACACGAAGCCGTGGGCATCGAAGCCCTTGAGCAGCACCGTGCGCGAGGACGGCGTACCGCCTGCATCGACGGTCGAGAGCACCATCGCGTTGGGCTCGGTGACGCCGGCTGTGCGGGCGATCTCGAACCAGGTGCTGAAGAGCTCGAGCGGATCAGGAGTCAGATCGGACTCGTCGAGGCCGCCCAGTTCGTACTCCTCGCGCAGACTCGCGAGGTCGGGCGTGACCGGATCCATGCAGCCAGATTAGAACCTGTTCCGGGATACGGCAGAATGCCTGTGACGTCGCTGACGAGCGCGATCCGTTCGAAGCGACCACAGACCTGGACAAAGGAGTTCACGAGATGACTGAGGTACACCACGGGCTCGAGGGCGTCATCGCCTTCGAATCGGAGATCGCCGAGCCGGACAAGGAAGGCTCTGCCCTCCGCTACCGCGGAGTCGACATCGAGGAGATCGTCGGACGGATCCCGTTCGAGAAGGTCTGGGGACTGCTCGTCGACGGCGCCTACGACCCCGGCCTGCCGCCGGCCGAGCCGTACCCGCTGCCCGTGCACTCCGGTGACATCCGGGTCGACGTGCAGAGCGCGATCGCGATGCTCGCACCCGCCTGGGGCATCCAGCAGACCTACGACATCGACGACACCCAGGTCCGCGAGGACCTCGGTCGTGTGGCGGTGATGGTGCTGTCCTACGTCGCCCAGGCCGCCCGCGGTGTCGGCCAGCCGATGGTGCCCCAGAAGGAGGTCGACCGGGCCTCCACGATCGCCGAACGGTTCATGATCCGCTGGCAGGGCGAGCCCGATCCGCAGCACGTCAAGGCGATCGACGCGTACTGGTCCTCGGCGGCCGAGCACGGCATGAACGCCTCCACCTTCACCGCACGGGTGATCACCTCGACCGGCGCCGACGCCTGCGCAGCGCTCTCCGGCGCCGTCGGCGCGATGAGCGGCCCGCTGCACGGCGGCGCCCCGGCCCGGGTGCTCACGATGATCGAGGACGTGGAGAAGAGCGGCGACGCGACGGCGTACGTCAAGAAGCTGCTCGACGAGGGCGACCGGCTGATGGGCTTCGGCCACCGGGTGTACCGCGCCGAGGACCCGCGGGCGCGGGTGCTGCGCCGTACGGCGCGGGAGCTGAACGCGCCGCGCTACGAGGTGGCCGAGGCGCTCGAGAAGGCAGCGCTCAAGGAGCTCAAGGAGCGCCGTCCCGACCGCGTCCTGGAGACGAACGTCGAGTTCTGGGCGGCCATCGTCCTGGACTTCGCCCAGGTGCCGCCGCACATGTTCACCTCGATGTTCACCTGTGCCCGCACCGCCGGCTGGTCGGCGCACATCCTCGAGCAGAAGCGGACCGGTCGACTGATCCGCCCGTCGGCGATCTACACCGGTCCCGCGTCCCGAAGCGCCTCGGACGTCGACGGCTACCACTCGGAGTGGGCGCTGTCCTGATTTGACCGACGGACGCGATAGTCCGGAGCAGTTGGCACGGTTCGAGGTCCTCTCGGCCGTGCCAGTTGCTCCGGACTACCTGTCCTTGGGGTCCGGAGCGTCGCCGAGCGATTCGTCGACCGTGTCCTCGAGCTCGTCGATCTTCTTCTCCGACCGGACTCGCCAGACGATCAGCGCGGCGACGACGAGCACGGCAAGGCCGATGGCCAGGCCACGGCCGGCCAGCTGCTCGATCCGGTGGTACGACTGCCCTGCCAGGTAGCCGATGCTCACGAAGACCGAACCCCACACGATCCCGCCGGCGGCGTTCCAGGCCAGGAAGCGGCGATAGGGCATCAGTGCGGCGCCTGCCAGCGCAGGCATCATCGCCCGGAAGAACGCGGTGAACCGCGCCAGGAAGACTGCGACCCCGCCGCGGCGGCGCAGGAAGTCCTGGGCGTGCGCGATCCGGGAGCGGTGCTTGTCGAGGAAGCGCACCTTGTCCATCGCGGGACCGAGCCACGCGCGGCCGACCTCGTACCCGACCGAGTCACCGACGATCGCCGCCACCACGACCACCGCGATCGCCGCCGCCAGCGGCACATGGCCGAGCCCGGCGGCGACCCCGGCGATCACGGCGGCGGTCTCCCCCGGTACGACGAACCCGAGAAAGACGGCATCCTCGGCGAAGACGAGCAGTCCTGCGATCACCAACAACCAGACCGGGTCCAGGTTCAGAAGGTTGTCCAGGGTGCTGCTCACCTGAGCCAGTGTGCCTGATCGGGCCATCCCCTCGGACTGCCGCTGCCCCGGTCGGGCGATTTACAGTGCACCCATGACCATCGCGGATCCCACCGACCGCGTCACGGCCTTCCTCGCGATGCACCGCCCTGGCGCCGGTTTCGTGCTCCCGAACGCCTGGGACGCGGGCTCGGCCAGGATCCTGGAGCAGGTCGGCTTCCCGGTGATCGCGACGACCAGCGCCGGCATCGCGTTCTGCCACGGCGTCCCGGACGCCGGACTGTCGTGGCCGGAGATGCTCGAGTCGATCGACCGGATCGTCTCCGCGGTGAGCTGCCCGGTCAGCGCCGACCTGGAGTCCGGCTACGGGGCCACCGCCCAGGACGTGGCGGCGACGATGGCCGACGCCGTCGGCATAGGTGTCGTCGGCGGCAACCTCGAGGACGCCGACGGCGGTGAGCTGTTCGGCATCGACGCTGCGATGGAGCGCCTCCAGGCCGCCCGAGGCGTGGCCCCGGCCGGGTCGTTCGTCCTGAACGCCCGGACCGACGCCTACATGGTCGGGCACCCCGATCCGTTCGCCGAGTCGATCCGGCGGGCGCAGCGGTACCTGGAGGCCGGAGCGGACTGCATCTTCGTGCCCGGGATCAGCGACGCCGACGAGATCGCCTCCCTGACGGCGGAGATCGGTGCGCCCGTCAACGTCGTCGCCGGGTTGCGCGATCCGGTCCTCGACGCCGCGACGCTGCGTTCCCTGGGCGTCGCCCGAATCAGCATCGGCGGCACCATGACCCGGTCGATGCTCACCCTGGTCGAGCGCGCAGGCCGGGAGATGCTCGACGCAGGCACGTTCGGGTTCGCAGACGGGGCGTTGCCGTACGCCGAGCTGCAGAGCCGCCTCGCCCGGGACGCGCCTAGCTCATGAGCCGACGGGCCATGCACCGGTTCCGCGGCGAGCTCCGGTAGAGACCGAAGCCGGCGATCGCCTCGTAGCCGGCGGAGCCGTACAACGCGATCGCCTCCGGCTGCCCGGTGCCGGTCTCCAGGATCATCACCTCGGCACCCGAGGACGCTGCGGTCCGCTCCAGGTGTGCCAGCATCGCCCGCGCCCGTCCACGTCCACGAGCGGCCGGTACGACGTACATGCGCTTGATCTCGGCGGTGGCGTTGCTACCCAGCGCGTCCACGTCGGTACGCCGTCGCCAGGCACCGGTCGCCACCGCCACACCATCGAGGTAGCCCACGAAGAATGCACCTGCCGGCGGCTCGAAGTAGCCCGGCTCGATCGGTGTCTCGTCGCGACCGCCGTAACGGGCGACGTACTCGGCCTGTACCTCCTCGACGAGCCTGGCGGCATCCGGATCAGTGATCGAGCAGCGCTCGATCCGCCACGAGGTGCTGACCGTGTCCATCGGGTCCAATCCGTTATGCCTACTCTGGTCGGTGCTGTCACAATAGAAGCAGGCTGACAGCGTCGTCAGGACTCACCCTCTCGAATCCAAGGACACTGAAGTGAACGACGCGATCCAGATCCCGGACAGCCTCAAGCCCGTCGACGGACGCTTCGGCGCCGGCCCCTCCAAGATCCAGGTCTCGCACCTGGAGGCCTTGGCCGCGACGGGCACCTCACTGATGGGTACCTCGCACCGCCAGGCCCCGGTGCGGGCCACCGTCGGACGCGTCCGTGAAGGTGTCGGCGCCCTGTTCGACCTGCCCGGGGGCTACGAGGTTGTGCTCGGCAACGGCGGGGCCACTGCGTTCTGGGACATCGCGACCTTCGGGCTGATCCGCACCAGGAGCCAGCACCTGGCCTTCGGTGAGTTCTCCTCGAAGTTCGCCCAGGCCGCGACCGAGGCACCCTTCCTGGACGACCCGACCGTGATCAGGTCCGAGCCGGGCTCGCGACCGGCTCCTGTGGCCGAGGCCGGCGTCGACGCCTACGCCTGGGCCCACAACGAGACCTCGACCGCGGTGATGGCACCCGTCCACCGGGTCGAGGGTGCTGATGAGGGCGCGCTGGTGCTGATCGACGCCACCTCAGGGGCCGGCGGCCTGCCGGTCGACATCAGCCAGGTCGACACGTACTACTTCGCGCCGCAGAAGTGCTTCGCCTCCGACGGTGGCCTCTGGGTCGCCATCATGTCGCCGGCCGCGCTCGAGCGTGCCGCCGAGATCGGTGCGAGCGACCGCTGGATCCCGGCGTTCTTCGACCTGCCGACGGCGATCGACAACTCGACCAAGAACCAGACCTACAACACGCCCTCCATCGCGACGCTGTTCCTCATGGCCGAGCAGCTCGACTGGATGAACTCCCAGGGCGGGCTCACGGGCATGGTCGAGCGCACCACAGCGTCGTCCGATGCGCTCTACGGCTGGGCCGAGAAGACGTCGTACACGACGCCCTACGTCGCAGACCCGAGCATGCGGTCCCTGGTGATCGGCACGATCGACTTCGACGAGTCGATCAACGCCGACGACGTCGCGAAGGCGCTGCGGGCCAACGGGATCGTGGACACCGAGCCGTACCGCAAGCTGGGCCGCAACCAGCTGCGGATCGCGATGTACCCGGCGATCGACCCGGCCGACATCGAGGCGCTCACGGCGTGCATCGACCACGTCGTCGAATCGCTCTAGCGGTGAACCGCTCGCGTCGAGGGCGCTAGACCTCGCGTGCGAGCTCGGCGCGAAGTGCAGCCACCAGCTCACGCGCGAAGTGGAGCCGACCGGTCCCGTTGAGGTGCGCCGGGTCGGCGAAGTCCTGCTGCGGCGAGAGGGTGATCGAGTTCAGCACCGCACCCAGGCCGCGGGAGTTCTCCCGGTAGGTGTTCTCCAGCAGAGCGCCGTTGGCGAGGACCTGCTCGACAGCGGGTTCGCCCCAGAACTTGCGGACCACCTCGAGGTTCACCGGCGGGATGTAGGCCAGCGAGCGCTGTCCGCTTTCGGCGAGCCGGGCACTGAGGTTCCCCGCGAGCACCACGCCCTCACTGGTCGCGTCGAGGCGCCCTGCGTTGGACAGGCTCAGGAGATGGCGCACCCGGACCAACTTCTGCCAGTTGGTCGTTGGCAGCCCGATCTCGGTCGGCGGGATCGCGTTGGTGATCATCCGGATCTCGCCGAGGGTCTGCTGCGCGCCCGTGAAGCTGGGCGCGGGCGTCCGGTCGAAGGCGTTCCAGTCCTCCTCCTGCGCGCGAGGCAGCCGGTCCGGGTAGGGCTCGCCTGCCGCGATCATGGCGCGGATGGCGTCGGTCTCGATCACTGCACCCATGACCGGGTGACGAACCCAGGAGACCGAGGCCATCATCAGCGACATCGGGACCACGATGACCTGGGGCCGGTGCTTCAGCTCGTCCAGGACCTCGACGAACGCACCGACCAGCCGCGAGTTGTAACCCGGTCCGACGATCGTGTGCACCCGGTCGGAGCCGAACTCGTCGCTGACCATCTGGGTGAGCTTGCGCGGGTCGCTCTCGCCGGTCCGCGTCCAGAACATGGTCGAGTCCCCGAAGACGAGCACCTCGGGACCGTTGTCACCGGAGTACGCCTCCCGGAGCGCCCTGAGCTGACGCACCTCGACGTCAGGCAGACGTGCGTCGTACCTGGCACGGAGGCGGTAGTACCACGGACGGTCCAGCCGGGCCTTGATCTTCGCGGAGACGCGCCGCTGGAGCGACGGCTTCTGCAAGGCCCCCGGTGCGTTCGTCGACATCTACGCGGTCGCACCGTTTCGCTTGGCCAGCACGGCCTGGATCGAGGCGACGCTGGTGAACTCCTGCACCTCTTCGTCGTCGAGCATGATGTCCAGGGTCTCCTCGACCAGGGTGATCAGGCTCAGCGTCGCCAACGAGTCCCACTCCGGGAGGTCCTGACGTGTGGCCGCGAGCAGCTCGGCATCGGTGAGGTCCGGGAAGACAGTCCGGGCGCACTCCAGGATCGCCGTCTCCAGCCCTTGGGCAGAATCGAACACAGTCATCAGAAACCTTCCGTAGTCAGCGCGACACGAACTCGACAGCGTGGACTGCAGCTGTATCCCCCAGATCAAGCTGGCTGACGTCAACACCCACTGATTCGCCCTCAGTGTATCCAAGCGACTTCATCAGCTGGGCAACGACTCCGTTGCGATCGGTCGGCACGAAATCGAACCGGATCCGGGTCGGTTCGTACCGCTCGATCAGCGCTGCCAGCACGTGGTGCTCGATGCCGCGCGAGAACGCCCGGCAGCTCAGCACCCAGGTGTCGACGGTCAGGATCCCGGCGTCGAGAACCCCGGTCAGGACCGAGATCGCGCCCAGGGTCCCGAACTTGTCACTGTAGGTCATGCTCCAGCCGACCGCTCCGGGACGGGTACGGCGCTTGTGCCACTCCGCCTCGGCAACCCGGTGGCCGTTGAGGTTGAACTGGTTCGTCTTGTTGACGAGCTCGAAGGCACGGACCGAATCCCAGAGGTCGTGATCGTCGATGACGACCTGTCCGTCCAGGCCGCGGAGGAACTGCACCGGGTCCTCAGCCTCCGAGCGGTCCTGCTCCAGCGCAGCAGCGGAGCGCAGGCTGCTCACCCGGACGGCGTCCTCGGCAGTCAGCCGCTCACGCCAGAACAGTGCACCGAGCCGGGTCAGCAGCTCACCGACCGCGCGTGGTTCCTGGGTCGGGAACTTCAGCGCCGTGATCCCGGGGTGCGCCGCCGACACCTCAGCCAGCTCCAGATCACTGTCGTCGACGAACACGACGTCGCGCGCACTGATGTTCCAGGCCGCCAGGATCCGATCGACCGCAGCCGACTTGGAATTCCAGGACGCCTCGATCGGGAACAACGAACCCACGTCGACCAGGAGGTCGGGACGCGCCAACGCGCGAGCGACGACGTCCGGCTCGTTCTTGCTGCAGACCGCGATCAGCACGCCGCGACGGGAGAACTCGGCAAGCAGCTGCTGGTACAGGCCGTGCACCAGGGTCCCGGACTCGAGGTCCCAGGTCACGGCGTCCGGACCGATCTCGCCGACGAGCCCCCTCCACAGTGTGTCGTCGAGGTCGGTGATCAGACCCTTCATGGTCGGTCGGGGAAGCAGGGCCTCGGCCGCGGCACGGGCCAGCTCGGCCGCGCGCGCAGTCGTGAACGGGAAGCCCGAGCGGAGGTCCGACTGCAGGTCGCGCTCCGAGACGGCTGCCTCCAGGGAGACGATCCGCAGGCCGTTCACACCGAGCAGGGATGCGGCGTACTCCGCCACCAGCAGGTTCAGCCGCGCCTCCAGGACGCCGAGGCGACCCGCCGGGGATGCATAGACGTACGGCAGTTCTAGGGACGGCAGCACCACCGCGACCGGACAGGTCGACGCAACCGCTTCCAGGCCCTGCCTGATCCGCGCCAGCCGCACCTGGGCGGTGGCGATGATGTCGTCGAGCTCGGCACGCCGCGCCGTCGCTGACTCCCGCAGTCCCAGCCGGGGGTCGAGGTCGCTCCACTCGATCAGGACCGCGCACAGGTCCGGTCCCTGATCGGCCACGTGACCGATGCTCTCGGTCAGGGCGCCGTAGAGACCGGGAAGCATGACCACCCGGGACTCGGGTCGGGCGACCTGGACGGACGCGTGCAGGAAGGTCTGCAGGTGCAACGGGGTGAAGCTGGAGGCCAGGCCGACGGTGAGGGTGGGTGCATCGTCAGGAAGCTCACGGGCGCGGCCGACGGCAGCCATGGCGTCGCGAAGCGTAGAGATCTGCTCGGTCATCGGAGTCTTCCTGCTGAGATCAGAGCGCGTTCTTCTGGGAGGCAACGTCCCGGGTCCCGATCAGGCGTGCCGGCACCCCGAGCACGATGCCGTAGTCCGGTACGTCGGCCAGCACCAGCGAGTTCGCGCCGACCTGCGCGCCGACGCCGATCCGGACACCCCCGAGAACCGTCGCGCCGGCGAGCAGCGCCGCGTCGTCGCAGATCACCGGGAACTTGGGGTCGTCCGCTTCCCAATCCCGAGCGCCCGCCGTCACGCCCTGAGCGAGCGTGACGTTGTTGCCGATCACCAGCGTGTTACCCATCGTCACCCCGTTGGGGTGCGGGATCAGCAGTCCCAGACCGATGGTCATGCCCGGCGTGAAGTCAGCCCCGACCAGCGTCGTTCCGACCACCCGCATCACGTTGGCGAGCCGGTGGTGGCCCGATCGGAACAGGCACTGCTGGGCGCGGAGAATGATCGACGCAGTCATCCCCGGGAGCGTCAGGCAGCGGGTCAGGACACCCAACCAGGTCGGCTTGCCTTCCCGATACCGAAGCAGGTCGGAGAAGACGAGTTCACTGAAGCTCGGGGATACCTTCGGCATGGGCCAAACCTTAGTCAACGGCACGAGGACGTACCGACGAATCTCGACAACCCGAGGGCGGCTCGGACGCCGCGCTGGACTCCTAGGCCTGCGACTCCGCGGCAGGCTCGTCGTAGAAGGCGACGACCTCGCCGAGGGTCTGCGGAAGCTGGCCCTCCGCGAACGGGTCAGAGCCCAGCTCGTCTTCGAGGATCGCGGACAATTCAGCCGTCTCGAGCGAGTCCAGGCCAACCCCGTCGGCGTAGAGGTCGGTGTCGAGGTCAACCGCGTCGGTGTTCTTCACCCGGCGGATGAAGGCCCGAATCGTACGCTCGGCATCGCGTTGACTGGCCATGGGAACAGCACTCCTAGCATCGAGGGGGATGCCGGGAGGTTATCCCAACGCACCGTGGTTCGTGAGCAACTCCCAAGAAGCGGTCAGGGTTGCGCGGCACCACGGTCGATGGCGGCGACGACCCGCTGGAACCGGTCGTGGTCGTAGGCCACGATGCGCGCCTCGACGACATCCGTGGCTGCCGCTCGCAACGTCTCGACGGCAGCCAGGACCGCGTCGTCGACCGGCCAGCCGTACACACCGGCCGAAACAAGCGGGAACGCCACCGTCGTCGCGCCGAGCTCGTCGGCGACCGCTAAGGCACCGGTGTAGCAGGAGATCAGCAGGGACCGGTCG
The DNA here is from genome assembly GCF_025965215.1 of Marmoricola sp. Classification (GTDB taxonomy): domain Bacteria; phylum Actinomycetota; class Actinomycetes; order Propionibacteriales; family Nocardioidaceae; genus Marmoricola. The sequence goes on from NZ_JAOPXI010000025.1 coordinate 14,693, forward strand.
GTCTCACCGGCGGTGCGGTTCGGGCCGACCACGTGGATCACCCAGCGTGCGGGCAGGTCCCCACCGGTGGTCCAGCCCGCGGCACCGGTGGCGAGACCGTGCGGGAAACGCGCGATGCAGTCGGCCAGGATCGCAGGGCCGCCGGCCCGGTGGATCGCACCGTCGACGCCACCTCCGCCGCGCATCTGGCGACTGGCCGCGTTGACGACGGCATCGACGCGCTGCGTCGTGATGTCGCCGGCCACCGCAGTCAGCTTCATGCGCGTCTCACCCGAGCAGCTCGGCCAGCCGCGGCCGGACCTGCCAGGTCGCGACCAGGTCGGCGTACTCGGTTGACGCGGCATCGCCCGAGCCGCCCCTGAGGACCGCCCGGATCAGGGTGTTGCGCGGCGTGTGCTCGCTGCCGACGAACTCGACGACCTCGACGCGGTAGCCCCGGGTGCGCAGCAGCGTCGCGCGCAGTGCATCGGTCAGGGTGTCGGCGAAGCGCTCCCGGAGGATCCCGTCCCGGGTCAGCAGCGAGTACGGCGCCGGGGTCGGCTGGTCGCGCAGCTGGCGGGAGATGTCGTGGTGGCAGCACGGCGCGGCCAGGATCAACGGCGCTCCCCAGCCGACCCCGCGCGCCAACGCGTCATCGGTCGCGGTGTCGCAGGCATGCAGCGCGAGTACGACATCGGGTGCGGTCGCGAGCTCGACGTCGTCGATCCCGGAGACGACGAAGGTGACGTCGTCGGAGACCCCGAGCTCGGCGGCGACCGCGGTGTTGTGCGTCCGCGACTGATCCTTCACATCGACCCCGACGACCTCGACGGGCACGCCGCGGACCCGGCTCAGCCACGCGTGCGCGGCGAAGGTCAGGTAGGCATTGCCGCATCCGAGGTCGACCAGCCGGAGCGGTCGGTCCGTGGGCAGATGACCGGCTGCCTGCGCATCCTCGACCGCGGCCGAGAGCTCGCGCAGGAACTCCTCGACCTGGCGGTACTTGGCACGACGGCTCGGCTTGACGCGGCCCTGCGCGTCGCTGATCCCGAGGACTCGCAGGACCGGGTCGTCCTCGGCCAGCAGCCGCGACTTCTCGCGGTCATGCGCACGATCCGGTACGACGCCGGGTCCCGGCTGGATCCCGACCACCGCATCGCCGCTCTTGGTGACGCGCAACTGGAGGGTCTGGGTGCCGGTCTCGACGTGCCAGTTGCCGAACGGCTCCGCGAGCAGCTCGTCCAGGGCCTCGCCCACCGACGCCTCGCCGTGGTTGGCCACGTGGGCCTGGGTGTCGTCGTACCGGGTGACCTGGAGGTGCCGCCCGGCCTTGAGGTCGACGTACCGGAGCTCCACGCGGCGCCAGCCGGGTCGGTGGCCCTTGCGCCGCCCGCTGGCCAGGGCGCGGATCAGCCCGTCGGAGTCCAGGACCAGGTCCCGGATCCGATCCAGGGCGGGAGCAAGCGGTTCAACCATCGGGGCTACTTGAGCAGCTTCGTGACCACGACGAGCAGGATCAGGCCGACGAGTGCGCCCGTGATCACCAGTCGTCGGTAGCGGGGATGCATGCAGTGAGTCTAGGCAGCCACGGACTCTTCGGCCGCGGCGTCGTCCATGACCGCGCTGCTGCGCCAGTGCAAGGGGCTGCGGGCACCCCCGAACACAGTGACCGCGATCAGGATCCCGAGCAGCGACAGCCCGCCGCCGCCGATCAGGGTCCAGCGGGCGCCGAACGTCGCGCCGACCCATCCGATGAACGGTGCGCCGATCGGCGTGCCGCCCATCACCACCATCATGTACAGCGCCATCACGCGGCCGCGCATGGCCGGATCGACACTCAGCTGGACCGTGGTGTTCGCGGCGTTGAGCATGGTCAGCAGGCTCAGGCCGAGCAGCGGGGTGACCAGGGCGAAGGTCAGGTACGAGGGCATCGAGCCGAGGATGATCTCGACGGTGCCGAAGGAGATGCCGGCAAGGATCACCAGGTTCGCCCGCGGCCGGCTGGTCCGGCGGGCCCCGAGCAGCGCGGCGGTGAGCGACCCGATCGCCAAGGTGGTCCCGAGCAGGCCGTACTCGCTGGGGCCCTTGTGGAAGATCTGGGTGGCCATCAGGGCCGATGTCATCTGGAAGTTCATCCCGAAAGTCCCGGCGAACGACGCCGCGACCAGGATCATCTTCAGGTCCGGCCGGGCGCGGACGTAACGGACCCCGTCGCGGATCATGCCCTTGCCGCGGGGTGCCCGCTCGACGGGAGTGAGCTCGTCGGCGCGCATCAGCCGCAGGGCGCTGATCACCGCCAGGTAGCTGGCACCGTTGAGCAGGATCACGACCCCGGTCGCGTGGACGCCTGACCCGAGCAGGGCGATCAGGGCGCCGGCGAGCGCCGGGCCGATGACGCGGGCCAGGTTGAACGAGGCCGAGTTGAGGCTGACCGCGTTCGTCAGGGTGTCCGCGTCGACCATCTCGCTGACGAACGACTGTCGAGCAGGCGCGTCGAAGGCGGCCCCCAGGCCGAAGGAGAACGCCAGGACGAAGACCATCCAGGTCTGCACCACCCCGGTGAGGGCGAGGACTGCCAGCAGGATCGCGACCGCTCCCATCCAGGCCTGGGTCAACTGGAGCAGCTTGCGCTTCGGCAGCCGGTCAGCCACCAGTCCGGCGTACGCGGAGAACAGCAGGATCGGCAGGAACTGGAGGCCGGTGGTCAGGCCGAGGGCGGTGCTCGCCTCGGCCGCGCTGCCGTGGTGCAGCTGGAGCACCAACCAGTCCTGCGCGACCCGCTGCATCCAGGTACCGGTGTTGGAGACCACACCTCCGAGGGCGTAGAGCCGGTAGTTGCGGATGTGCAGGGCACGGAAGGTTGGACTCAATCTGTGGCCAATCGTTCGATCAGGGGAGCGGCGCGACGGATCAGGGCGCGCTCCTCGGCGGTGAGCTGGGAGAGCTGACGGACCAGGAAGGCGTCGCGCTGGCGCCGATCTGCGTACAGCGTCTGGCGGCCCTTCTCGGAGATCTCGATGAGGACGACGCGGCCGTCGTCGGGCGACGGGCGGCGCACGACGTACCCCTCGTCGACCAGTGCGTTGACCCGACGCGTCATCGAGGGCGGCTGCACGCGTTCCTGGGCGGCGAGCTGTCCGACGGTGCTCTCACCGTTGCGGATCAGCACACCCAGAACGCTCATGGCGCCGACGCTCAGCGGGTTCGCGGGGTCTCGTTCGCTGCGCAGGCGACGTGCGAGCCGCGCGACGCTGAGCCTGAGCTCGCTAGCCAGGCCCGCGTCGGTGCGGGCAACGGTCGCGACGGTGGGTGTCATGGTACTTAGCGTAACTCTTTACCCCCGCTAAGTATTCCGAATATTCGCCCGGTGGTTGAGCAGGGCCGGCACGGCCTGTGGGTTCCTGAGGAGGTTGCGCAGCAATGCTCTCGAAGGGCCCGAAACCCGGGCGATCAGGTGAGCCAGCGGGTGATCGGCTCGATCGCGAAGTAGACGACGAACAGCGCGGCGATAACCCAGAGCAGGTTGTGCACCTCCGCAGCCTTGCCCCGGACCACCTTGATCACCACATAGACGATGAAGCCTGCGCCGATGCCGACGCTGATGGAGTAGGTGAACGGCATCAGCACGACGGTGAGGAACGCCGGGATGGCGATCTCGAGGTCGTCCCAGTCGATGCCCTTGACCTGCTGCATCATCAGGAAGCCGACGACCACCAGGGCGGGCACCGCCGCCTCGCTCGGGATCACGTCGACCAGGGCCGAGAACGGCATCGCGAGCAGGAACAGTACGCCGGTGACCACGGACGCGAGCCCGGTCCGGGCTCCTTCGCCGACCCCCGAGGCCGACTCGATGTAAGAGGTGTTCGAGGACACGCCGGCGACGCCACCGGCCGCAGCGGCGAGCGAGTCCACGATCAGGATCTGCTGGGTGTTCGGCGGGATGCCCTCCTCGTCCAGCAGCCCTGCCTCGGCGCCGATCGCGGTCATCGTGCCCATCGTGTCGAAGAAGTCCGAGAGCATCAGCGTGAAGACCAGCAGGATCGTGGTCACCGCGCCGGCCTGGCTGAACGACCCGAAGAGGTTGAAGTGCCCGAAGGTCCCGAAGTGCGGCGTGCTGATGATCTTGTCCGGCCACTTCGGCACGTTCAGTCCCCAGCCCAGCGGGTTCTTGTCGCTCTTGGCACCGATGCTGCCGATCGCCTCGACGATGATTGCCAGGATCGTCGTGCCGATGATCGAGATCAGGATCGCGCCGCGGACCTTCTTGACCCACAGCACGATCACCAGCAGCAGGCCCACGATGAAGACCAGCACAGGCCAGCCGGCGAGCTGGCCGTCAGGACCGAGCTGGACCGGCGTGCCGACACCGGAGCGGACGAAGCCCGCATCCACGAAGCCGATGAAGGTGATGAACAGGCCGATGCCGACCGAGATCGCCACCTTGAGCTGAGCCGGTACGGCGTGGAACACGGCGGTCCGGAACCCGGTCAGCACGAGGACCAGGATGATCAGGCCCTCCAGCACGATCAGGCCCATCGCGTCGGACCACGTCATCTGGGACGCGACCGAGAACGCCAGGAACGCGTTCAGCCCGAGACCGGTGGCGAGCGCGAGCGGGTAGTTCGCCACGACGCCCATCAGGATCGTCATCACCCCTGCGACGAGCGCCGTACCGGCGGCGATCAGACCGAAGTTGTCGGCCGTGCCGCCGAGGAAGTGCCCCGAGTGATCCTTGACCCCGCTCAGGATGATCGGGTTCAGCACGATGATGTACGCCATCGTGAAGAAGGTGACGATGCCTCCGCGGATCTCCCGACCGATGGTCGAACCGCGCTCAGTGATCTTGAAGTAGGTGTCCACCCGCCGCATCGTGGCAGAGTCGCGGCTCGCTGAACACTGGTACGCGCGTGATTTCACACAGCCGATACATTGAGCGCGTGTCAGACGAGCACCCCGTGGTCCACGAGTTCGGCAACCGGACCTACATCGTGGCCGATGTCGATCCGCTCGACGTCGACGGCGTGCGCACGCTGGCGGTCGGCACGATCCTGTGGGGCATCGCGTTCCTGATGCTGCTGCCGTTCTCCGGTCGGCTACGCACCGACGGCCACCTGTGGTGGCTGTGGACGTGCGTGGCCGGCTTCGGCCTCGGCCTCGTCGGCTGGGACTACTGCCGTCGGCGGCGCAACGCCCGGCAATCAGAAGCTGGCTGAGTTCCTGCTGGTTCACACCGAGGTTTCGAGACGATCACCCTGATCTCCACCCGAGGAAGTCAAAAGTCTTCCAGGTCCCCGCGGGAGACGGTGTCGAACACCGGGTCGGGCAGCGACGGGGGCAGCTGCTTCTTGCGCAGCTGGGCCTCCGAGTGCGCACCGCACCCGTGCCGGAGCGAGACCACCCGGGCGTCGTCGTTGGCGAACTCGTTGGCGCACACGCCGAAGCCGGTCGCCAGCGGCCCCGAGAGCCGCACCAGGAAGCCGCACGAGTCGCAGTTCGCCGGGGCGGACTGGGCCAGCGGGACGTCGGGGCCCTGGTCGCCGCCGTACCAGCGCTGGGCGGCGAGCTGACGGCCCTCGATCGAAAGCACCCGCGGACGGCCCAGCCCGAGCTCGTCGGCGATGATCTTGACCTGCTGGCGCTCGGCCGAGTCCAGGGTGGCGTCGTCGCCCGGGTCGCCGGTGAGGTACGTCGGCACCAGGCGCGGGTCGTCCTCGTCGACGGGCAGCAGGTCGCCGGGGCCGAAGTCACCGGGCTGGATCCGCTCCCGCCACGGGACCCACGCCGGAGCGAGGATCGCGTCGTGGCCGGGCAGGAGCACGACCTCGTCGATCGTGACGCCGTCCTGGCCGGGCGCGTGCACGACCGTGACCGCCCAGCGCCAGCCCGGATAGCCGGTCTGGATGCAGGTGAAGTAGTGGGTGACGACACCCTCGTCCTCGGTCACGCCCTCGAGATACTCGCCGACGACACCGTCGCCGACCTGCTCGAGCAGGGCAGCCCGGGCGGCATCGACAGCGGCCACGGCAACGTCATCGGTCATCATCACTCCGGGATTGTCCCCCATGGGTCCCCAGGATGTCGCCCCGGGCCGCGATGTGTCCGATCTCTTGGCAGGATGGGGTCATGGAACCGGAGCCGGAGGTCAGCGACCCACGTCGCGGGGACCGGTTCGCGGACGCGACCGGCCGTGGGGTCGCGGCCGGCGCCAAGGGCCTGCTCGCGGCGGGACGAGCCACCGGTCGCGGTGCGTCGCGGTTGTTCCGCTTCGCCCGCCGGGCGGCTCGCGCCGAGGGCGCGGGCGACACCGGCCTGTCGCGGCTCATCGAGCTGCACGCCATCAATGCCGCCGGGGACGCCGCGGTCGCGATCTCGCTGGCCGGCACGCTGTTCTTCGCGAACCCGGGCGAGGCCCGGGGCTCGGTGGCCCTGTTCCTCGGCCTGACGATGCTGCCGTTCGCCGTGGTCGCACCGCTGCTCGGACCCTTCCTGGACCGGTTCAGCCACGGCCGACGCTGGGCGATCGGCGCCACGATGGCGTTGCGGGCTTTCTTCTGCCTGATGATGGCCGACGCGGTCGCCTCGGGCTCGGTGGCGATGTACCCCTACGCGCTCGGCTGCCTGGTGGCCTCGAAGGCGTACGGCGTCACCCGCGCAGCGACGATCCCCCGACTGATGCCGGCCGACCTCACCCTGGTGAAGGCCAACAGCCGGATCTCCCTGGCCGGGGTCGTCGGAGCCGCGGTCTCGGCGCCGCTGGCCGGGATCGCCTCCACCTTCGGGTCGCAATGGGTGCTGCGCTACGGCTTCGTCGTGTTCATCGGCGCCACCGTCCTGGCGATCCTGCTCCCGGCCGCCTCGGACGCCACCGCGGGCGAGGAGGACATCGGCATCATCGGGCGCAGGACGAAGTTCCGGGTCCCCGGGAGCGTCGTGTTCGCGTTGCGGTGCAACGTCGGTCTGCGCACGGTGTCGGGCTTCCTGACGATCTACATGGCCTTCGTCCTGCGCCAGCACCCGTTCGCCGGCTGGGAGCACCGGACCACGATCCTGATGGGCCTGGTCATCGGCGCGGCCGGGCTCGGCAACACCGCGGGCATCGGCCTGGCCTCGGTCCTGCGCCGTGCCAACCCTGGCATCGTGGTAGTGATCGCGCTGATCGTGGACGCGACCGCGGCGGTGCTCGTCTCCTGCTTCTACAGCCTGGTCGCTGCGATCGCGTTCGGCCTGGCCGTGGGCATCTCCGCCTCGATCGGCAAGCTGGCCCTCGACGCCACGGTCCAGCGTGACGTGCCCGAGACCAACCGGACCTCGGCCTTCGCGCGCTCCGAGACCCTGCTGCAGCTCGCCTGGGTGATCGGCGGCTTCGCCGGGATCGCCCTGCCGTTCAACCACCCACGGATGGGGCTGATCGTGCTGGCCTCGGTGATCGTGACGTGGACGCTCTTCGTGCTGGTACGCCGGGCCCGTCCGGCCGTGCCGGTCTCGACGGACGCGATGGCAGGCTGACTTCTCGAGCGCCGCACCGCATCTCGGCACGCTCGGTCACCAGCTCGTGCCGCGGTCCTGCTCGATGACCGACGATCAGGTCCGCTGTCGCGTCCTTGGTCAGAGCTCCAGCTCATCGGCGAGGGCGCGGAGCAGCTTCGCGGTCGGCGCGGCAGTCTTGCCGTCCGGGTGACGCCCGTGCCGGTAAGCCTCCTCGACACCCTCGAGCAGCTTGATCAGGTCTTCGACGATGACCGCCATGTCCTCGGGCTTGCGCCGCTGCGCGTGCCGCTGGGCGGTCGACACCGACGCCGGAGCGTCGAGCACCTTGACCTGGTGTGCCTGCTCGCCCTTGCGGCCGGAGAGGATGCCGAACTCGACACGGGTCCCGGCCTTGAGCGTGGCGATGCCCTCAGGCAACGACGACGAGCGCACGTAGACGTCCTCGCCGTCTTCGCGCGACAGGAAGCCGAAACCCTTCTCGGCGTCGTACCACTTGACCTTTCCGGTGGGCACCAGCTCGGCCTTTCTCTCCAGTTGAATGCGAAGGCACAGCGTAGGGCAGGCGCAGACTTCGAGCGAGTCGGTTGATCAGCGATAGCGCTCGGGGTCGGGCAGGAGCTCGTTCATCGAGCCTGTCCGGAAGCCGAGCGGGTCGATCTCGACGTCCTCGAAACCCGCCGCCCGGATCGCGTCGGTCACGGTGTCGTCGAGTCCGCCGATCAGGTCCCGGTCGACCTCGAGGCGTGCTCGATCACCGAGATCGCGCACCCGTACGTCGCGAGCGGTCAGCCCGAGCGCGGCGATCGCTTCCCGGGTTGCAGCCTCGGCGCGTTCGACGCGGGCCAGGCGTTCTTTGGTGACCTCGACGCCGAAGGCAATCCGCGAGCTCAGGCAGGCGGCCGCGGGCTTGTCCCAGGTGGGCAGGCCCCAGGCGCGGGAGGCGGCGCGCACCTGGGCCTTCGTGAGGCCGACATCGAGCAGCGGGGTGACCGCGCCCCGCTCGGCCGCGGCCGCGATCCCGGGCCGGAATCCGATCCGCGCATCGTCGGCGTTTGTCCCGGTCGCGACGGCCGCAAAGCCGTGCTCGCGCGCCAGCGGACCGAGGACGTCGAGCAGCTCGGACTTGCAGAACGCGCACCGGTCGCCGGCGTTGGCGACGTACCCGGGCCGGGCCAGCTCGTCGGTCTCCGGTGTCAGGACCGTCACGCCCAGGCTGCCGGCGAAGTCCAGCGCCGACTGGCGTTCGGACAGCGGCAGCGACGGCGAGTACGCGGTGGCGGCGGCGACCTTGTCGGGGCCGAGCGCCCGGACCGCCGCAGCGAGCAGGAACGCCGAGTCCGCTCCCCCGCTGAACGCCACCATCAACGACTCCTGACGGCGCACGTGCGCCTCCAGCGCAGCGAGCCGCGACTCCAGCAGATAGCCGGCAAGCCATGCCGGGAAGGCGGTGAGGTCCTCAAGGACGACGTCGGTACCGGCGGCTTCGAGCTCCTCGCGACGGCAGCCACCGGTCAGGACCGAGACACTCAGGATGCCCGCGGCGCGGGCTCCCTCGACGTCGTGGACGTGATCGCCGACGTACATGATCGCGCCGTGCTCACGCAGCACCGCACCCTTGGCCTCACCCCAGACCCAGCCTTCGACGTGGTCGACGTCGAGCCCGAGGTGCTCGACGTGGAGCAGCGCGTTCGGCGCGTACTTGCCGGTCACCAGGACGACCTTCCCGTGCTCGGCACGCACCGCTGCCAGTGACTCGTGAACTCCCGGCAAGGTCGGCGTCGGCGGGACGGCATGCGTCGGGTAGAGCGAGCGGAAGCGGTCGGCCGCGGGCGCGAGGGCCTCCTCGGCCAGGTACGGCGCCAGCATCTGGTCCAGCGGTGGACCGAGCCTGTCGCTCATGGCAGCGGACGGGAACGCGACTCCCAGCTCGTCCCCGAGGGCGTCCAGGGTGGCGATGAAGCCGGGCACGGTGTCGATCAGGGTCATGTCGAGGTCGAACCCGATCACCAGCTTCCCAGCGTCTCCCATGAGGAGAAGGTTACGGTGCTGCACGGACACCGTCGGACGCCCCGCTGCGGCCGACAGACCCGGAGGTCGGCAGATGCCACAGTTGATCTACTCCTACATCGCCTCGCTGGACGGGTACGTCGAGGACGCGGCCGGCACCTTCGACTGGGCCGCGCCGGATGCCGAGGTCCACGCGTTCGTCAACGACCTGGAGCGCCCGATCGGCACCTATCTCTACGGCCGCCGGATGTATCAGACGATGCAGTACTGGGAGACCGCGAGCACCGGCGACGACGAGTCACCCGAGCACCGGGACTTCGCGGCGATCTGGCAGGCGGCGGAGAAGATCGTCTACTCGCGCACCCTCGAGGCAACGACCAGCGCTCGGACCCGCCTCGAACACGACTTCGACGTCGACGCGGTCGCCGAGCTCAAGGCGTCTGCGGAGAGCGACCTCTCCATCGGTGGCGCCGGGCTCGCCCGCGAGGCGCTCGCTGCCGGCCTGGTCGACGAGTGTCACGTGGTGCTGTGCCCGGTCGTGGTGGGCGGCGGCAAGCCGGCCCTGCCCGTCGACGTGCGGCTCCGGCTCGATCTCCTCGACGAGCACCGCTTCGAGAGCGGAGTCGTGCACCTGCACTACGCGATCCGCACCTGAACCGGTCTCGCGACGATGACGTCGGGTCCCATGCCTTTCCCATGCCCGAGCCCGTTCAGGATGCAGCGGTCCGTTGCGATACCGGTCACGGCGACACCCCGAGCTCGTCGCCGCCGTCCACCACGCTGTCTCGACGCCCCTAACGCATGCGGCACAACCTGTTCATCGGCCTCGATGAGGGCTTGCCCTCGGCGCCGACTCGCTCTACCCTTTAACTATGATGTTAGATAAAGAGATCAATCCGAGTGGGCAACCGTCGTCGCCGATCATGTTCACCCTCGATGCGACCTCCGGCGTTCCGACGTACCTCCAGCTCGTGCACCAGGTGGAGCACGCCCTGCGTCTGGGGTACCTCAAGGTGGGTGACCAGTTGCCGAAGGTCCGCGAGGTGGTCGCCGATCTGGCGATCAACCCGAACACCGTCCTGAAGGCCTACCGCGACCTGGAAGGCAAGGGCCTGACCGCGGGCCGACCGGGGCAGGGCACCTTCATCAAGGCGGGCCTCGACCAGATCGACCTCGCCGGAGTGACCGGACTGCGCACCTCCCTGCTCGTCTGGCTGCGCGGAGCGGACGCGTCCGGGCTCGACCAGGACGGCATCGTCGCGCTGTTCACGAGCACGCTCCGGGATTTTGTTGAGCGCCGCGAGACGGACACCTCTCGCGGCGTACGGGACGAGGGTGCGCAGGCCGGCGGAGGCGCAGCATGACCACCGTCATCGAGACGTGCGAGCTCGGCAAGAACTACGGCCGGGTCGTCGCCCTGACCGGCTGCACCCTCGACGTTCCCGAGGGCCAGCTCGTCGCGCTCGTCGGCCCCAACGGCGCCGGGAAGAGCACCCTGCTCAACCTGGTTGTCGGACTGGCGGCGCCGACCAGCGGCACGGTCTCCGTCCTCGACGGCGTCCCCGCCGGGTCACCGCCAGCGCTGGACGGGATCGCCTTCGTCGCGCAGGACATGCCGCTGTACCGGCAGCTCTCGGCGCTCGACATGATCCACCTGACGCGCAACCTCAACCAGCGATTCGACGACGCCTTCGCCCGCCGCCGGCTCGAGGACCTCGCCATTCCCGGGCGCCAGAAGACCGGCAAGCTGTCCGGTGGCCAGCGCGCGCAGCTCGCCCTCACCCTGGCCCTGGCGCGGCGGCCCCGGTTGCTCGTGCTCGACGAACCGACTGCGTCACTCGACCCGTTGGCTCGCCACGACTTCATGGCGACGGTGATGACAGCCATGGCCGAGGACGGCGTCTCGGTCCTCCTGTCCTCACACGTGCTCGCCGAGCTCGAGCGCGTGGCCGACCACCTCATCCTCATCTCGCACGGCCGGGTGCACCTCAACGGTGCGGTCGAGGACCTGCGCGACCGGCACCGCCTGGTCACAGGTCCCCGTGACCAGCCCGGCGACCCGGAGTGGCGAACCATCCAGCAGAGCACTGCCGGCGTCCAGAGTCACCGCCTGGTGGAGGTGGCGAATCCCGGGCCGCCCCCCTCGGGCTGGGAGGCACGGCCGGTCAGCCTCGAGGAACTGACCATGGCCTACCTGCGTGAGGACGCCCGAACCGCACGCACCAGCACCCTGGAGGCGATCCGATGAGCACGACGACCCTGGCAGGAGTGCCGCCCCAGCAGGTCCGACCCATTCCCTGGCGCAGCCTTGCCTGGGTCATCTGGCGTCGGCAACGGACCACGACGCTGACCATCCTCGGCATCCTCGGGCTGCTCGCGATCTACCTGCTCGTGTCCGGGCTGCAGATGCGCTCGGCGTGGAACACCGTGCAGGCCTGCACCCCGGTGCACTCGAGCGCCTGTCAGTTCGCGTGGGAGAACTTCAGGAACGCCCACTCCAACCCCGGCATCGTCAGCGCGGTCTTCATCTTCGCTCCGCTGCTCATCGGGGCGTTCGCCGGCGCACCGCTCATCGGCCGGGACCTGGAGACCGGCACCTTCCGTTACGCCTGGACCCAGGGGGTCGGCCGGCTGCGCTGGGCCGTTGCCCTGCTCGTGCCCGGCGCCATCGCCGTCGGGGTGCTGACCGGCGCATTCGGCGCACTGATCGCCTGGCACGACCACCCGCTGTGGGAGGCAGACGTCGCGAGCCGACTGCAGGCGAGCGAGTTCCCCACGACCGGGATCGCGATCGTCGGCTGGAGCCTGGCTGCCTTCTCGCTCGGGGTGCTGGCCGGCTACCTCTGGAGACGTGTCCTGCCGGCGCTCGCGACGGCGATCGGGATCGGGTTCGGGCTGGCCCTGGCGACCTCCAAGCTCCGGTTCCGCTACATGGCACCACTGCGCACCAAGAGTCTCGACTTCGTGACCGGCTCCCAGACCGTCCAGCAATGGTGGGAGAAGGCGGGTGCAGTCGTCAGCAACCGGGATCTCAACACAGCGCTCCAGTCGGCCGGGATCCAGCAGATCGACATCGGCAACGGGGGCAACACCACCGTCACCGCGTCGCCGAGCAACGGCGTCGACCCGATCACGTACCTGCTCCAGCACGGATACCAGCAATGGACGAGCTACCAACCGAGCAGCCGCTACTGGCGGTTCCAGTGGATCGAGTTCGGCTGGCTCACAGCCCTCGCGGTGCTCCTCCTGGCGGCGACGTTCCTGCTCATCCGCCGCCGGGACGCCTGAGCGTTGCGCGCGGGTCCAGCGCCGCCAGCGCCTCGACGGAGCCCTGCGGCCCTCACGATCCCGGGCGTTGGGGTCGCAGGCGCGCGGCGGCGACGATCACACCGCCGGCCACGACCGCGATCACGGCGAGGATCCAGGCCCACAGGCCGCTGTTTCCCGAAGGCGACGCAGCCGGCGGAGAGCTCGCCGAGGTCCCGGCGATGGTCGGGTCGGCGGTCGGCGGATCCGTGGCGGTCGCGGTGGGTGTCTGGGTGGCGGCCGGTGCCGTGAAGGTGTGATCGGCGCCCGCCGTGGTGCCGTTCTGGTTGGTGGCCACGGCGCGGAAGTGGTACGTCGTACCGGCGACCAGACCGGTGATGGTGGCGTGGAACGCAACCGGGCCGTTGCCGGAGCCGATGACCTGCGCGGGCGTGTTGCTGCTGTAGGCCGAGCTGCTGCCGTACTCGAAGGTGACCGTGGTGGCTGCACCGCTCGGATCGGCGGTGGCGTTCAGCGTGGCCGAGGTCGCTGTCAGCCCGGTCGCACCGCCGGTCGCCGCCGTTGGTGGCTTGGTCGTGGTGAAGGTTCGGTCAGTGCCGTCCGCGCTGCCGCTCTGGCTCGTCGCGACCGCACGGTAGTGATAGGTCACGCCGGGGACCAGGCCGGTGAGATCGGCGTAGAACGTGATCGACGCGGTGGCGGACCCGACGGGAACCGCGGGGGTGGTGCTGCCGTAGGCCACGCTGGTGCCGTACTCGAAGTTCACGGTCGTCGCGGACCCTGGCTGGTCTACGGTGCCGGTGAGCGTCGCGGTGGTCTGCCGCACCGCGCTCGCGGCACCGGTCGTCACGCCGGACGCCTTGCCCGTGGTGAACGTGTTGTCGAACCCGTCAGTGGTCCCGTTCCTGTTCGTGGCGACGGCGCGGTAGTGGTAGGTCGTCGCCGGGGCGAGCGCCTTGAGATCCGCGTGGATCCCGACCGAGCCGTTGCCGGACCCGACGAGGACTGCGGCAGTGCTGCTGCCGTACGCGGCGCTCGTGCCGTACTGGAAGCTCACGGTGGTCGCGGACCCGGCCGGGTCGACGGTCCCGGTGAGCGTCGCGGTGGTCGGCTGCACGGCGGTCGCCGCACCGGTCACCACCGTGGGAGGCATCGGTGTGATGAAGGTCTTGTCGCCGCCGAAGGCAGTCCCGTTCTTGTTGGTGGCCACGGCACGGTAGTGATAGGTCGTCCCGGGGGCGAGGCCGATGAGGTCCGCGTGGAAACCGACCGACCCGGTGCCGCCTCCGGCGGCCACCGCGCCGGTGCTGCCGTTGCCGTAGCTCGTGGTCGTGCCGTACTGGAACCTGACGGTCGTCGCGAAGCCGTAGGAGTTGACGGTCCCGTTGACCGTGGCCGAGGTCTGACGCACGGCTGTCGCGCTGCCCGTCGTGACGGCCGGCCTCTGACCCGGCGCCCGGGCAGTTGCTGCCGGAAGCGCCAGCACCGAGACGGCCAGCCAGACAACGGCCGTCGACACGACGATGAGGGACCGCCCACCGTCTCGAGGACTTCTCATCCGGGCACCCTCCCTCCGCCGTGGCATGCGAAAGTCTAGGTGCGGCCGCGGCCGTCGGGCGGCGGTCTGGAGAACATCGCCGCCGGCGCGCCGTGACAGGAATTCACGCGGACGCGGGACTCGCGACAACGTCGAATGACCGGATGCGAGCCTCGATCGGTCCCGGCCCGAAATAGCGGAGCAGAGCGGCCTCGGCGATCGCGGTCGCGGCTGCCACGTCCAACGTGGGGTGAGCCTCGATCTCGCCGCGCAGCGGGGTGCCCTGGCAGTAGGCGATCGCTGCCTCGGCGACGCTGCTTCGACTGATGCCGTCGACCGGCGTGACCGTGACGTCAGGCAGCCCCGCGCGTTCCAGGTCGGCCCGGATCAGCGCCGGGTCGTGGTAGCCGTGCGGGGTGCGGCTCAGGAAGGTGAGCGGGCTCTCCGGCGCCGCCTCGATCAGCGCCGAGGTGATGACGTGCGGAACCTCGTTGTTCTCGACCTTGTCCCACACGTTGAACAGGAACGCGCCGCCCGGCTTCAGCACCCGTCGTGCCTCCCGGTAGCCCTGGATCCGATCAGGGAAGAACATCACTCCGAACTGGCAGACGACCACGTCGAACCTGTCGTCGTCGAAAGGAAGATCGAGCGCATCGGCCTGCTGCCACCGCACGCGCTCGTCAACGATCGTGCGAGCCGCGGTGTCCAGCATCGGCTGGTTGAGATCGGTGGCCGTGATGCTGGCGCCGGGGCAGGTACGCACGAGCTCGCGGGTCAGCACCCCGGTGCCCGCCGCCGTCTCCAGCACGTCGTCGGGCGTGCGCGCGCCGACGGCGCCTGCCAGCCGCAGTGCCGCGGCGTGGAAGATCATCGGGACCAGCAGCCGTTCGTAGATCTCCGGAATCTCGCCGACGAACCGGGAGTCCACGCTTTCGTCGCTGGTTCCACTCATCTGGTGAACGTACCGCCGTCCGCTGCTCGGGGCCATGCGCGCCGGTCCGCACTCGGGGTGGTTGCTCCATGATGGTCACCATGCGCAGGCGCGAAGGAACCCGGACACCGTTGGGGGCGAGTAAGTCGCTCGTCGACGACCGCGTCGCTGTCACGCTCTACCGCCGCTTCTTCGGCGCCGAGGACATGCACTCCCACTACCGCTGGAACGCCGTCGCGCCCCTGATCGACCTCGACGCCACCCGGACCCTCGAAGTCGGCGGAGGGGACGGGCGCATCAGCTTCGAAGTCGCCTCGCTGGGCCACACCGCCCCTATCGTGATGACCGAGTTCGATCCCGCCTCCGTCAGGGAGGCGGTCGACATCAAGGCCGCCGGGGGCTTCGCCCAGGTCGAGGTCTCCCAGCAGGACCTCCGCCAGCTCGGGGTCGGCGAGGGGTTCGACCAGGTCCTGGCCATCGACGTCCTCGAGCACATCGACGACGACGACCTCGCGATCCGCCAGATCGCCCAGGCACTGCGCTCCGGCGGGCGCCTGGTCGTCTCCGTGCCGACGCCCCGATACCCGGTCATGTTCGGTCGCAGGTTCCACGAGCACCTCGGCCACGTTCGCGACGGCTACTACCTCGAGGACCTGGAACCGAAGCTCTCCGCCGCCGGCCTGAGGGTCGAGAGCCACCGCTACTACACCGGTGCCTGGGTCTCCTGGGCCTGTCGACTGTTCTACGGGCTGCGCATCCCGTACGTCGTCGGGGTGCTGTGGGCGCCGCTGGTACGGCCGCTGCTCATGCGCACCGAGCGAACAGCTCGCCGCGCCGAGGCGTGCAGCCTGGCGCTGGTCGCCGTCAAGCCCTGAAGGTCTCGATCCGGCGGCCGATGGTTAGGGTGGTCGTGATGAATGCCGTCGACTATTGCGACCTGTGTGATCTGCCCCGGTCCCAGTGCATCCATGGCCAGCCACCCAGGGTGCCGGCAGCGGCGACCAAGGCGCCGGCGCGGAAGCGGTCGGCTCCGGTCAAACGCTCGGTCCCGGACAGGGTGGTGACCCGGCGCTGGAGTCCTCCCGAGGCGTTCCGGCCGTTGATCCTCGCCGTCCTGGAGCAAGCCGGCGGCGAGCTGGAGAACGACGACATGTTCCTCGAGCTCGAGATCGTGGCCGGGGACACCCTGTTGTCCGGAGACCGGGACAAGACCCCGGAGGGCGAGGAGCGGTGGCGCTATGCCGCTCGTCGTGCCCGGGTGGCGCTGATCAGCGAGGGCGTGATGACGAAGTCCAAGCCCGGCTTCTGGCAGCTCGCTCCGCCGGGCTGAGGCGACGAACCAACGCGGCCTCAGCCGTAGGAGATGTTCGAGCAGGGGTTGGCGGTGGCCGTGCGGATCGTTCCGGTCACACTGGTCGGCAGCGTCTTGGGTGCCGTCGTTCCGGTCCACCGGTGCGACGAACCG
Organism: Marmoricola sp.; assembly: GCF_025965215.1. Taxonomy (GTDB): domain Bacteria; phylum Actinomycetota; class Actinomycetes; order Propionibacteriales; family Nocardioidaceae; genus Marmoricola. The sequence continues at coordinate 31,367 of NZ_JAOPXI010000025.1, forward strand.
AGGATCAGGGTGAGGGTCCGGGCGTTCGAGTCGGGCACCAGGGTCGCGCCGAGGTAACGCGCCAGGACCGCAGCTCGTGCCGCGTCGGCCGGCCGGTAGTGGATCTCGGACCGGGTCACCGTGGTCGTGGGTGCGTTGCCCGGCTTGGCGATGAAGCCCACCTTGGTGAGCCGGGTGGAGATGCGTCCGGCGAGACCGCGGGTGGTCGTGCCGTTCAGCACGTTCACCTTGCCGGTGCCGCGGGGTGTGGCCTTCGAGGTCTTCGCCGGCGCGGACTTACCGATCAGCTGGCGGTTCGCCCGCAGGGCTGCCCAGAGCTCGTTCGCGTCCGGCTGCACGATCGCGACCCGGGCCCCGTCGTAGCGCCACGGCACCGTGACGAAGCCGATCTTCTTCGGGTCCAGTCCCTTGAGGCTCTGGGCGAAGGACAGCAGTTTCGTCGGACTCGACAGACTCGGATCGAACGTGATCGCCGAGGTGGCCGCCCGCACCAGGGGCAGGATGTTGCCCAGCTGGAGGCCCTTGTTCTTGATGGTGATCACCATGCTCGCCAGGAACGCCTGCTGGCGCTGGATCCGGCCGATGTCGGACCCGTCGCCGATGCCGTGACGCACGCGCACGTACTGGAGGGCCTGGGCGCCCGAGACCAGCTGCCGCCCCGCCTTGAAGATCAACTTGCCCTGATAACCCAGGTTGGGGTCGAGGTCACCCTGGTAGACGTCGTTCGGGACGCACACCGGGACACCGCCGACGGCCGAAGACATGTCGGCGAAGCCGGCGAAGTTGATCACCATGGTGTGGTCGATCCGCAGCCCGGTCATCCGTTCGACCGTGTTCACCGTGCAGGCCGGGTTGCCGGCCCGCGTCAGCCCGACCGAGAACGCGGAGTTGAACATCACGTTGGTCTGGGTCTGGGTCCACGACCCGTCGGGCATCCTGCACGGCGGAATGGTGACCAGGGAGTCGCGCGGGATCGAGACACCGACGGCCGAGGTCCCTCCCGGGTAGATGTGCACCAGGATCGTCGTGTCGGAACGTCCCACCAGGTCGCCAGCGCCACCGAGCTTGCTGTTCTGCCCACCGCGGGCATCGGTGCCGATCAGCAGGATGTTCATGCCCTTGGTCTCCGCGGGACGAACCTTCTCAAGTCCCTTCGAGTCGAAGGTCTTGATGCTTCCCGCAAGGACCGCGTAGGCAACCCCGAAGACCGAGGTCACCAGCATGAGGACGACCGACACCGCGATGACGATGCGGCGGCGACGGTTGGGATGTTTGCCGTTTCGTCGTCCGGCACGCCGCCGACCACCCGGATCCGCGGCAGGCAGAAGCGCACCGTCTCCGGGCACCTCACCAATCGACATTGCCTGCTCCTCGTCACGGCCCTGCCGTTCGACTCGGGCTGAGCCAGTCTAGGCAAGCAGCCTGAACGCTTCCTGACGGAACCGCTGAGCGCAAATTCAGGGTCGATCAGGCCAACCGCGCGTGAACGACCTCGTCGAGCACCCCCAGCGGCAACGAACCGTTGTCGAGGACAGCGCTGTGGAACTTCCTGACGTCGAAGCGGGCGCCCTGGCGCTGGCTCGCCTCGGCACGCATCCGGAGGATCTCCAGCCGCCCGATCATGTACGACGTCGCCTGGCCCGGCGTGAGGATGTAGCGATCGACCTCGGGCCGGCAGATCGCCTCGGTCATCGGTGAGTTCTCGACCATGAAGTCGACGGCCTGCTGGCGCGACCAGCCGAGCGCATGCAGACCGGTGTCGACGACGAGCCGGCAGGCGCGCAGCGAGTCGGCCGAGAAGATGCCCATCCGGTCGAGCGCACCCGAGTACAGCCCCATCTCGTCGGCGAGCCGCTCGGTGTACAGGCCCCAGCCCTCGGCGTACGCGGCGTTGTGCAGGTGCTTGCGGAACTCCGGTACGCCAGTGAGCTCGCTGGCGATGGCGAGCTGCAAGTGGTGCCCCGGGATGCCCTCGTGAAAGGCCATCGACTCGAGCTCGAAGGTCCCCCAGGCACCCGGGTCCTCCACGTTGATGAAGAAGGTGCCGCCGCGCGAGCCGTCCGTCGCCGGCGCGAAGTAGAAGGCCTTCGCACCGGTCGTGGTCGCCTGTACGGCGCACTTGGCCTGCGGGAGCACCTCGAACCAGTCCCCCATGGCGTCCCAGGCGCGCTGCATCGCGATCTCGGACGCCTCGACGAGCTGGTCACCGGTCTCGAAGTGCAGCGACGGGTCGGTACGCATCGCCTCGAAGATCTCCTGCAGGTCATCGGTACCGACGACCTCGGGTCCGAGTTCGCGGTACTCCTCGGCCAGACGGGCGATCTGGTCGAGGCCGATGTCGTGGATCTCCTGCGCGGTCTTCGTCGTGGTCGTGTAGTAGCGCAGCGTGCGGTCGTAGTCCTCGGCCCCGTCCGGAAGCCAGCACAGGCCGACGCGGTCATCGGGTCGCGCGGCCGGCAGCGCCGCCTCGACGAGCGCCTCCCGGTACGCCGCCATGCCCGGTCGGATCGCGCTCGCGATCGCCTCGATCATCTCCGCGCGCCAGGCATCGGCATCCACGTCGGCCGGCAGACCGGTGAGGTCGAGCAACGGGTCCTCGGCGACCGGGACGGCGAGCGCGGCGTCGAGCTGAGCGATCGTTCCAGTCACGGCGAATCCGGGCGACACCCGACCCCGAGCGACGCCCTCGTGCTGGCGCTGGGCAAGATCGACGTACCAGCGACCGATGGCGCGGTACTTCTCGACCATGGCCGCAGCGACCTCGGCCGTCGGGATCGCCAGCATCCCCACGACGAGCGGCAGCGAGACCTGGTCGCCGAAGATGGGGTCGGCGGCGAACTCCCGGAAGCGTCCCTCGATCATTCCCAGCCGGGTCGTCGCCTCGTTGAGCAGCACCGAGCGGGTGATTCGCTGCTGGTCGTCGAGGAGATCGACCTCCAGCGCCTCGGCACGGTCGACGAAGTCGCGCAGCTCGGCGGTCTGGCGGTCCTCTTCAGCCCGGCTGGCACCCTCGAACCGGGCGGCGTGCCGGTAGTCGCCGAGCAGGTGCGCCTCAGTCGGGTTGGCGCGCACGTGCGCTGCGTAGAAGTCCTCCGCGAGTCGGTCGATCGAGTCGGCCATCGGTGCCCCTTTCCGGGACGAGGGCCGAGCGCCCTCGTCGTGCAGGTCCTCCGACCCTAGGGATTCTTCAGGTCCGACGACAGTCTTTAGGTGCTCCCTGGGAAGGGTCCGCCACCGCGCGGCATCCGGCACCACCTCGAGGTCCGTAGAATTGGCCGGATGCCCACCCCCGACGCACCGCGGACTCTCGCCGACCAGTTCCGGAACTGGCCCGACGACCGGGTCGCTGCGCTCCTGGAACAGCGCCCTGACCTCGGCGTGCCGGCACCGTTGGACTCCGCGCAGCTGGCCTCGCGTGCCGTCGTCCGGGTCTCGGTGGTCCGCGCACTCGACCTGCTCGACCGGCTCGAGCTGGAGACGCTGCTGGCGGTGATCCAGGTCGGCCCGGCGCCCGAGCACGAGATCGCCGCGGTCCTTGCGGCCCAGCCGGCGTCAGTGGCCACGGCCCTGGAACGACTGGCCGCGCTCGCTCTGGTCTGGGGAACGACCGATGCCTGGCGCGCTACCACGGTGGTGGCCGACCTGATCGGCCTCCCGGCCGGACCACCGGCGGCGGAGATCGACGGCCTGCTGGCCGACATCGACGAGCGGGCGCGCACGATCCTGGACCACCTCGACGAGACGGACGCGGCCGGCACGGTGGCCGACGCCCGGACACCGGTGCGGGTCGCCGGTGCCGCCACGCCCACCGAGCACCTCCTCGCCCGGCGCCTGTTGATGGCCCGAGACGACCGGCACGTGGTGGTGCCGTGGACGGTCCGGCTGCACCTGCGTGGCGGGCGATCGACCCGGTACCCCGTCGACATCGCTCCCGAGCTCGCCGACAGCGAGCGGACCGCGGCCCAGATCGACCGAGCCGCGGCGGGTGCGGCGTACGAGTTCACCCGACGTACCGAGATGTTGCTGGAGGCCTGGGCCACCCGGCCACCGGCAGGCCTGAGGGCCGGTGGGCTCGGTGTCCGCGACCTACGTGCGGCGGCCGACCTGATCCACGCCGAGCTGGCCGCAACAGCACTGGTCATCGAGACAGCCGCTGCGGCGCACCTGCTCGCACAGGGGATGAACGACGACCTCGACTCGGCCTGGCTGCCGACCGACGCGTACGACGCCTGGGCAGCTCGATCGACTGCTGAACGTTGGCAGGTGCTGGCCAGGGCCTGGCTCGACAACCCCAGGCTCGCGTCGGCGGTCGGCGGACGTGACGGCGACAAGCCGATCAACGCCCTCTCCCCCGGGCTCGAACGGTCCTGGCTTCCCGGCGACCGGCGAACGACCCTGGAAGCGCTCGCGGACCTGCCGGTCGGCCGAGCCCTTGCTGCCGGTACCGGGACCGCCTCCCTGGTCGCGCGTCTGCGCTGGCGCCATCCGCGGCGCCCGGCTGCTCGCCTCGACCTGACGGCCACCACCCTGGAGGAAGCCGCAGCGCTCGGGCTCACCGGTCTCAGCGGCCTGTCGGGCTTCGGCAGGATGTTGCTGGCCGGCGACGACCCGGCACCGGCCCTGTCCGACTTGCTCCCGACACCCGTCGACCACGTGCTGATCCAGGCCGACCTGACCGCGGTCGCTCCCGGCCCGCTCGAGCAGGAGTTCGCACGGCGACTGGCCCTGCTGGCCGACGTCGAGTCGCGTGGCGGCGCCACCGTCTACCGCTTCACCGTCGACTCGGTCCGCCGCAGCTTCGACTCGGGGTGGTCGGCCGTCGAGGTCAAGGACTTCCTCGCCACCTCCTCGCGGACCCCGGTCCCGCAGGCGCTCGACTACCTGGTCGACGACGTCGCCCGGCGCTTCGGCACCCTGCGGCTCGGTGCGGCGGAGGCGTTCCTGCGCAGCGACGACGAGACCGCGCTGACCGAGCTGATGCACAACTCCGCTGCCGCATCGCTCCGGCTGCGCCGGATCGCGCCGACGGTGATCGTCTCCGATGTGCCCCTCCAGGTCCTCCTGCCGAGGCTCCGCGAGCTCGGCGCGGCACCCGTGGTCGAGGCAGCTGACGGCACCGTCCGGATCGCCCGGCCCGACGAGTTCCGGGCCCGCACACCCCGGTCGCGCACCGCTGAGGTCCGCGCCGACGCGCGCCGAGCCGCCCGCACCTCGGCGGTCGTCGCAGCGATCCGGGCCGGTGATCGTGCCGCCGCCGAACGTCCCGTGCGAGGTCCGGCGCGCGCACCCGCCGACGTGATGAGCCTGCTGCGTGAGGCCGCCGAGACCTCGGCCGAGGTCTGGATCGGCTATCTCGACAACCACGGCACGTCCTCGGAACGGGTGGTCAAGCCGCTGGAGGTCGGCGGTGGCCAGCTCTCGGCGTACGACGCGCGCACCGAGGAGGTCCGCTCCTTCGCGGTGCACCGGATCACGCAGGCCCGACTCGCATCGGCACCCGAGTAAACTCACGCGGTGATCGTGAGCCTGACGCCGTGAACGACGGCCCCCTGATCGTCCAGTCGGACAAGACCCTCCTGCTGGAGGTCGACCACGAGCGCGCTGCCGAGGCGCGCCGGGCGATCGCCCCGTTCGCCGAGCTCGAACGTTCGCCCGAGCACATCCACACCTACAGGCTCACCCCGCTCGGCCTGTGGAACGCACGCGCTGCCGGCCACGACGCCGAGCAGGTCATCGACACCCTGCTCGCGTTCAGTCGCTACGCGGTCCCGCACTCGCTCCTGGTCGACATCGCCGAGACGATGGACCGCTACGGCCGCCTGCGCCTGGAGAAACACCCGGTCCACGGCCTGGTCCTGGCCACCACCGACCGCGCCGTGTTCACCGAGGTGATCCGCAGCAAGAAGGTCGCCGGCATGCTCGGCGAGATGCTGGACGAGGACACCGTGTCAGTGCACCCCTCCCAGCGCGGCAACCTCAAGCAGGCGCTTCTCAAGCTGGGCTGGCCAGCGGAGGACTTCGCCGGCTACGTCGACGGCGAGGCCCATGCGATCGCCCTCGTCGAGGACGGGTGGCAGCTGCGCGACTACCAGAAGCAGGCGGCCGAGTCGTTCTGGCACGGCGGCTCGGGGGTCGTCGTCCTGCCTTGTGGTGCCGGCAAGACGATCGTCGGCGCGGCGGCGATGGCGCACGCGCAGGCGACCACGTTGATCCTGGTCACTAACACGGTCAGCGCCCGTCAATGGAAGGCCGAGCTGCTCAAGCGAACCACTCTGACCGAGGAGGAGATCGGTGAGTACTCGGGCGCCCGCAAGGAGATCCGTCCGGTCACCATCGCGACGTACCAGGTCCTGACGCTGCGCCGGAAGGGCGTCTACCCCCACCTCGAGCTGCTCGACGCCCGCGACTGGGGCCTGGTCGTGTACGACGAGGTGCACCTGCTGCCCGCCCCGATCTTCCGGATGACCGCCGACCTGCAGGCCCGTCGCCGGATCGGCCTCACCGCGACCCTGATCCGCGAGGACGGTCGCGAGGGCGACGTCTTCAGCCTGATCGGCCCCAAGCGTTTCGACGCCCCGTGGAAGGACATCGAGGCGCAGGGCTGGATCGCCCCGGCGGACTGCGTCGAGGTCCGCGTCACCCTGCCCGAGGGCGAGCGGCTGGCGTACGCGACCGCCGATGCCGACGAGCGCTATCGGCTGGCCAGCTGCACGCCGGCCAAGTCGAGGGTTGCCGAACAGCTCGTTGCCCAGCACCTGGGCGAGCCGACGCTGGTGATCGGCCAGTACCTCGACCAGCTCGACGAGCTCGGCGAGCACCTCGGCGCCCCGGTGATCAAGGGCGAGACGAGCGTGAAGGAACGCGAGGAGCTGTTCGCCGCGTTCCGCGAGGGCGAGATCGACCTGCTGGTCGTCTCGAAGGTCGCGAACTTCTCGATCGACCTGCCCGAGGCCGCCGTCGCGATCCAGGTGAGCGGGTCGTTCGGGTCACGCCAGGAGGAGGCCCAGCGGCTCGGCCGGCTGCTCCGGCCGAAGGCGGACGGCCGGACAGCCCGGTTCTACACGATCGTCGCGCGCGACACCGTCGACGCCGACTTCGCCCAGAACCGGCAGCGCTTCCTGGCAGAACAGGGGTACGCGTACCGGATCCTGGACGCAGCCGACATCGGCAAGGTGGTCGACTGACTCAGCGCAGTCCGATCGTCTGCGCCGCCATCAGCTCCTCGCGCAGCGCCGGCGACATCCCAGCACTGAGCATCCGGAACGCCACCCTCGAGGAGCCGTTGGCCGGCGGCGGCGGGACGTGCGGGCAGTTGACGTCGGCACGCCGCCCCGAGACCCGGGCCGGCAGCGCTCCGGTCGCGAGGAAGCTCGCGATCCGGTCATCGACACAGGCGACGCCCGAGAGCGACGACGCGTGCGTCGTACCGCCGACGCCGGCGATCAGTCGCGACGTCGGGAAGCGTCCACGCACGGTGAGGGCACCCGAGTACGGCGTGGCCGCGTCGAGTGTCTCGTTGATCAGCAGCACCTTGCCGGTCACGCGCGCACCGGTGACGTAGACGCGCTGGTGCGACGGGGCCGGCCAGTGGAAGCACGGCGCGTTGTACCAGGTGTTGTCCCACGCGAGGAACGGGTGCGTCCGGTTGATCCGGCGCGCGTCTCTCATCTGCTTGCGGAACGGAGGCCGGTACACGTCGGTGCACTGGACCGCGTCGTAGACGGCGTACCCGTTGTCGTCGCCCTGGTTGGCTGCGGCGTACATGTCGAACAGCGCCTTGCCGTGGTGGTGCCGGACCAGGTCGGAGTAGGCCGCACCGATCGTTGCCCAGTCGTAGACGTAGTAGCCCGCGTCGAGCATCGCGTCGGTGAGCTCGTCGGGGCCGAGGCGTCCGTTGGCGAGCGGGTGCTTGTCGAGCTGCTTGAGCACGAGGTTGAACCCGGCACGGATGTTCTTGCCGCTCCTTCCCAGGTGGAAGACGCTGTGGTGGCGCGCCATCCAGTTGAAGAACACGTTGATGTTGCGGTCGAAGAAGATCTCCTGCTGGAGGTTCGCGCCGTACCAGTAGTTCGTCGGGTCGACGATGCCGTCGAGGACGAACTTGCCCACCCGGTTCGGGTACATGGTCGCGTAGACCTGGCCGAGGTAGGAGCCGTAGGAGAAGCCGTAGAAGTTGAGCGTGTCGAGCTTCGCGATCTTGGCGGCATCGAGCAGCGGGTTGAACTGGGCCTGGTAGGCCACCCGCAGGCTCTCCATGTCCTTGACCACATCGCGCGTGCTCATGAACGGCAGCAGCGGCTTCGCCGCGCTGCGACCGCACGCCGCCGCGTAGCCGTTGGTCTTCCTGATCCAGTAGCGCATCAGGCGCCGGTTGGACGGCTTGAAGTCGGGCCGGTTGTTCCCGAAGTAGTGCGAGTTGCAGTGCAGCGACGGCTGGCTGCTGCCGACCCCGCGCGGGTCGAACCCGATCCAGTCGTAGGTCATGCCGCCGCCGTTCGGCACGGCTCCCTGGAGGTTCGCGTACGGCAGGCCAGAGCCGCCGGGTCCACCTGGATTCACGACCATGATGCCCTGGTAGGCACCGGCGGTCGGGTCGGCCAGGACCCGGCTGACGGCGATCTTGACCGTCTTGCCGTTGTCAGGGTTGGCGTAGTCCAGCGGGACCGTCAGCGTCGAGCACTGCATGCCCCCGCCCGAACAGGACGCCCATGCGGCCAGGGTCGGGGCGAACGCTGCCTGAGCAGGAGCGACAGGTTCTGCCTGTGCGCCGGTGAACCCCGAGACCGTGATGGCCAGAACCGAACACACGATCAGTACGACGACACGCTTCACACGATTTCCTTCCGAAGTCCCGCCGGCACACGGCCGACATCCCGGCCCACCCTGTCTCGCGCAGGCGGAGATGTCCACCGTTTCGGGCGGATTCGGGCAAACGGAGCCGGCGCGGGTCAGTCGACCGGTACGCCGAGCGCACGCTGGTGGGCGTCGTCGACGAGCAGGCGCCACGCTCGAACCGCAGCAGGATCGACGTACGCCTTGGTCCAGGATCCGTCAGGTCGCACCTCGTCGGACAGGCCGAACCGACGGACGCCGGCGCGGATCAGCCACGGCACGTGCTCGGCCTCCAGGCCACCGCACGCCAACAGCAGGGCTGCGATCCGCGGATCACCCTGGGCACGGGAGATCAGCTCCTCGCTTCCCGAGGCCAGGCCGCGGGTCGACCCTGCGGACGCGACGCCGACCAGCCCGGGCAGCATCTGCACGTCGCGCCACGCGCGCCGCGCCTCGAGAGCGGAGTCGAACCCGCGGTGGAAGGTCCAGGGCACACCGGACAGCTCGGCGGCCAGCTCACTGCAGGTCGCCCGGTCGACCTCGAGGTCGCGGTCCAGGAAGCCGAAGGACAGGCCCTCGGCACCGAGCTCGACATAGGCGCGGGCCAGGGTCACGAGCTCGGTGAAACCCGCGGCATCGACCTCGAGCGAGTCGCGCGTCCGCAGCATCACCCGGACCGGCAGGTCGGTCTCGCGCACGATCGCGGAGACCGTCGACGGGTCCGGCGACCGGCCGCCCGAGGCCGGCTCGGCGACGAAGAGCAGCGCATCCGCCTCTCCGGCAGTGGCCGCCGCGGCGTCGCGGGCATGCAGGACGGTGACCTCGAGCAAGGGTGCGGCTTCAGGCGTCGGTGCACAGGGAGGGGACACAATGGTCATCGTGGCATTCGACGACCCGGTGATGACGGCGCGCGCGCTGGTGTTGCGCGACATGGAGAAGACCGGCGTCGCCGACGCCGAGGGAGTTTCCCTGCTCGAGGAGGCTCTCGCCCAGCGCGCGTGGTGGCTGGAGCAGTGGCCAGACGGTCGGCCGTTCGTCGTCGGCCTGGTCGCCCAGGACGTCCAGGACGCGCTGCTGGAGTCAGCCGGACGCTGGCCGGTCTGCACGGCCTGCGAGCACAGCACCCACGCCCTGTACGTCGACCCCGACCTCGGCGGCCCGGACCCCAGCTGGGTCTGCGAAGAGGTCGGCGTCGTGGTCGCACCGGTCGGCGGTCTCTGAGGTTTCGACGAGCTCGACCACCGTTGTGCAGGCGACGGGTTAGCGGAGGTGTTCCGGGCGCAGGACAGGCACCCAGAGGGTGTAGCGGTCGGCGCGGTAGATGCTGCGGGTCACCTCGACCGCAACCTCGCGGCAGAAGGAGCGGCGCGAGATGTGCAGCACCGGCGCACCCGGGTCGAGCTCGAGCGACTGCGCCTCCTCCTCGGTCGCCACCGCGGCAACGACGGAGTCCTCGCCCCAGGTCGGCATCAGGTCCCGGTCGGCGAAGAAGTAGTACAGGCTCGAGGGCAGGGCATCGTCGAGGAAGCGCGGGAACGTCTCGAGGGAGAGGTAGACGTGCTGGATGGCGATCGGCTGGCTGTCGGCCAACCGCAACCGCTCCCAGTGCACGATCGGCGCTCCGACCTCGGCCTCCAGGGCGCGGGCCAGACCCGGACCGGCGGTCTCGCGCCGGGCCAGCAGGGTGCGCGACTCGGGGACCTTGCCTCGGCGTTCCATCTCCTCGGAGAACGAGGAGAGCCGCATCTGCATGTCGATCAGCGGCTTGGTCACGAAGGTGCCACGACCCGGAATCCGCTCGAGCAGGCCCTGAGCCACCAAACCGTCGAGGGCATGGCGGACCGTCATCCGCGCCACCCCGAACTGCTCGACGAGGTCGCGCTCGGAGGGGGCGGGGCTGCCGGGTTCCGCGTCGACGATCAGGGAACGCACGTATTCACGCACCAGCAGGTGCTTGCGCCCCCGCTGGGTCGCCGGAATACCGTGGTCCACCAGCTTGCCTCCCGTCGCTCCGTCGTCACCTTAACGAGGAGACGCGAGCCCGCGAGGCGTTTTGCGAGGTCCCGCATAAGTCGGATGCGACGTGTCGGTGGGCGATGCGAGACTCGAACCGATGC
>NZ_JAOPXI010000062.1 GCF_025965215.1 Marmoricola sp.
AAGACGTTCCTGACCCAGATGGAACAGGTCCTCGGAACCTGTCTCGACCGCGGAATCCGGGTCGTCGCCAACGCTGGCGGACTGAACCCTGCCGGCCTCGCGACCGAGATCGGCGACCTGGCGCAGCGCCTGGGGCTCGCTCCCAACATTGCCTACATCCACGGTGACGACCTCGCCGAACAGATCCCCGAACTGGTTGCCGACGGCCACCTGCTCGCCAACCTTGACACCGGACAGTCCCTGGCGGACGCGGGCGCGAAGCCGGTGACTGCGAATGCGTACCTCGGCGCCTGGGGAATCGTCGAGGCTCTCGACGCAGACGCGGACATCGTGATCTGCCCCCGGGTGACCGATGCATCGCTGGTCGTCGGGCCCGCCGCCTGGTGGCACGGCTGGACTCCGTCCGACCACGACGCCGTCGCGGGTGCCGTTGCTGCCGGTCACGTCATCGAGTGCGGCCCGCAGGCCACCGGTGGAAACTACGCGTACCTCGCCGAGGTGACGGACCGCCGTGCGCCTGGCTACCCGATCGCCGAGGTTGCCCACGACGGCAGCACGGTGATCACCAAGCACGAGGGCACTGGTGGCCTGGTCTCACCCGGCACGGTGACCGCACAGCTGCTCTACGAGATCGACTCCCCCGCGTACGCGAACCCCGACGTGGTGGCCCACTTCGACTCGATCCGACTCAGCCAGGAGGGCCCGGACCGCGTCCTCATGGCAGGCGCCACCGGCAGTCCCCCGACCCTCGACCTCAAGGTCGCGGTGAACTTCCTTGGCGGATACCGCAACACCATGACCCTGGTGCTGACCGGCCTCGACATCGAGGAGAAGGCCAGCTGGGCCCGGGCTCAACTGTTCGACATCCTCGGCGGCGAAGAGTCGTTCGAGCAGGTCGACGTACGCCTGCTCCGGTTCGACCAGCCGGACGCACCGACGAACGAACAGGCCGCGGCTCACCTGAGGGTCACCGTCATGGACCCTGACGCCAGCAAGGTCGGGCGGCGGTTCTCGAACGCGACGATGGAGCTCGCTCTAGGCGGGTACGCAGGCTTCCACACGACCACGCCCCCGACCGCCGAGAGCGCGTACGGCGTGTACTGGCCGACCTTGGTGCCCGCCGAGACAGTGACGCACCGGGTAGTCCTCCCGGACGGTACCGAGCACGTCGTACCGTCAGCATCCGGCGTGGCCACGACCACCGTGGTCACGGAGCCCCCTCCTGCTCCGGACCATCTCCTGACCGGCCCGACGAGTCGCGTACCACTCGGAACGATCTGCGCCACCCGATCAGGTGACAAGGGCGGCAACGCGAACGTGGGCGTCTGGACCCGCGACGAGCAGTCCTTCCTGTGGTTGTGGAGCTACCTCACCCCGGACCGCGTGCGCGAGCTGCTGCCCGAAGCGAACGACCTCGCCATCCGCCGCTGGCCGCTGCCCAACCTGAATGCACTCAACCTGGTCGTCGTCGGACTCCTCGGCACCGGCGTCGCCGGGTCCCCACGGCCGGACCCCCAGGCCAAGGGCCTCGGCGAGTACCTGCGTTCCCGACACGTCGACATCCCCCGTGCACTGCTCGACCCGAGGTAAAGGCGAACGACATGGACACTGCGATCGAAGTCACCAACGACGGACCGGTCCGCACCCTGACCCTGTCCGGCTTGCATCGCCTCAACTCGCTGGCTGCCTCGACCGCCGACTCGCTGCACGACGAGATCGTGGCAGCAGAGCGAGATCACAAGGTGCATGCCGTCGTCCTCACCGGGGCAGGTGAGAACTTCTCTGCGGGCGGCGATGCCGACGGAGTGCTGAACGTCGTCGCTGAGACCGACGACGACGCACCGATCAGGTTCATGCGCTCCTACCAGCGGGCAGCAACGGCGGTCTGGAACAGTCCCCTCCCGATCGTCGCCGCCGTCTCCGGGATCGCCTACGGCGGTGCGTTCAATCTCGCGATGGCATGCGACTTCGTCGTGGCATCGCGCAACACCCGCTTCTGCCAGGTGTTCCTGCGGCGCGGCGTGGTGCCGGACTTCGGAGGTGCCTATGTCCTGCCCCGGCTCGTCGGTCTGCGTCGGGCCAAGGAACTGATGCTCCTGGCCGATGAGATCGACGCTGCAACTGCCCTGGAGATGGGGTTGATCAACAGCGTCACCGATACGCCGTCCGAGGCGTTGGAGCACGCCACCAGCCTGGCGCACCGCCTCTCCGCCCAGTCGCGCATGGCCGTGGGCATGACCAAGAAGCTCCTGCACTCGAGCGCAGGTGGAACCCTGCAGTCCTCCCTCGAGATGGAAGCGCTGAGCCAGGCCTCGGTCCTGGCGTCCTCCGAGGCGCAGCAGGCGTTCGAGCGCTTCCGGGACCACTGAGAGACGCGGCATGGATTTCACGCCCTCCTCAGAGCACACCGACCTTCGTCACGCGGTAGCGGCGATCACGGCTAAATTCGGCAACTCCTACTACACCTCCCACGCCGAAGAACGCGAGTTCACCAGCGAGCTCTGGACGGCGCTCGGGGACCAGGGCTTCATCGGCGTCAACCTGCCCGAGAGCCACGGCGGCGGCGGAGCCGGTCTTGCCGAGCTGGCGATCGTCACCGAGGAGACTGCGGCTCAGGGTTGCCCGCTGCTGTTGCTGCTCGTCTCGAGCGCCATCTCGGGAGAGGTTCTGACGCGCTACGGGTCCGCGGATCAACAGGCCCGCTGGCTGCCCGGACTGGCCGACGGCAGCGAACGGATGGTCTTTGCGATCACCGAGCCGGACGCCGGCACGAACACCCAGGAGATCACGACACACGCCACGCGGGACGGCAACGACTTCATCCTGCGCGGGCAGAAGCACTACATCTCCGGGATCGATGTCGCCGGCCACATCCTCGTGGTCGCAAGGACGAGCGAGACCGGTCTGTCCCTGTTCGTCGTCGACAGCGACGCCCCCGGACTCGAGCTGCACGTGATCCCGGTGTCCGTCGAGATCCCCGAACGCCAGTACACGGTGTTCTTCGACGACGTGCGGGTACCGGCCGACAGGCTCATCGGCACCGAGGGTGACGGATTCCGTCAGGTGTTCCACGGCCTCAACCCGGAGCGGGTGACCGGCGCGGCCCTCTGCGTCGGCATCGGCCGCTACGCGCTGGACAAGGCTGCCGAGTACGCACGCACCCGGTCCGTCTGGGGGCAGCCGATCGGCACCCATCAAGGCGTGTCGCATGCCCTCGCCAAGGCCCGGATCGAGGTCGAGCTCGCCGCGCTCATGACGGCCAAGGCCGCCTTTCTCCACGACCAGGGCCTTCCGGCCGGCGAAGCCGCCAACATGGCGAAGTACGCTGCCGCCGAGGCTGCGCTTGCCGCAGTCGATGCCGCGATCCAGACCCACGGCGGACACGGGGTGTCGCGCGACGTCGGGCTCATCCCTCTCTGGGGCCTTGCTCGCCTCCTGCGGATCGCCCCGGTCAGCCGGGAGATGATCCTCAACCACGTCGCCCAGCACACCCTCGACCTACCCCGGTCCTACTGAGCCACGACAAGGGCAACCATGCTGATCGACGGCAACATCGGCGGATCGATCGACGGCACCGCGGGCGGCGATCTGGCAGCGCTGGAGGACCAGATCGCGAGCGCGGAACGCACCGGTTTCGACGGCGTCTGGACCACCGAGGTGGGACGAGACCCCTTCCTTCCGCTGGCGCTCGCCGCGCGCCAGTCGCCCTCCCTGACGCTCGGCACCGCGATCGCCGTCGCGTTCGCTCGCAACCCGATGACCATCGCTGCGACCGCCAACGACCTGCAGGCACTCAGCTCGGGACGCTTCGTCCTGGGCCTGGGTTCACAGGTGAAGGCACACATCACGCGCCGGTTCGGGATGCCCTGGTCGGAACCGACCGAACGGATGACCGAGTTCATCGAGGCCGTCCGGGCGATCTGGACCTGTTGGCAGGACGGGAGCGACCTCTCGTTCGAAGGGCGTTTCTACCAGCACACGTTGATGACTCCGATGTTCCGACCCGCTGCTCATCCGTGGGGCGCACCACCGATCGTGCTAGCCGCGGTCGGCCCACGCATGAACGCTGTCGCCGGCAGAACCGCGGACGGGGTGATCGTGCACAGCTTCATGACCGAACGCCACCTGCGCGGCGTCACCCTGCCGCAGATCTTCGCGGGGCTGAAGGACGCGCCGCGCGATCGGGCCGACTTCACCGTGTGTCTGCCTGGTCTGGTTGCCACGGGAGCAGATGATGGCGAGCTCGGGAAAGCGATCGAGGCGGTGCGGTCCCAGATCGCCTTCTACGGAGCGACTCCGGCGTACCGCTCCGTCTTGGATCTGCACGGCTGGGGAGACCTGCACGAGGAGCTCCACCGGCTTTCGGTCGCGAAACGATGGGGCGAGATGACGGCTCTGGTCGATGACGACGTGCTCAACGAGTTCGCCGCTGTCGGGTCACCCGACGACGTCGGTGCCACCGTGCGCAAGCGCTACGCCGACATCGTCGACCGGTTCACCCTGTATGCGCCGTACCCGATGTCAGAGGCGGTTCGGAACGCTGTCGTGGCAGCGTTGAGGGAGAGCTGAGGTCGACAGCCAGGATCCGTTGGGCGACCAGGCGCAGGTCTTCGCCCAGTCCGTGCCGACGCATCAAGTCAGCAGTACGGACAGCGTCGTTGACCACCGTCAAGGCCGCGTGCACGACGAACCGTGCCGTGACCTCTGCCAGTTCGGGGCGGGCTCCCGTGAGCAACCGAACCCATTCTTCGACGTAGTCGTGCTGCGACCGACGGACACTGTGCCTCTGGTCGTCGGGAAGGTTGGTCACCTCGGACACCAGGATCCCGACCAGGTCGTGGTGCACCAGCGCGAAGTCGATGTAGGCGTCCAGCGCGTTGGAGAGACCCTCCGCCGGAGTGCGGGCCGACGCCAAGGCACGGGTCAGGCCGAGTTGAAGTGGCTCGGACGCACGAGCAATCGTGGCCGCGAGAAGTTCGGCCTTGCTGTCGAAGTACTTGTAGATCCCAGCGTTGGTCATACCGACGGCGGCTCCGATGTCATCCATGCTCACCGCCTGGTACCCACGGATGTAGAACAACCGTGTCGTCGCGGCGAGGATCGACTCCCGTCGCGAGCTCGGGGCTAGACCGGTCGCCCCTGCCGGCGTTGCGCCGGAGGCGGGCACGTGTGCGGGAAGTGTGGTGGTGCACACCGCGAACGCCATCCGGTTCAGCAGGTCGACGATGCCGTCGCGCGACAGCTCGGTGCGGTGGTACGACGGGCTGGTGAGCACCGCGAGGGCACACCACGACAGCAGTGCTGCGTCTCCGGGTCCGAGCTCAGGTCGCACGACGTCGAGGTTCGCCTGGAACTCGTTCACGAATCCGAAGAACCGCTCGCGCATCCGTCCCCGCCGCGCGTCGTCGAGATGACGGGCCTCCCGGTTCCAGAGCACCCCGAGATGGCGCCGCTGACCAGCAGTGGCTGCCAGACCGTCGATCAGGGTTGCCAGGTCAGTCGGTGATTCCTGGTCGACGAGATCCAGGGCGTGGTCGAACGCATCGATCAGCGCCTCGGCCAGCATGTCCTGCTTGCTCGCGAAGTGACGGTAGAGCGCCCCGGCTGTGATCCCCACGCTGCTTGCGATCTCGCCCGTGCCGACGTTGTGGTACCCCCGCCGGTAGAACAGGTCACCAGCGGCGTTCACGATCTGTGCCTTGCGATCCCGCGGCCTGCGGGCGCGCCCGACGGGTTCGGACCGGGCCTCCTGGACCATGGGCTCCCCTTGCGCAGCTGTGCTCACCTGTTGTTCACGGTGGTTACTCGTGATTTACTTACTCAGCAGATCACTCCACCAGAATGCTACCTGACGCGCTCACTACTCACCTTCGCTATTTACTTGCTGAGGCGCCGAGACCGACCGAGAGGCTCCCATGACGATCGATGAATCTCTCGCGTCCCGGCTTTCGCTACCCCTGATCGCCGCACCGATGACCGGAGTGTCAGGACCGGATCTGATGATCGCCACCTGCCGCAACGGGGTGATCGGCTCCTTCCCGACGCACAACGCGACCTCGGTCACCGAGCTCGACGACTGGCTGGACCGGATCGGCCGCGAACTATCTGCCGTGGGTGGCAACGTGCCCGTGGCGCCGATCGCGCCGAACCTCGTCGTGCACCCGAGCAATGCCCGCCTCGACGCGGACCTCGATCGCCTGATCGCCCACGGTGTCGAGCTGGTGATCACGAGCGTCGGTTCGCCGGCGCCGGTCGTGCCCCGACTCCAGGCATCGGGGTGCCGCGTCCTCGCCGACGTGGCGACCTTGCGGCAGGCCGAGAAGGCCATCGCCGCTGGTGTCGACGGCCTGGTCCTGCTCTCCGCCGGAGCGGGCGGCCAGACAGGGCAGGCCAATCCCTTCGCCTTCGTTCGCGCTGTGCGCGAGATCTTTGCCGGAACGATCGTGCTCGCTGGGGGGATCGCTGACGGTGTGGCGCTGTACGCCGCCCAGGTGCTGGGGGCAGACCTCGCCTACATGGGCACACCCTTCATCGCCACTGCCGAGAGTCTGGCGTCGTCCGACTACCGCGATGCCCTCGTCGAGGCGACGATGGACGACGTCCGACTCAGCGACGAGGTCGGCGGCCTGCCTGCCAGTCTGCTGGCCGGCTGGCTTGACGCCCGGGCGTTGACCAACAGCCCTGTCAACGCGGGCGACTTCCAGCAGGACCGCCTCGTTGCCGACCCGTCGGTGTGGAGCGCAGGGCACGGCGTGACGTTGGTCAGGGACGTCCCGACCGTGGATGCTCTGGTCGAACGGGTCCGTGAACAGTACGACTCGGCGCGATCCCATCTCCGTTAAGTAAATCGCCAATAACTTATCGAGACGTGCCAGTACATCGTCGAACTGTCCGCATTTGTGCGCTTTGCCGCGTGAAAGTATGTCGAATTGTGTTGACACTGTGTCGGCCGTCACGCAACATGTAAATTGTGGGTAAACAAGAGGTGCGAGACACTGCACGCGCGGCGGGACCTGGGACCATTCCAGTTCAACGGACCGTCGCCGCAGCCGAATGGCAGGCCGACGTGGCTGAGCGGCAGCAGCGGCTGGCCCGGACCTTGCGGTCGTTCGCCGAGTCCGCCCCGAGCGACGACCCGATCCGCGCTCTGACCGAGGTTGCTGACCGTTGGGAGTCCTCCGCGGTCAGCACCGCGGACGTTGCTGACCTCATCGCCGACATGGAGGCCGCGCGCGCCGAACTCGTCCGCAAGCCCGGGTCGCGGCCGCTGCTCGCCTCGCGTCGTGTGAGTGCCGCGCTGGACCGGATCCGCACCGGGAGCACCTACCAGGACGTGGTGCGAGCTGCACCCGCCGAACTCTGCTGGGCAGGCGACTTCGACCGGGTCCTGCTGTCACGGGTCGAAGGCTCGACCTGGCGGCCCGAGGCCTGGCATGCAGCTGGCGAGCAGCTCAGCGCTCAGACGATGGCCTTCGGCGTGTTCGTCAACGGGGCCGAGATCGCCCTGGGGAGCGGGATGATCGAGGCGGAGGTGATCCGTCGACGCAAGACCGTGCTCGTCGGGAGTGCCTCGGAGGAATCGCGAACACTGCCTGCCCTGGTCGACGTCGCCGGATGCACGTCGTACGTCGTGGCCCCGATCGTTGCAGCCGACCAGGTCGTCGGCCTGATCCATGCAGATGCCCAGCCGTCGGGTCGTGTGCTGGACGAATGCGATCGCGTGACGCTTCGGTCGTTCGCCGACGGACTCGGCCTGGTGCTCGAACGGCTGGCGCTCCTGGACACCATCGGCACCCGGCGGGATCAGATCAGTGCGGCACTCGCGGCGGCCGAGAGAGCAGTTGAGGAGCTCTCGACAGCTCCGGTCAACCTCGAGGTCACGTCCACGCACGCCGACACCGCTGCGTCCTCGTCCCAGGCAGTCCCGCTCGACAGGCTGCTGACCGCGCGCGAGCGCGAGGTGTTCGCCGTCCTGGTCAGCGGAGCGACCAACGCCCAGATCGCGGACCGCCTCACGGTGTCCGAGACGACGGTCAAGTCGCACGTGAAGCACATCCTGCGCAAGATGCGTGCTGCGAACCGTGCCGAAGCCATCGCGCGCTACCTCACAATGTCGGCCAACCAGATCAGGGGGTCGTGATGATCACCGGACGACCTACATCCACCGCGTTCGCCACCCGACGTCGCGACGACCACAACCACTCCAGTATGGCGCTGAAGTCGCGCGTGCGGGACCTGCGCGCCGATCTGTCCGACCTGCTCGACAGCTCTGCCGAGATCTTCAGCCCTGCCGATCCCGCTCTCGAGTTCGCGCCCGACACCATCGCCGACCTCGCCCGCGTCTGTCTGGGTCGTGCGGAACTGGTCGGAACCTCGGATGACACCTCAGCTCACGCTCTCTATCTCCTTGCACTCGACTTCCAGCAGCTGGCGCTCGAGATGCACCAGGCTGACCTGACCTCGTCGACCCGGCGACTGACCGAATGCGCGGATGGCCTGAACAGGTTGAGAACATTGCCGAGCTCGGAGGATCTGGTCGGGGCAGCCTGCGCCGAGTTCGCCAATCGCTGCGACTTCAGCCGTGCCGTGCTGTCCCGGGTGGACTCAGGGAGCTGGGTCCCGGCCTCGGGGTACTTCGCGGAGGGTGACGGTTCGTGGTTCGACGATTGGGTCGATGCCGCGATCCCCCTGCACGGCTCGACTCCCGAGGCCCGTTTGCTGACTGAACGGATGCCGGCGGTCGTTCGGGACACCGGTGCCGGCGAGATCCACCGGGACATCATCGTCGAGGCGGGACAGTCCACCTCGTATGCCGTGGCGCCCCTGATCTCGGGGGGTGTGGTGGTGGGCTTCCTGCACGCCGATCACTTCGGGTCCAACCGGCAGGCGGACGAAGTAGACCGCGACGTCCTGTGGGCCTTCGCGGAGGGCTTCAGCCGGATCCACGAACGTCGTGTGCTCATGGAGCGCGTCCAGGGCCAGGTCAACCATGTCGAGCGAGTCCTGTCCGCGGCGCTGCACGGGATCAACGACCAGCCGCGAGCTGCGATGGCGTGCAGCCCCGGGATGCTCATCGCCACCCGTATCGACTCGCTGGCCGAGCTCACTGCCCGCGAGCTGGAGGTGCTGCAGCTGATCGTCGCTGGCGCCAGCAACAGGGACATCGCAGCCCGATTGGTCATCGCGCTCGACACGGTCAAGTCCCACGTCAAGCAGATCCTCCGCAAGCTCGGAGTCACCAACCGCGCTCAGGCGATCGCCTGTGCGGCCGGCACCGCGGTCGCGTGACCCCGGGGCGCTGGCCCGTCCGAACAGATCCCGAACGAAAGGGCACCTGCGTGCGCCTGGGACTCAACCTCGGCTACTGGATGGCACAGCCACCGACCGGGATCGACGAGCTGCTTGCGGCTGCCGAAGACAGCGGCTTCGACGCCGTGTTCGCAGCCGAGTCGTGGGGCTCTGATGCCTTCACCCCGTTGGCGTGGTGGGGCTCAGCCACGGATCGGATCAGGTTGGGGACCGCGATCGCACAGATGTCTGCTCGATCGCCAGCATCGACGGCGATGCAGGTGCTGACGTTGGACCACCTGACCGGCGGACGAGTCATCCTCGGACTCGGCGTGAGCGGCCCTCAGGTGGTGGAGGGCTGGTACGGGCAGCCGTTCTCGCGTCCGCTGGCGCGCACGCGGGAGTACATCGACATCGTGCGGCAGGTACTCGCTCGCGAGGCACCGGTGGCGAACGACGGGCTCCACTACCCGTTGCCCTTCTCTGGTCGAGGGTCAACCGGGCTCGGCGAACCACTGAGATCGATCGTTCATCCGCTCAGGGCGGACGTTCCGATCTGGATGGGCGCAGAGGGCCCGAAGAACGTCGCCCTCGCGGCCGAGATCGCCGACGGCTGGCTACCGATCTACTTCACGCCGAGCATGGCGCCGGTCTACAACGAGTGGCTCGACGAAGGATTCGCGCGTTCGGAAGCACGGAACACCCGGGAGAGCTTCGAGGTCGCCGCAACGTGCAATGTGGTCGTCACCGACTCGGCTGCCGAGACCGCGGCAGTCCGGGACGCCATGCGTCCGTTCCTCGCGCTGTACATGGGCGGCATGGGCGCCAAGGACCAGCACTTCCACCAGCAGCTGTTTGCCCGGATGGGCTACGCCGATCTTGCCAAGGAGATCGGAGGCCTGTATCTCGCCGGGAAGAAGGACGAAGCCGCGTCGCTGGTCCCGGACGTCCTGATCGAGGAGATCAGCATCGTCGGTTCACCGGACGAAGTCCGAGCCGGGGTGAAGCGCTGGGAGGACTCCGGAGTCACGATGCTCCTCGTCACCCGAGCGACTCCAGAAAGCGTCCGACGGGTGGCCGACGTGGTGCTCGCTGATGCCCGGACAACCGCGCAGTCCCACGAGGGATGCTGTCAGCCGGACCAACAGCGGAAGGCCACATCCGGACCGCAGCGGATGAGGTCAGCGGGCCGTGAGAGCGGTCTTCAGTACAGCCGGACGACGGGGCTGTAGTTCGCGTCGTAGGACGTGGTGCCTGCGAATCGCCACCGGTAGTCGGTGCGCTTCGTCGGGTTCTTGTTGATGGTGACGGTTCCGACGCTGTTGGTACGGAAGGTCCTCACGTTCGACCAGTTCCTCGCGCCGACCGGACGCTGTTGAAGGGTCAGGTAGAGATACCTGACCCGGGTGTTCGAGCCGGTCAACAGAGTGGCGCGAAGTCCGGACGCGGTCCTGGCGTTGTGCGTCTTGGTGTACACCTTCACGACCAGGGTCGCCGAGGTCGAACTCGCGTAAGCGCTGTCACCGAGGAACCGCACCCGGTAGTACGCCTTGACAGCCACCGGGTAGCTCAACGACACCGACCCGGTCGAGGTGGTGGTGCCAGAAGTGACCAGGGTCCAGGTCCCCGTGGTGGTGTAGCGACGTTCCAGGCGGACCACCTTGCCGGCGACTGGGCCGCCGGTGCCGTTGCGCAGGACGCCGTGCATCAGGGTCGGGTAGCCGGCCGACGCGGTGAACGACATCGTGGTGGGCTCCAGCACGCTGAATTGCTGGCTGACCTGTCGCGACGTGGCGAATTGGCCGTCGCCCGACTGGTTCGCGTCGAGCACACACACGCCGACGTGCACGAGTTGGACGTTGTTCGCGGAGTCGACCGTGCAGGCGGCGTTCGTGGTGGCTGCATCGACGCTGATCACCACCACGGTGGTCGACGAACCCGTGCCCGGGACGACCGGGTGGTAGGAACCGCCCACGACGGCACCGGCCGGAGCAGCTGATGTGAAGTACAGGTCGACGTCGAAGAAACCGATGCCGGTGAACGTGTCTTGGCCTGATCCGGCCAGGCCGGCCACCCGGCCGTCCGGCACGTCGACGACCGGAGTCGCGGCGCCTGTGACGTCGAGAACGTTGTTGGTGCCGATCCCTTGGATGTCGTAGCCGCCGTTGTTCCCCAGGTAGAAGGTGGTGTTGCCAGTGGCCAGACCGAAGAAGCGGGTGATCCCAGAGAAGCTCTGCGTCACCGCGCCCAGCACCGCTTGCCCAGGAGTGCAACTGGTCGCCGCGACGACGCACACGTGCAACGGAGTCCCGGGTGCGTCGGCGTAGCTGAGCGTGGCCTGACCCGTACCGGAGCCTTCGAAGGAGTCAGCCTGCGAACCAGCGAAGAAGGAGGTGGCCGCCGCTGCCCCGACGAAGGTGAGCGGGCTTGGCGAGGTCCACGTGTACGTCGAGCTCGCGGCGGACGCGGTGTCGTTCGCCGTCGGACCTACTTGCTGACCGGATCGGTTCACCGTCAAGGCTGCCGACAGGTGCGAGAAGTCCAGCAGGTTCCCCGAGCCGGAAAGATTGACCGACGCCGAGGACGTGGCCGCGACGAACCTGCTGCCGGGACCCGGCAGGGTCACGGACTCCGGTGACGTGCCCGCGAGGAAGGTGGTGTCGCCGAGCGCGGACCCGATGAAGGTGGCGAACGCGGCGGGGTCGCCCAGAGTGTCTGCGCCCCCCGACAACCCGGTGATGGTGCCCGCTGCGGCGTCCAGGCTGGTGCCCGCGGGAGTAGCGCTGGCATCGAAGGTGTTCGTAGCGCCGTGCGCGGTGAAGCCGTAGCCAGCGTGCGGTCCGGCCACGAACACTGTCTGACCGGCACTCGACCCCTCGAACGCGGTGAACCCGGCGCCGCCGTCGGTGAAGTCGTAGCTCAGCGCACCTGCCGCTGCGGTGTTGTCCCCATGGCCTCCGGCGGGGCCGCCGGAGACGTTGACGACCAAGGGCGAGCCTGCAGATGCCGGCACGTTCGAGAAGTCGATCGAGTCGCCGAGCACCGCGGCCGGGTCAACGAACGACTCGTTCGTGGGGCCGGCGACGAAGTGAGTTATCCCTGCGCTGGAGGCGACGAAGTGGGTGACCCCGCTGAACGAGTCCGGGGTGATCGACCCCGGTCCAGTCACCGTGCCGACCGCCGCGTCCACCGTCGTACCGGCCGGCGCAGGGCTCACATCCACAGCGTCGCCGGAGCCCGTGGCGTTGAACTGGAGGCCCCCGACGCCGCCGGTCACGAACGTCGTATTGCCTCCGGCCAACCCGACGAATCCGGTGATCCCGGAGAAATGCTGGATCACCGATCCCAACAGCGCTTGTCCGGCAGCGCAGCCGCTCGAGGCCACCGCACACACTCGCAAGGAGGTCCCCGATGCGCCCGCGTAGCTGAGCATGGCCTGACCCCCGCTGCCCAGGAACGAGTCGGCGTTCGTGCCTGCGAAGAAGGAGGTCGGCGTGGGTGCTGCCACGAACCTCAACGGACCGTTGCGGGTCCAGGTATCGGTCGACCCGCCTGCGGTAGCAGAGTCGTTCACTGTGGCCGCCACGGTCTGACCCGACACGTTGACCGTCAAGCTGCTCGTCACGTGTGAGAAGTCGATCGTTGTCTGGGCACTGCCCGGGATGAAGTGCGCCGAGGAGCCATCCGTGGCCTCGAGAGCCACCGGGACGTTGAGCGGTGCGACGAACCCAGCACCCCCGGCCGCACTCACGATCATGGAGCCGGTGCCTGCGAGAAGTCGATAGGTGCCGATGCCCGTGAGCGTGCCTGCGGTGCCGCAGGAGTTCAGGTTCACGCCCGTTCCGCCCGGCGTGCTGCCGACCGAGAGGTCCTCGGAGGCTGCTCCGTCGACCTCCACGGTGTCAGCGGCGCCGAGAGCTCCTTGAATCGTCGTGCTGCACGGAAATATCCCGCCGCTGGCAGTCTGATCGAGCACCACACGTTGCGGCGTCGCACCGGCTGGCGCCTCGAGGTCGATCACCGAGGGGAACACCGCTCCGCACGTCGTCCCGTCAACGAGCAGGTTCCCCGCGGCGGCGCGGGCAAGTGTGGTCGCCGTTCCGGCTGACGGGGCGTCCACCTGGACCGTCGCCGTTCCAGCCACGACGTTGCAGCTCGACAGGGCGGCAGCAGGCGAGGAGTCCCACGCGACCCACATGGCAGCTACGACGACAAGTGAGAGTGCCAGCAACAGCGAACGACGGACTCGTTGACCCATCAGCACATCCACAAGTCCTCATCTCCGTGAAAACGGACACTACTCCGGTCGCCCTGCACGAAGGCGCGTTCCAGCAAACACCAACGCCGGGCGTGGGCTCACCACCCGGCGCACCGGGCACCTTCTGATATGTGACGCCAGCCACGTCCGGGACTCGCAGGCACATCACTCCGCCGACCGGTTGACGACGAAAACCCAGATCGCTGCGGACAGACAATTCAGATACCGGGGTCGATATGAGTAATTTGTGGCTAATATGATGATTTCAGGCAACTGCTGAGAATCGCGTACCCGGTCCACCGGGCAGGCGACGCCAGTGCCTCAACTGAAGGCCTCACCTGATGAGCCATACTCGGTCGTTGCGCACCATCACTTCAAGCTTCACGACGGCGGGTGTGGCGATCGCAGCGTGTGCCCTGCTCGTCCTAGGCCCGCTCGGGGGGGTCTCCCCTGCTTCCGCGGCCTCCGCGGGAACCGCCGATACGCCGGTCGCCCTGGGCAGCGCAGCGGGGTACTCAGCGCTCGCCGGGCCCAGCATCGCCAACACCGGCGCAGGGACGGTGCTCGCGCTCGACCTTGGAGTCAGCGGCACGCTCGCCGGCTTCCCTCCCGGCACCGTGACCGGTGCCACCCACATCGCCGACGACACGGTCGCCACTGCACACACTGACCGACAGGCGGCCTACGACGCCGTGGTGGCCCGAACCGGTGGCATCGCGTTCTCCGGTGACCTCGCCGGCAGAACCTTCACGCCGGGCCTCTATTCGACTGCGGCTGCGGTGACGAACTCCGGCACGGTCACCCTCAATGCCGGCGGCGACCCGAACGCGACCTTCGTCTTCCAGGTCGGCGCGGCGCTGAGCTCGGCTGCCTCCACGAAGGTCGTCCTGACCAACGGAGCTCTCGCGAACAACGTCTACTGGCAGGTCGTCGGCGCCGTCTCGCTCGGCGCTGGTGCCCAGTTCGTCGGAACGTTGCTGGCCGCGGGAGCGATCTCCTTCGGGGACGGTGCGTCACTGAAGGGGCGTGCCCTGACGTCGAGCACCATCGCCCTGTCCAACAGTCCGATCACCCCGCCCATTGACGACCTGGTGGCACCGCTGGTGGCCATCGACGGCGGCCCCACGCGGTCGACCAACGACACGACCCCGCCGATCTCCGGCACGACCGACGAACCCGGAACACCCCTGGTAACCCTCACGATCGGGTCACAGCAGTTGACCGCGAGGGCCGCCGGCGGCGTCTGGACCATGAGCGCCAATGCCCTGACCGCTGGGCCGCACGACATGGTCGCCTCGGTCACCGATCCCTCCCAGAACACCGGCACCGCCACGCAAGTCCTCACCGTGGACACCTCGGCACCCACTGTCGCGATGACGGGCGGCTCCAGGGTGGCCACCAACGACACCACCCCGACCATCTCAGGCACGACCGACGAGTCGGGAACCCCCACCGTGACCGTGACCGTTGACGGCCAGACGCTGACCACCACGGCCGGTGCCTCTGGCGCCTGGGCCGTCGATGTCGGCTCCCTGGCCGAGACGCCGTACGGCGTCCAGGCATCGGTCACCGACGCCGCCGGCAACACCGGCACGGTCGCCCAGATCCTGACCGTCGACGTCACGGTGCCGGTCGTGACGATCAACGGCGGCTCCACCCGGTCGACGTCCGACACCTCACCGTGGACCTACGGCACGACAGCCGAACAGGCCGGCACGACCGTGCACCTCAGCGTGGGTGGCCAGTCGCTCGACGCAACCGTGCAGCCAGGTGGCACCTGGGGCGTGAGCGCCCAGACCCTCGCGTCGGGCACCTACACCGTCGTAGCCACGATCACCGACGCGGCTGGGAACACCGGCACCATGACCCAAACGCTCGCGGTCGGCCCGCCGCCGGTCCCGGCTGTCACCCCGCCAGGTGCCGTAGGCACGTATCGCCCGGATGCCGAGGTCCGCTTGGTCGGACACGCGTTTGTGGGCCGTGGGATCTATGGCCCCTTGACCCAACGAGCGACCTCGGTCCTGAACGGGCACCCAGCGAGAACAGCGACGTTCGAGATCCGGATCACCAACCGCGGCAACAAAGCGGATCAGGTGGCGATCCGGGGCACCGCCCGAAGCGCCCAGTTCACCGTGGCCTACTTCCACGCGGGCAGGAACGTTACAGCAGCCATCCTCAACGGAAGCTACCGCAGCGCCACCGTGCAGCCCGGCCAGTCGGTCATGCTGACTGTCAGGGTGACCAAGCTCCGCTACGCCAGAACGGGCAGTCACCGCACGTTCACGATCCGCACGACCTCGGCGCACGATCCAGCGGAGGGCGACACCGTCGCGGCCGTCGTCAAGGTCGCCCGCGGCTAGCGCCTTCCTGGCTACCTCCACAGCCGCCGAGTCATCAGGGACGCTCCTGATTTGTCTTTGTCGCGGGCTGACCACCCCGAGTTTCCGGCCAGCCGGTACCCGCCAACCGACGCGCAGACGCTCGTCGTGCGATGGCAAGCCGGCTGCTCACGGGCGCGGTTGACGATCCAGCTATTCACATCTAAGTGGGGGGCTCGTTCAGGCGCCAGTGAGTTGGTCTGGCTGGATGTGGTCGAGTTCTTGGTGCGCGACTGCTTGGTCGAGGGTGTCGTAGAGCGCGAAGACTTTGTCGAGTCCGGTGATGCGCAGCACCTTGCGGACGTTGGGTTGGGGTGCGGCGACGCGGACCCAGCCTCCCCAGCCGTTGACGCGACGCGATACGCCGAGCATGGTGCCCAGGGCCATCGAGTCAAGGAACGTTGTGGCGGAGAGGTCGACAACGACTTTGTTGTTCGTTTCACTGGTCGCGTCGAGGAAGGTGGAGCGGAGCATCTCGACACTCGAGATGTCGAACTCGCCAACGGGTGCCACGACGACGATGCCGCCACGTTCGGTTCGGACAATGTGCGGGTGCTTGAACATCGGTAGGTCCTTGCGGTGGTGCTTCGCTCGGCACTTTGTCGACCGGGCGGGTGCTGGAACCCGAGAAGTGGAAGTCGAGCCACGTCGAACCGGATTCACCAGCCCCGACGCACCTGATTCCACAGACCAAAGGCGGCGGAAACGCAAGGACCAACGAGCAGTGACATCGTCCAAGTTACACCCGTGCGGGTGGCACGGATAGCCCAGCGAGAGCCAACGCCGATCAGGGGGTAGTCTGGCTGTCAGCGGGTCACCAACATGTGCTCGCATCAGAGTCGGTTCTCCGTGTAGTCGCGGTCAGCAGGCATCAGGCCCACGGAGCGCACGTGCTCGAACCTTCCATTTCGCATGCCCTCGCAACGATCGCCGATGACCTGAAGAGGTCTCGCGATGTTGACGAAGTCCTTGCCTCTATTGCCGCTTCGATCCGGACGTCGTTGCCCGAGATCGACCACGCCGGGGTATCCATCAGCCACCGCGATGGCCACATAGAAACCCGCGCCTGGACCGACGATCTCGTCGTTCAGCTCGACTTGCTCCAACTTGAGTTGAACGAAGGGCCGTGTATGGATGCGATGAAAGAGACGGAGCCGCTCCATCAGGTGCGTGTCGACGACGCACGAAACGAACGGCGCTGGCCCGCCTACATCCCGCGGGCGGTCAGCCTGGG
This sequence comes from Marmoricola sp., assembly GCF_025965215.1. Taxonomy (GTDB): domain Bacteria; phylum Actinomycetota; class Actinomycetes; order Propionibacteriales; family Nocardioidaceae; genus Marmoricola. The sequence continues at coordinate 17,159 of NZ_JAOPXI010000062.1, forward strand.
TCTGCGCTCCCAGCTCGGCGTGGGTCTCTACGTCGGCGAGGAGACGGTCGGTGGTCTCAACCTCTACTCGACCAGCGTTGACCGCATCAGCGAGGAAAGCGAGACACTGGCACAACTTTTCGCCACCCACGCTGCCCTCGCGCTCGGCTGGGTCCGAGCCGAGCAAGGCCTCAACGATGCCCTGGGTACCCGCACACTGATCGGCCAGGCCGCCGGCATCGTCATGCAACGCTACGGACTCAACTCGGCACGCGCGTTCGACTATCTCGTGCGGGTCTCTCAGACCTCCAACACGAAAATCCGCGACCTGGCCACGCAACTGATCGACGAGTTCCCCACACCCTAGGAGCGCCTGACCCTGAGTCGCGGCGTGGGCGGTCCGCCTCGCAGTGTTGTCTACGAGACGGACCTGGCCCTGAGGCTTAACCGCGCGGACTTGCCCGAGGACGTGCGATGCAGGCTACGGCCTGGGCGACACCAGCGGTCCGCTCTTCGGGACAGCCGTCTGCCGACCAACGGGTTGACGATCGGGACCGGTGGGTACTCCGCCAGCATGCTCGCGGATGACCGCTGGCACTGAGGGTCAAAAAGCGGCCCGTCGCGCTTTCAGATCGCAGGAGATCCGTGATGACCGCCCACCCCATCGACGGGGCCGCGCTTCAAGCACGAAGCAGACCCACAAACAGTGTTCAGTCAGCTCGCTTAGAGACCACCCCCACCAGAAACGAAGCCTGCGCCGCAGGCGCGCCACCTCTGCACCGGTTGCTCTTCGAACTCGGCCGGGCCCTCGCCCAGCTCGTCACACGCGCCTCGCAGGCCTAACCGAAGCTTGGCGCGCGGCGTCACGGACAGCCTCGGCATCATGTCGTGCGCGCGCAATCCCACGCACAGGACATGCGCGTGCTCTCCCTCAGTGCAGCATGGCTGGTCAGAATCACCGCGGTGCACGCTTCGCGCGGTCGGCACCGATGCGTGTGGCCTAGACCGTCTCCTCTCTGCGTTTCCGCAGGTCAGAGCCGGTCTGCTGATTGCGATCGACCCCCGTCGGGGCTCCCTTTGATTCCGTTTGCTAAAAACTGGCGAATTTTCCCATCGATGCGTGATTGTCATGAAGACTCGACAGTGCCGCAATGATCAACATTCCGCTCGCAGGACGACGCGATACGGATGGTGACCGCCATGCTTCGACATCGCTCAGAGCCGTTTGAGTCTGAGCCATCACGCTCCGGGACCCCCCATGCAGTCACGTTACAAGTCCATACTCGCGTCCACTGTCTCGCTGGCCGTCGTGGCCACCCTCGGTGTGACCGTGGCGCCCGCAGCCCAGGCTGCTGGGCCTGACGCCGCGACCACCGCTGTCACGAGTTTCTTCACCCGGTTCGCCGATGACTTCCTGCCACAGGTGGCTTCGAGCACGGCGCTGGCCAAACAGCTCCCGACGCTCGCCGTCACCCCGGCCGGGTCCGTGCAGCTCAAGACCGCGTTCTCGGATGCGCTCGGTGCCAGCGGTCAACTGGGAAACGCGGGCAACCAGTCGTCGCTCACGGACCTCGCGGCCTACATCGCAGGCGCGGACGGAAACGGCTGGGACTTCACGACCACGATGCCGGATGACCACTCGATCACCGTCGGCTTCACCCGCACCGTCACCCAGGACGCGGGTCTGGACATCCACGATCAGAACGGCACGCTCAGCCTGTCCACCGGCAGCGGGATCGACGTCACCGGCACGCTGACAGGTTCCTTCACCTTCGTCTACGACGCGGTGTCGGGACAGGCGAGCCTGACCAAGCCCGCGATGGCGATCGAAACCACGGCGGACCTTCCGGCCGGCAAGCAGCTCGACGCCGGTCTCGGAATCCTCGGTGTCAAGGTGGTGGGCGTTGCCGGCACCGCCGACTACTACCTCGACAGCACGGTCGCCACGAGCTGGGCCAACCCCGACAACGACGCCGCCGGTTCCCTCGCGTTCGACAACCCTGCCACCCCCGCGCCCAACGACGGGGAGCTCGCCGCCGACGGCGCCGGCACCGGCCTGGTCACCGTGACGCGGACCGGTACGCTCACCGGCCATCTCGTTGCCGTGCCGCGCGCCAACAACCTGGTGGCAGGACTGCCGAGTGTCGGGGCAACGGTCGACCTGAGCTCAGCCGCACCGGCTAGCTTCGACGCACCCGCCGTGACTGCGCTGGTCCCCGACGAGGCCAAGCCGTTCCTGACCCTGACGCCGCGCGACCTCGCCGCCGGGCTCTCCCAAGCCGCTTCGGCGATCATCGGGATGCAGAACGCCAAGGACGGCAACCTCCCGCTGATGCGCGGGACGATCGGCAATGCCATCGACGCCGTCGGCGGCATCAAGGCCTTCCTCGCCGACCAGGTGCCCGACGCCGACCCGAGCGACCAGACCCCGGGCCAGCCGAAGTTCGCTTCGCTGCAGGACATGCTCGCCGCCCTCGACTCGGCCCACTACGCCGACTCCGGATGGACCATCGACGTGCTCGGTGGCGCGGACGCTGCCACCTTCGACCCGACCACCAAGGTCGTCAACTTCACCATCCGCACGGTTCGTGGCGGCGTCAGCGGCCTCGAGCTGAACCCTCTCGGTGCTCCTACCACCGGCACCGGGACGTACACCGCCACTGGGCTGAGCGCGACCGGCGTGGACTTCAACGGCCCCGACAACACTTCCGGCAGCGACCTCGTGGGGCGCAAGGTCACCGCGGGCACGTCCATCGGCACCATCGCCTCGATCACCGGTGACCACGAGCTGACCCTCACCGCGGACGGCTGGTCGGCTGGTCAGCCCACCGACACCACCGTCTTCTCGATCGAGGCAGCCGATCCGAAGACCGGCGCCCCGCAGTTCGCGAACGTTCTGGAGGCGACCACCGGGATTGCGACCGCGAATGCGGACCTGTCGACAGCGAAGGTCACCCCCGACGTCACGGTGACGCTTCCGATGGCACTGGACCTCAGCGCGCCGCTGACCTATGTCGACGGTGCCGGCAACACGGTTCCGGACTGCGACCCGAGCGCGGCCACGGCGCCGTGCCCCTTCAAGCAGGTCGATGAGAGCGGGCTCGGGCGTGTGATCAACTCGCTGCCGTTGGCCAGCGACCGGGTCATGCTGCGCCAGTCCGCTCGGGATGTCCTGGTCGCCGACGCGGACATCACCTCGCCGGTTCAGATCAACACCTCGAGCGGTTTCCTGGCACTCACGCTCGGCGGCAACGTGCACCTGACGACCCCCGCCGGGCAGCACCTGCAGACCCTCGCCCTCACCGGCACCGGCGACATCCCGATCCCGGCGTTCGTCGAGGACGTCCGGAAGCAGGCAATCGGTGACCCCTCGTCACCCGACGTCTTCTCCCAGGTCCTCGGCGGTTCCGTGACGGCCACGGTGGACGTCACTGTCGACGGAGCCCCGGACGCCTTCGCGACGGGCGAGAACTCCACCACCCTGACGCTCACGGCCGATGTCGGGGACCTCGCCGATGGCGTCGATACCGGCGAGGTGACCGTCACCCCCGGCGACCAGGACCGCGCCGACCTGCTCAAGGCGCTGAACTTCGAGCCGAACAACCCGACCTCCCTGTACGGCGGGGTGCGCGAGGCGTTCAAGAGCGTCGGCAGCGACCTCACCACGATGACCGGCGGCGGCCTCGATGTACCGATCCCGTTCGTCGGGTCCTCGGTGAGCCAGTTGATCGGGGCGGGTGCGAGTGGCGCCGACGGCGTCAGTTACGCCCAGAACCCAGCCGTTCCGGCCGGGGGCGGCAACCCAGCCGTCCCCGCCACCACGACCCTGACCGATCCCGGCGCCACTTTCGGCCCGGCCTTCGTCGGCCGCCAGGTCGTCATCGGCTCGACCCTGGCGACGGTCGTCGACCAGACGGCCACGACGCTGGTGCTGGCTCCTCAGTTCACCACCGTGCCGGCCGACAACACGCCGTACCTCGTGGAGAACGAGCTCCTTGGAGCCGTCCACGTGTTGGAGGCACTGACGCCTGCCACGCTGCAGGATGCCCTCGGGATGGCGCAGACCTCTCTGGGCGATGCCTCCACCATCGATTTCGGTCTGCTCAAGGACTCCGGCGGTGACCCGCAGCTGCGCCTCGACCTGACCTGGCACCGAAAGTACGCAGTGGCAGCACCGGTCAGTCTCGCGTTCGGGCAGAACCAGCTCGTCGGCGGCAGCGCCGGTGGCGAGCTGAAGCTCACGGCGAGCGGAACGGTCAAGCTGCGACTCTTCCTGCCGCTCACGGCCGCGGCGATGCTGCACCCGATCGACAACACGCTGGTCGACAAGAGTGCGTCCAAGGTCGACTTCGATGTCTCCGTCGACGCCGGTGCCGCCCACCTCGGGGCTAGCGTCGGTCCGGTCAGTCTCGACCTGGGCACCGTGGCCGAGCCGGGCAGCTTCCACGCCGGATTCGGCGTCGAGGCCACCGGCACGGCCCGCGGGGACACGCCGTCCCTCGGCGACTTCTTCACCAACGGCTTCCACATCGGCCTCACCAACGGTGGTGCCTGCACAGCGGCCGCCGACATCCTCTGCGCCGACTTCCCGATGTTCGTCAGCGGCGCGAAGGTGCCCGGGGGCGACCTCACCGTGAACACCGCGCTCGGCAGCGGGGACAACCTCACCGACGTCTTCGGCGGCACCGCCACGGCGGTCGTGCTTCCCACCGGCCTCCAACAGATCATCGACGGAGAGCCGTTCAAGTTCGACACGTTGGCCCAGGGTCTGCAGCAATACCTGTTCTACACCGAGGGCGCGCTGCGGACCGCATCCAACAACGGCGAGATGCCGGTCATCGGCAAGGACCTCCAGGCCGGCGCCGACTTCATGGGCGCAACCCGGGCCAAGATCGACGAGTTCATCTCTGAGAACGGCGACCCCAGCACGGTGGGCGGCGCGACGACACTGCTCACGACCACCTTGGCGAACAAGCTCGGCATCGTGGTCAATGGACCCACGGGCGTCCAGGTGGGCTTTACCTGCAAGCTGACGCTGGTAGCGCCGGAGGCGCCGTCAGGCAGCCCCACCGGCGCAGCCTCCGGTGACACCACGGACTACCTCTACAAGGTGGTGTCGACCTACAAGAACTCGGCAAGCCCGCCAGTGACGGTCGAGTCGAAGCCCTCGGACCCGAGCGCAGTCGTGACGAACGCGGCAACGCTGAGCGCCACGAAGTACAACACCGTCACCTGGGCAAAGGCCACCGGCGCCAACGGGTACGAGATCCTGCGTGCCACCCAGACGACGCCCGCCGGCGGCGGCACGCCGACAGTCTCGGCGTACACCCTGGTCGGCACGGTGGACGACGTGGCGACGTACGACGACAAGGGCACGACCTCGACGACCTACACCGCCGCCACCTTCAATCCCGGTCTCCCGGGCACCGTCTGCCCGGACGACACGCCGGTGACCAAGATCGAGGGCGTGACCCTGGGGCTCGTTCTCGGTCAGGGCGACGTCTCGGCGAAGGACGGCTGCACGGACAGCGCTACCCGCGGCAACTGCCTCGGCGGCAAGCTTCCCGTCGACCTGGGCATCCCAGGGCTTTCCCTGAAGACCGGGGACTCCGGTTCGGTGAGCGGCAAGGTGGGCTGGGCGCTCGACCTGAAGATCGGGATGAGCCGCAGCAAGGGCTTCTACGTCGACACCTCCAACACCGACGAGTTCGAGGTCGGGGCCGCGTTGGCGCTCGACAAGGCCGCCAGCGGTCCGGACCTCCAGGCCCAACTGGCGATCATCAAGGTCGACGTGACCAAGAACGCCGGTGCCGGCCCCGAGTTCGTCGGCCATTTCGGCATCGACATCAAGGCCCCGGGCGACACGCTCACGTTGGCTGCGATGGCGCGTACTCGCGTGGCCGACGCGATCACCGTCAGCGTGGAAGCCAAGGTCGACATCGACTGGCATCTCGCCGCCAGCGTCGACGCCGCCCTTCCGGGTGTCTCGACCGACTTCAAGCTGGGCTGGGCCTGGGGCGCGAACACCGGCAAGACCCCGAGCAACACCTCGGGTCTGGCGATCAAATTCGACCACGTGACCCTCGATGCCGGTCAATTCTTCGGCAAGGCGCTGAAGCCCTATCTCCAGCAGGTCGTGGATGCGACCAAGCCGCTGCAGCCCGTCCTCGACACGATCTTCACGCCGATGCCGGTCATCTCCGACCTGTCCAAAGCGGCTGGCGGCGACGACATCACGATCGCGACGCTGGCCGAGACGTTCAGCACGATCGCGGGCGGACCCAAGATCAAGCCGTTCCTCGACGCGATCAAGACGGTCAAGCAGTTCCTCGCCGGCGTGAAGTGCGACGGCGCCAACTGCGGCGTCGACATCGGCAGCTTCGAGCTGGACCCCGGACGCGCGGCGACGACCAGCGTGTCCGCGGGCAACGCGACCACTCTGATCGACCCGGCCAAGAAGGCACCCAACCCGGGTGCGTCCACGGCGATCGCCAGCAAGGACACCTCGGGCCAGATGAGCAACACCGCCAAGAGGGCACTGGCCGGCCTCTCCTTCCCGGTGATCGACGACCCGACGATCCTCTTCGATCTCATCTCCGGTGGGGACATTCCGCTGGTCGAGTTCGACAGCGGACCCCTCACGCTGGGATTCCAGTTCCAGAAGTCCTTCGGGCCTATCTACGCCCCGCCGCCGGTCATGATGGTCATCGGGGGCGGTGCGTCGGTGACGATGCGGATCGCGGCCGGCTTCGACACCTATGGCATCCGTCGGGCAATCGAGACCGGCGAGGGTGCGCAGGTGCTCGACAGCCTCTACTTCAAGACGGTCGACAAGGACGGTACGCCGATCCCGGTGGTGCAGTTCACCGGTTACCTGGAGGCCGGCGCCTCGGTCTCGATCGGCGTCCTTGAGGTCGGTGTCGTCGGGGGCATCAAGCTGACCGTCGGCTTCTACTGGAACGATCCGAACAACGACGGCAAGTTCCGGTTGTCGGAGTTCGGCGCTGCGGTGGCCAACAACCCGATCTGTCTGTTCAACGTCGGGGGAGAGCTCTCGCTCTACATCAAGGTCTTCGTCACGATCGGGTTCAGCCCGTTCTCGGTGAGCTTCGACTTCACGCTGATCAATATCAAGCTGCTCGACTTCAACCTCAAACCGAACTGCACTCCCCCGCCGCCGAGGCTGGGCGGCACGAGCGGCGGAGTTCTGTACGTCTTCGCCGGCCGGTTCGGTGGCGGCGGCCCCCGAGGCGATGCCCTCTGGGCTGCCAACAACAAGGCGGAGACCTGGGTGGTCCGGCAGGTGCCGGCGTACTCGGACGAGGACGGGGACCACGCCGCGTCCGTCGACGTGCGGGGGCTCGGCATCACCGAGTCGTTCCCCGATACCGCGGCCAACCCGATCACCGCCGTCGTGTTCGACGGGCGCGGCTACACCGGCGACCTGACCGTGACCTTCACCGGTGGCTCGGCCCCGGTGAAGGACGCCAAGCCGGGCGCCTTCACGAAGAAGTCCGTGGTCTTCACCGGCGACGGCAACGACGTGATCCGCACCGGTGAGGGCGACTCCTGGGTCGACTCCGGCGCGGGCGATGACAACATCACGACGCTGGACCGCACCGACCTCTCCCAGCCGGCCGACACCGTGCAGTCGCACGTGGCCGGTGGTCCCGGCGCCGACACCATCACGGTCGGCAACGGCAAGGACACCGTGACCGGTGACGGCTCACTGCGGTTCGCCACCTTGACCAACGAAACCGTCGACCTCGCTCCGATCAAGACGGGCACGACCGTCCTGGCCGACCCGGTCGACGTGGCGAACCTTCAGGACCCGACCGACGCGAACCTCTTTGCGACGGACCCGACGGGGTCCGGCAACGACCAGATCGCCGCCGGCCTCGGCACCGACGTCCTGTCGGGCAACGGCGGCGTCGACACCATCGGCACCGCGAACGACAGCACGCTCGCCGACTCCGCCGCGATCAAGGGCACCGCGAACGAGTCGCTCTACCGGGGTCATGACTCCGTGCTCGTCGGCGGTGCGGGTGGTGACGTGCTGAAGAGCGGGTCGGCCAACGACAAGCTCTACACCGGCGCCAAGACCGACATCGACGAGTTTGCCACCGGTAGCGGCGACGATCCCGCCGACCGCAACACCGTCGACACGGGCGCCGGCTCGGACACGGTCTACGGTTCCAACGGCATCGACTTCGTGACCACGCACTCGACGACGGCGCAGAAGGCCATCGTGTACGGCGGTGGCGGGGACGACGTGCTCACCGGCGGCCAGGGCTCCGACGAGATCTACGGCGGTCCCGGCAACGACTACATCGTGGCTGCACCGGCGACGGTCGGCGAGCCCGGATCGGCGAACGACGTGCTCGGCAGCGCGCGCGCCGTCGGTGTCCTCCCCGGTGCCAGTACCAGCACGAAGAAGCTCGTCGGCGGCACCGGTAGCGACCGGATCTACGGCAGCGACGGTCCGTCGACGATCTTCGGCGACACGACCACAGACTCCTGCACCTCCCAGTCGGATCCGGTCAGCAAGCAGCCCACGGAGACCAATGTCGCCGGCGACGCGGCCGACCTGATCGTCGGTGGCAACGGCGTCGACGTCGTCAACGCCGGCGGTGGCAATGACTGGGTCTACGCCGCGGGTGGGGCCGACCGCGTCTGCGGGAACTCCGGCGACGACCACCTGTACGGCGGAGACGACGCCGATCTGATCTACGGCGGAAGTGGTGCCGACCAGGCCTACGGAGAGGCCGGCGCCGACCAGGTGTACGGCAACGACGGCGCGGACGCTCTCTACGGTGGCGCAGGCACGGACCGGCTGCAGGGCAACGCCGGTGCGGACTGGCTCGACGGCGGAACCGAGGCCGACGTACTGCTCGGTGGCACCTCGATGGCCGGGACACCCGACGGCGCCGACGTACTTCTCGGCGCGGAAGGCGCCGACGTTCTCATCGGCGACAACGCCCAGACCGATGTGCTCGCCAGTGCGCCGTACCCGACCGATCTCGGATCTTCGGACGCCACTCTGGGCGGCGAGGACTACCTGGTGGGGGGTGACGGCGCCGATCGCGCCTACGGCGGTCTTGGCAACGACACGATCTACGGCGGCAACGGTGACGACTACGCCGAGGGCAACCCGGGCACGGACCACATCTGGGGTGAGGCCGGGGACGACGACATCGTCGGTGGCTCCTCCGAGCTTGCCACCGGGCTCTTCACCGGCTCCGAACCGGGCAGACCCGACAGCAACGACTTCCTGTCCGGCGGGGACGGGCAGGACGTCATCGCCGGCGACAACGCCCACATCACGCGGGGCGGGACCGCACACCCGGCCACGCTCGGTCGCGGCCTCGCCACCCCGCGCGGTGTCGATCTGGCCGACGAGTCGGCCGGCTCGCCGACCGGTGTTGCCGGCGGGGACGTCATCCAGGGCGGCAACGACACCGACGTCGTGTTCGGTCAGCGCGGCGATGACAACATCTCGCTGGGCGACGGGTCCGACTACGGAGAAGGTGGTCCGGGGATCGACGTGATCCACGGTGACAACGGCGACGACGACATCGTCGGAGGTTCCTTCACCCCGGCGTCGGGCGTGGTCCCGGGCGCGATCGGTCAGCCTGATGGTGGCGACACCTTGGCAGGCGACGCCGGCGAGGACGTCGTACTCGGCGACAACGGGTCGCTGACCCGGCCTGTCCTGACCGGGTTGCCCCTACTGGCCAGCCCCTTGACGGTCAACCGGGTCACCGTCCAGCGCTTGATCGCGCCGTACGACCTCGGGGACACCCCGGTAGCCGGCACCTCTGGGCCGGACACGATCACCGGTGATGCGGGCAACGACGTGCTGCTCGGCCAGGGTGGCAACGACCAGGCCGACGGCGGCTCGGAAGCCGACTACGTCGAAGGCGGCCAGGGCACCGACCTGGTGCTCGGTGGAACCGGGGACGACGACCTCGTCGGTGGCTCCTCGGCGACCACGGCGACCAACACCGCGGGGGCGATCGGGCAGCCGGACGGCGCAGACAACGTCTACGGCGGAGACGGATCCGACGTGGTGATCGGTGACAACGGTCTGCTGACACGGGTCACCACCGGACGTGACTGGCGCACGAACCGCGCTGACGCAACTCAGACCGGGCTCGTTCCGGGCCGGGGGATCACGCTGTATGACCTCAACGGTGCCGTTCCGGCGGTCGCGAACACGGCTCATTCCGCGGCGGATTCTCTGTCCGGGCAGGCCGGCGTCGACGTCGTCCTGGGCCAGGACGGCAACGACCGGATCAGCGGTGGTGGCGACGACGACTACGTGGAGGGCGAGGGCGGTTCCGACGTCATCCATGGCGACACCGCGCTGGACGCGTCCGAGATCGTGCCCGCACCAGCGGCCTCGGCGTGGGCGACTCCGGCCGTCGACAGTGCCACTGTCACAGAGGGTCAGGACGACCTCGTCGGCGGCTCGAGCCGTCAGGGATACCGAGACGGGAACGACGTCATCCACGGCGACGGAAACGACGACTTCGTCGTCGGCGACAACGGATCGATCGCCCGGGTGCTGGTCGGGACCACCGAGAAGGTCTACAACCAGCGCTACGGGGGCACCCGAACGGGCCATGCCAAGGTCCGTGTGGCCGGCGGTGGCGCAACCTCGACGCGCTTCTGCCCGACCACCGGTTCGACGGCCACATCGACCTGCGAGGTGGCCGGTGCGTTCGGCGCCGACACCCTGTTCGGCGACGCGGGTCAGGACGTGATGTACGGACAGGACGGCGCCGACACCATCTGGGGAGGGGCGGGCGACGACGACATCTACGGAGAGCTCGGCGCAGACGTCCTGTACGGCGAGGGCGGCGACGACTCGATCCTCGGTGACCGCGGCGGGGTCCAGGACAGGTACGAGACTGGCTCCCGCTCGACCACCTCGACTCTGACCCAGCCTCCTCAGATCACCTACGTGTCGCGTCTCTCGGACTCGGTCAGCCGGGAGGCGGACCTGCTGCACGACGTCAACGGGACGGACTTCGTCGGGAACGCATCCAGCGCGCCGATGCCGCTCGACGGAATCACCTTCGGTGGCAACGACCGGATCCGCGGTGGGGACGGGCACGACTCCATCCACGCCGGCGCCGGCGACGACCTCGTCAACGGCGACTCGGGCGGCGACGCCGTCTTCGGCGACCGCGGCAACGACGTGCTGTGGGGCGGCCTCGGCCGGACCTGCGCACCCACCGACGCGGCGTGCCTGGCGGATCCGGGCGCCTCGGGCGAGTGGATCGACCACCTGGTCGGCGGCAAGGGCGACGACGTCATCGACTGGCGCCCGCGCGGTGCCTACGGCACCGGACCGACCTTCACCGGCCGTACCTGCAGCATCAGCACGGCTCCGGTGACGACCAAGAAGGACGGGACCACCGATCCCTGCTCCTGGTTCGAGATGACGGGTCGCGACGACGACGTGGCGACCACGCCGTCGACGCTGGCCAACAACCAGCACCACCAGGGAGTCGACTGGATCTACGGCGGCTGGGACCGGGACGTGATGCAGGCCGACCTGGCCGACAACGGCCCGAACCCGGGAGACCGGCTGATCGACTGGTCCGGGGTCTACAACCTGTACAGCCACTGCAACGCGGCCTACGGAGGGTTCAACGACCTGCGCAGTCCATCGCCCGCGATCCAGTCCTTCTTGCAGGCCTGGGCCACCGGTATCGGCGCCGGTCGACCTGGCAACCCGGGCACCCCGGACGTGCTGACCCCGGGGACCTCGGCCTACGACGAGCTCGCGTTGGTCTACACGGGCGACGGAAAGGACCATGGAACCGGCAGCGCCTACCCGACGACCCCCGGCCACTTCGACGACGCAAACGCGTGCAGCGGGTTCTGATTCGCGGATGAGTCAGCGCGGTACTGCGGGCCTCCGCAGATCGGCGGTTTCGGTCACCTGAACGCGTCGGAACCCTTGGGAGGGTCCCGAGACAATCGTGGGATCGACTAGATGGGCAGTCAGGTCAGGCCGACCAGTGCTGCCGATCGCTCCCACAGGCCGTCGATGACGTCCTGGTCGCTTGCCTGCTTGTTCTCACGCCCGTTGATCTTGAACCGGCTGAAGTAGCGACCGTCGATGTCGGGGTCCGGACCGCGCTCGGCGAGAGCGACGAGCGGCGCGGCGCCGTCAGGGACGCTGATCGTGCCGAGCCGCTTGAGCGGGGTGCGGTAGAGCAGACCGACGAACCACGAGTCGCGGCCAAACGAGCTGCCCACCGGGCCGGGGTGCACGGCGGCCGAGACGACGCCGTCGCCTGACCAACGCTGGCTGATACCGCGAGTGAAGACGATGTTCATCAACTTGCCAGTGCCGTACGCCGGGAACTCGATCGCCCGACGGTGCTCGTAGTCGAGGTCGTCGAGCACTATCTTGCCCATCAGGTTGCCGATGCTGGAGGTGTTGACGACCAGCGACGAGCCAGCCGCAACGAGCTTGGGACGCAGCAGGTTGGTCAGCAGGAACGGTGCCAGGTGGTTGACTTGGAAGTTCGGCTCATGACCGTCGTGGGTCCGCTTCGACGGCGCGAACGTACCGCCGGCGTTGTTCATCAGCACGTCGATCCTCTCCACGCGCTCGCTGATCTGTGTGGCGAGGCGGCGTACGTCGTCGAGCCGGGAGAAGTCGGCTACCAGAGGCTCTGTGCCCACCGCCTCGGCGACCGGTCGGAGCTTTTCGGCGGAACGCCCCGTCACGTGGACCGTTGCACCCCGGGAGGCCAGCACGCGTGCGGTCTCGGCCCCGATCCCGTCGCTTGCTCCGGTCACCAGGACCGTGCGTCCGGTCATTGTCTGATCACTCATGCCCCGAGCCTAGGCCGTGCGTCGACCGGTGCCGCAGTATGGCGCCCTGTCGCGGCGGCATGACACAAGGAGCGCCGGCTCCGTCGCGCGGGCGAATCCTTCATCAAGGCGTGCGATGCTCGGCGTCGGGTACTGGGATGAGATGGAGAAGCCTGAGCACTTCGGGGGCGTCAATGAGCGCCCCGGGTTCGTCTGCGTCCGCGGCGCGAACGAGCACAACCTGCGCGAAGTCGACGTCGACATCCCGCGAGATGCCCTCGTCGTCTTCACCGGCGTCTCGGGCTCCGGGAAGTCGTCCCTCGCCTTCGGCACCCTCTACGCCGAGGCCCAGCGTCGCTACTTCGAGTCGGTAGCTCCCTACGCGCGTCGGTTACTGCAGCAGGTCGGCGCCCCGCACGTGCAGGAGATCAGCGGCCTGCCCCCGGCGGTCGCGTTGCAGCAGCGCCGGGGGGCGCCGTCGAGCCGGTCGTCGGTGGGCACGATCACCACGCTCTCGAATCTGCTGCGCATGCTCTACTCCCGGGCTGGCTCCTACCCGCGTGGCGCACCTCGGCTCGAGGCCGAGGACTTCTCGCCGAACACGGTAGCCGGAGCCTGCCCGCGCTGCCACGGTCTCGGGGTCGTCCACGACGTCGTGGAGGAGTTGCTGGTCCCGGACGACTCGCTCAGCATCAGGGACGGAGCGATCGCGGCCTGGCCCGGCGCCTGGCAGGGAGCGAACCAGCGCAGCATCGTGGCCGGGCTGGGGATCGACATCGACAGACCGTTCCGCCGGCTCCCGAGGAAGACCCGCGACTGGCTCCTGTTCACCGACGAGCAGCCCTCGGTGCTGGTCAAACCCGAGCGCGACCGGATCGACCACGGTTACTACGGCCAGTTCTGGAGCGCGCGGAAGCACATCATGCACACGCTCGCCGACTCCAAGAGCGATCGGATGCGCGAGCGGGCGCTTCGGTTCACCCGGAGTGTGCCGTGCCCGACCTGCCACGGCAGCGGGCTGCGCCCCGAAGCCCTTGAAGTCACGTTCGGGAGCCGGAGCATCGCTGAGGTCAACACCTTGCCGTTGACCGAGGTCGCCGAGCTGCTGCGGCCGGTAGCGTGCCTCTCCGACCCGTCCGCGGCTGTCGCGACCGCGGGCTCCGGCGAGAGCAGCGAGGTCGCCGTACGGATCTGCGCAGACCTCGTGGCGCGCATCGAGGTGCTTCTCGACCTCGGTCTCGGGTACCTCAGCCTCGGCCGCAGCTCGACCACCCTCTCCCCGGGCGAGGCCCAGCGCCTGCGGATCGCGACGCAGCTCCGCTCCGGACTCTTCGGCGTGATCTATGTTCTCGACGAGCCGTCGGCCGGCCTCCACCCCGCCGACGCGGAACCTCTCCTGGAGGTCCTCGACCGTCTCAAGAGCTCCGGGAACTCCCTGTTCGTCGTCGAGCACGACCTGGACGTCGTGCGGCGGGCGGACTGGATCGTCGACATCGGCCCGGAGGCCGGAGAGGGCGGCGGCCGGGTGCTGTACTCCGGCCCGGTAGACGGTCTGGAATCGGTCGCCGACTCAGTCACCAGCGCGCACTTGTTCGGTCGCGCCGAGGTCTTCGCGCACCCGGTCCGGGACCCGCAGGGATGGCTCCGCCTGAGTGGTGTCACCCGGCACAACCTCGACGATGTCGCGGTCGACGTCCCGCTCTGCGTCCTGACCGCGGTGACCGGGGTCTCCGGGTCAGGCAAGTCGACACTGGTCACCCAGGTACTGGCCAACCTGGTTCGCTGCCATCTCGGTCAGGCGCCAGCCGACGAGTTCGAGGAAGGCGTCCTGCAGGTCGATGTCCGCAACGTCACCGGACTCGAGAGCATCGACCGTCTGGTGATCGTCGACCAGAAGCCAATCGGCCGGACCCCTCGCTCCAACCTGGCGACGTACACCGGGATGTTCGATGCCGTCCGCAAGCTCTTCGCGTCAACACCGACGGCCCGACGGCGCCGGTACTCCGCGGGCAGGTTCTCGTTCAACGTCCCCGAGGGGCGTTGTGAGACCTGCCAGGGTGAGGGGTTCGTCGAAGTCGAGCTGCTCTTCCTTCCCGGCACCTACGCGGCCTGTCCGACGTGCAACGGCGCCCGCTACAGCGACAAGACCCTCGAGGTCACCTACGAGGGCAAGAACATCGCGGAGGTCTTGGCGATGACCGTGGACGACGCCGCGAAGTTCCTGGCCCACGTCCCGGCTGCTTCCCGCAGCCTAGAGACGTTACGGGACGTGGGGCTGGGGTACCTGCGGCTCGGCCAACCGGCGACCGAGCTCAGTGGCGGGGAGGCACAGCGGATCAAGCTAGCCACCGAGCTGCAACGAGCCCGGCGCGGGCACACTCTCTACCTGCTCGACGAGCCGACCTCTGGCCTGCACCCGGCCGACATCGACCTCCTGCTCCGACAGTTGCACCGCTTGGTCGACGGCGGCAACACCGTCGTCCTGGTCGAGCACGACCTGAACACCATCGCCACCGCCGACTGGGTGATCGACCTCGGCCCCGGTGGCGGCGACGGAGGTGGCCGGGTCGTCGCGACCGGGACGCCAGCACAGGTCGCCACAGGCTCAGCGGGAGCAACCGCGCCGTACCTGCGGCGCCGCCTGACCGAGACCGAACTCTGGGGCTAGCGAGCCCTTGGCCTCCGCGAGCCCGACCCGAGCCCGCCGCGATTCCGGCTCCGGCGGCTACCGGGCCGAGGTGCATCGAAGTCAGCTGTGAGGGCTCCCCGCGCCCTTCGGCGGCAACCTGGCCTCTCCGGGCTGCGCTGCGCGCTGGTGCGTTGGGCAGGATCAGGATCGCTGGGACGCGTCTCTTGCGGTCCTTGTCCCGGCGACATGAGGTGCGTCCGCCGCTCGCTCAGGCCCGTGCCAGGCCGGCGCGGATGGCGCACACTACCGGTGGCGGATCAGGTTGGTGGAGGTCCATTGGCGACGCCTCAACTCTGTCGGCGCCCCTTGAGGAAGTAAGCGATCGGCACCGCGCCACCGGCGTTGATCAGGATGATCGCGGCCGCCCAGCGCTTCTTAGAACCGCGAACCTCCTGCGCAGGTCGGCGCTTCAGGTCGACGAGCGCCGCGACCTTGAGGACACCTTCGATCGCGCCCGTGGTCAGGATGACCCGCTGCGCTCGCGGGTTCAGGTCGCCCCACCGGTTCTTCGCCATCTGCTGCTCCCTCGATCCACGTCGTCCTGAGTATTCCCCCTACGTCCAGCCCACGCAGGAGTTCCAGCGTGGCCAGGCTCCCGGAACGTCGACCTCAGGACGCCCACCCACCATGTCATGCTGCGCCGATCGCGTACGGCGGTTTGACGCGGGTAGACCATACTTGGCCGATGCCACGCACTCGCTGTTACCGCGAGGGAGTCTTGACTGACGAGGACTTCCCGGTCGACCAGGTCTCTGAGCACCTTGCGGAGGAATCAGCCCTCGTCTGGGTGGACCTGTGTGCGCCCGATCTCGAGGACCTGCAGTTGGTGGCCGATGAGCTCGGGCTGCACCGGCTGGCGGTCGAGGATGCCGCGCAGGGGCGTCAGCGGCCTAAGTTCGACCGCTACCCAGGACACGACTTCCTCTCTGCCTACGCGGTCCAGCTCGACGTGGAGAGCGGCCAGTTGATCACCAGCGAGATCGCCGCGTTCATCACCTTGAACGCCCTCATCACCGTGCGCCGTGACGAGACGTTCTCCATCGACCGGCTGCTGGCCCGGTGGGACGAGGAAGTGGACCTCACGAAGTTCGGCGTCGGGGCCTTGCTTCACGGCTTGTTGGACTTCGTGGTCGACGGCCACTTCGACACTGTCGAGTCACTCGACTACCAGATCGAGGAGCTGGAAGACCTTCTGTTCGACGACCGACCCCATGACCAGACCGTCCAACGGCGCAGCTTCGAGCTGCGCAAGTCTCTGGTGCAGATCCGTCGGGTGGTACTGCCGATGCGAGAAGTCGTCAACACCCTGATGCGACGCGAGATCGGGTACGTCTCCGATGAACTCATGCCCTACTACCAGGACGTCTATGACCACGTTCTGCGCGCGACCGAGTGGACTGAGAGCCTGCGCGACCTCGTGAACACCATCCTCGAGACGAATCTGACGATCCAAGGCAATCGTCTCAACATCATCACCAAGAAGGTCACGAGCTGGGCCGCGATCATCGCCGTGCCTACCGCGATCACCGGCTTCTACGGCCAGAACCTGCCGTATCCCGGATTCGGCCACCAGTCGGGCTTCATCGCGTCCTCATCCCTCATCGTTGCCCTCTCCGGCATTCTCTACCTGATCTTCAAACGCAAGGACTGGCTCTGACGCCGCTGTCATCGCGATGGGCCGATCGGCCGCTGCCGTGTGAAGGCGTTGCCGTCCGGCGGTATGACGCCGGTCGATGGGTGTTCTCAGGCCGGGGTTTTGAGACGCCGGGCTGAAGACGCCGGCGAAACGGTCGAGAGCTCGACCGACCGCGGTGCCTGGGTGGAATCTGCAGAACTAGCGGCGTGCGTGGCGGTTCTCCGACAGCTCGTTGACCATGCGGACGCCGAGGCTCACGATCATGATCGTCCCGGAAGCCATGATCCGAACGGCCAAGAACATGACGCGGATGATCACGCTGATGACCATGAAGGCTAGTGAGAAGACGGCACCCACATGGCGATTCTCGCAGCGCGGCTAAGGAGCTGGACTAGATGCTTCAGGACCCCCGATCGTCGATGCGCTGACTAGACGAGCTGGTCAGTCTTGGTCGGCTCTGTCTTGGGTCGCGACCTGGTTGACGAGCCAGGCGGCGACCGATGCCGTGAGTGCACCGACCATCGCAATGCCAACCAACATCAGGCCGATGGCGATGAAGCGGCCGGAGGTGGTGACCGGGTATCGGTCGCCATACCCGACGGTCGCCACCGTTGTCGACGCCCACCACAGTGCGTCACCGAAGGTCTTGATATTGGCACCTCGGGCATTCTGCTCGGCGTCCAAGATCGCGATCGCTCCGAGCATCACGGCGCCCACGGCGGTGCCGACCACGTAGGTCGAGACCTGGCCCACCAACGAACCGGCAGCAGAGCGATTCAGAATCCTCGCAAGAGCAAGAAGTCTCAGCAGTCGAAGCGGGCGCAGCACCGGAAGCGCTATCAGGGCAACGTCGTACCAATGACTGGCGGCATATGCGCGGCGATCCTCGACAAGGCTGAGACGTACTGCGAAGTCGATCGCGAAGACCGCCCACACCGTCCAGGAGACAACCCCGAGGAACTCGCGCAGACCATGACCGAGACCCTCGTTGAGCACCGGCCACGCGTAGGCCACCAGGAAAGCAAGGGCCAGCAGGAGCAGCGGAATCTCTGAACGGCGTTCCCAGCGTTCGACTCGAGTCATACCGCCGCACAGTAGCGATCCAGCGATGTCCCCGACGTGTGGCGAAGCCGTCGGGAGCGGGGGCGCAGTAGAGCGGTGGTCGTGGTGCCTACCCCGTGGCACTGATCAGGGCGGCGAGAATCGTCGGTGATGCACCGGGCGCGAGCTTGAACAGTGAGGCCGCCTGACGGTTGGACACGTTTAGCCGGATACCGTCGCGGAACTGCTCGATCCCGACGAGCCGGTCGCGTCGGAACTCCAATGTCTTCTTCTGCCCGGTGAAGATTGTTCTCTTCGAGGTCACGGTGAGGAGTCCTGAGTCCTCGGCAACAAGTTGGGTCCCGACCACGACGCTGCGCCCGCGCATCGAACTGGTGCGGTAACGGATACCCATACCGATCGGGATGCTGATCCCTTGAGATCCGCCGCGGAACTCGCGCATTGTCTGCTCCTTCATCAGCGAGGCACCAAAGTTGCCGTGGGCGACTTCGCCTTGCTGCATGAGAACCGACGGGGTAGGCAGGACCGGTAAACGTCCGGCGTTGATTTGGCCGACCACGACGTCCTCGAACACATCGGGCGCTGTCTGTTGGAGTGAGAGCACCGGTACGCCAAGAGCATCGGCAATACCCGCGACCCGGGCCTCTTCCTCGGCTGTGAACACGTCGTCGGACATGACGTCGTGAATCGCCGCGACCAGCACCTCTGTGAGCGTCTTGTCGAACTGGCCGCCCCGCCACAAACCGCGTGCGGCGGCAACTGCATCAGGCAGTCGGCTAAGCGCTTCTCCGTCTCCGTGGGCGGCGGCAAGAGCGAGTGCGGTGAAGGAGTCCCGATCTGTCAGCTTCTTCGCTCGCTCTGCGCTCGCCCGCGCAAGGAAGCTCTGCTTGGCCGGCTCAGGCGCCGCTCCCGGGGCTTGGGCTGCCCTCGCTGTGGGCGCCACCGGTGTCACTTCAACTGGCGGAGGTGGCATCAACGGGTCTGCTGACGCGACGCCAGTGCGGCTGACGTGCTCTGTCCAAGCCGTTCCGTCCCAGTAGCGGTACTCGAACCTTCCGGTCGGATCTGGGTACCAATTCGGGCTGGGCGAGGTCACGGCGTCGATGCTCCATTCTCGTCGTTTGGCGGGATGTGGCTGGCACCGCTACGAGTCGCTCCCATGCTTGCCGGGAGCCTGCCGAAGGGCAAGGACATCAGATTGCACGATTCTGGTCCGCTCGACCTTGGCCGCCCCTAGGGTGACGTCGACGACTCATCGAGTCGGGTCAGAGGTGCGTGCGACATGACCGAGTCGAACCGGACCCCTCCGGGTTGGTACCCAGACCCCAACGCGGCGGGCTACCAGCGGTATTGGGACGGAAGCGCCTGGACCGACCAGCAACATCCGATCACGCTGACGATGAACGCCCCGGCTGATGCGGGTTCACCGGCCCCGGCACCGACGACGAGCAACGGACTTCCCTGGTGGCAGACATGGTGGGCGGTCATCCTCGGCCTTCTGCTGTGTTTCCCCTTTGGCCTGGTCGGCCTGTGGAAGCGCCCCGGCGTCACCACCAAGGTGCGCTGGTGGGTCACAGGTGCCACTGCCGCCCTATTAGTGATTGCCTTCGCAACCCAGAGCAACGCCTCAACGCCCTCGAACCAAAACGCTGACGTGCCGCCACCGGTCTCGCAGTCGCCGACGACCGCGACGATTAGCCCGGCCTTGGTCGTCGTACCGAAGCTCACCGGACTGAGCCGAACGCGCGCACGCGCGACTCTCACCGCGCTCGGAATGACAGTGGGGCAGATCAGCAAGCAAGCGTCGCGACGGCCCGCAGGAACGATCCTCAGCCAAAGCGATGCAGCCGGAACCCAAGTCCAAGCCGGATCGGCTGAAGACCTGGTCATCGCCTCCCCGCTTCCGCACGTACCCAACGTCATCGGGCGGACGAAGACCGAGGCCACCCAGCGACTCAGGTCTGCCGGCTTCAGTGTCGGCATCACAACTCGTTCGGTGACCCAGGGCCCGAACGGCGTCGTGCTCACTGAGAACCCATCAGGTGGCACAGCCGCGATGCCAGGGACACGGGTTCAGATCGTCGTGTCAGTGCTCAAAGCACCACCCCCGACTCAGGCGCCGGCCGTGCCCCAGGGATGCACCACGACCAGCAGTGGGTCCTGTATTCGTGGCGGAGAATTCTGTCCACAGGCCGACTACGGATCGGTCGGTTATGACGCCAACGGCACGCCGTACACATGCACAGGAGATCAGACGCACCCTCATTGGGAGTAAAACGCAGTATGAGGCGCGTCCCATTCGCGGCATCTGGGTGCGTCTCGACTATGCGGCATTCGCGAGAATCATGCGGAATCACCGAGCCGCATGCCTCGCGAAGAGCTGCTGATTTCAGCCGATCTCAGATAGAGATCCCGGGCGCCGGTCGGGGTTCGCCCAGGCACGCGCCAGTGGTCTCACGCAGGCGACGCGACCCGGCAAACTATTCGACACGCTGTGCAGCCTCGGTAGCTTCCTCGCGCACGTCGCGATGCTTCCTGGTGACGCGCTTCAAAGCTTGGTCGGAGGCGTTCTCGAGTGTGACCAGGGCGTTGTCGGCTTCAGGGAGGGCACGCAAGATCTCATCAAGTTTCCGTTGGGTCACCGCCTGCTGGCGCGCCTGCGTGTGTTGGATGACGAAGACCATGGCCAGTGTCACAGCGGCGACCAGGGTCTGGAAAATGGTCTCCAGCCGGGTCGGGAACTCGAACCGTGCAGAGAACGCCACCCACAGCAGGTCCATCGTCACTACGGTTGCGGCGACCCAGGACTTCGACGCAAGCCAGTCCAAGCCATGAAGCACCTGCGACGCGGGCCGCCGCGCGGAAAGAGCAGAGCGTAGGCGTGCAAACATGCTTTCACCGTACGGTGCCCGTCCACCGGCCGCGCTACGACCCTGACTGGAGCGCCGGCACGTTGGCTCGGTGCATCCGGTCGCAGTCGGACGCGCCGCAGTTTCGAGGGATGCTGACGCTCGCGGGACCTTGATGCCAGACAACGCACCGTTAGCGGCACAGGAGAGCGCGTTCGTTCCTTGCCCACCGGCGGCGGATTGACGTGGCTTGCGGGCCGCTAGCTCAGCTGCCGCTGCATCGCGACATCGTCGCGGTTCATCCAGACCTCGGCGATCTGACCGTCCTCGATCCGCTCGATCGTGATGCCGTGGAGGACGTAACGCTTGTCGTTGGGACCCGTTCCGGTCGCTGTCCAGCGAGTGACCACGCGGTCGCCCTCGGCGATCTGATCGTCAACCGTGCTGTGCGCGTCAGGGAACGTTGCGCGGTAGCCAGAGATCATGTCGAACAGCTCGTCGCGGGTCGTGAACTCACCGGCGCTTCCACCGTGGAAGTTGATCTGCGGCGCGAGCAGAGTCTCTGCCTTCGTGCGATCACCGTTGTTGAACAAGTCCGTAAATCGGGCCGACAGGGCCTTGGTGCTCTCCATCGCTTCCTCCTGGGTAAGAGATATTCGAGACCGTATGCGCGACCGCGGGCGGCGCCTATCCCAAGTCCTTGGGGTGTCCGGAGCCGAGCGGCGCGGCCTAGACTCCGACATGCCCCAACTGGAGAAGGCCAAGGTTGCGAGCGACAAGCTCGTGCGCGTCGGCAGCTCCGGTTTCGACCTCGAGACGTTCCGCGTCCGGACCCTCGACGCGATCCGCCAGGTCGTTCCCTTCGACGCGGCTTTCTGGACGATCGCCGATCCGGCAACGCTGCTCTTCACCCGCGGCGTCCAGGACGAGATCCCCCAAGAGACCGTGCCCGCGTTCCTCCACAACGAGTTCATGACCGATGACGTGAACCAGTTCTCTGCCGTCGCAGCAGACCCCCGCGGGATGCACACCCTGCACGCGGCGACCGGCGGCGACATGTCCAGGAGCGCTCGTTTCCGGGAGATCCTCGAGCCGCTCAGCCTCGGGGACGAGCTGCGCATCGCGTTCACCGACAAGACCGGCGTGTGGGGGTTCGTGTGCCTGCACCGCGGCCTCGGTGAGCCCCCATTCAGCGAACAGGAATCGGCGTTCCTCAACCGCGTCTCTCCGATCGTCGCTCAGGGGATCCGCACCGCTATCCTCCTCGCCGCCAGCCGGATTCAGGGAGAGCATCCGTCCGTGCCCGGTCTCGTGATGCTGTCGGAGGATCTGGAGTACGTCGGGGCGAACGACGCCGGCAGGAGCTGGCTGGACCGGTTCGACGATGCAGACAAGGTCAAGGGCATCCCGTCCGGTTTCTACGTCGTCGCGGCGGCCCTGCGTGGGATGCCGTCTGGGCAACCGCCGCGGACCCGCACGCTCACACCGTCCGGATGGGCTTCGGTTCATCCCTCGTGGCTCGACGTGTCAGGCGAACGTCACATCGCTCTCCTGATCGAGGAACCCTCAGCGGTCGAGCTTGCCCCGTTGATCGTGTCGGCCTACGGTCTGACGCCTCAGCAATCGCGCGTAGTAGAACTCGTCTGCCGGGGTTCCTCAACTGCCGACGTCAGCAGCGAGCTCACCATCTCTCCGCACACCGTGCAGGACCACATGAAAGCGATCTTCGAAAAGATGGGCGCCTCGAACCGGCGGGAACTCGTCGCGTCGCTCCTCTCCGATCACTACATGCCGCGCGCGATGACAGAGGAGCCGATCAACCGCCTGGGTCAGTTCGACCGTTAGACCATGAGCCAACCTGAACTGGCCGGATCGAGGTGCTTCCTCCACGAGCTCAAGCGGCGAATAGACGTGCACGCCTTTCTATGGGGGAGAGTTCCTGTCAGTCTCGGGGATAGCCGAGGGACATGGAGTGATGGATGAACAACCGCGATCATCGCGTAGTCGTCATCATGCTGAGTGGCGTCGCTGCGGTACTGGGCGCCGTTCTCCTAGTGCTTGGCATCGCAGCGGCTTGGTCGACCGGTCGTCAAGCCACGTTGGCCCACCCTCTCGCGGTCACACTGGGTGACTTCACGGCCGTCGCGCTGGCTGGACTGGTGCTGTTGGCCGCCATCGGAGGAGCGAGCTGGATCGTCGAGCGCGGATTGGCGAAAACCACCGAGATGATCAAGGATGGCGCGCCATATCTCCCGTACGTAGGGGCTAGTGCTGGCGTGTTGGCAACGGTCGCCGCGAAGCCGTTCGACAACGACAAGACCGCCTCAGCCGCCTATGTCATCGGGGTAGCGACCGCGATTGTCACCGTATTCGCGGCGAAGGTCATCCAAAAGAAGCCCGTATGGGGTATCGCGTTGTTTCTTGTTTCGCCGATCGTCGTCGTGTTGATCGCGGTACTAACAGGAATGTTCGACGTGAAGGACTGGCTCAGCGGGCTTCAACGGCGCGACTGGGTCCTCATCGGCGTGGGCACAGTCCTCCTCTTTGGAGTACCAGCCACAGTTGGTCTCGTCGAGCGCTGGAAGGGCTCGCCAGCCTGGAGGTTCGAATCACTGATTCGTCGCACGGCACGGGTCCGTCGCCTCATGGTTTCTGACCGAGGAGGCGCGGAAGCCGGAGCTCAGGACTGAGCCGGCCCCGCCTTTGCCCCGCGGCCGCTCGCTGACGAGTTCACGACTCAACCGTCACGGTCACGTGGATCGAGCACGGAGCCTCGCGGCGGCACGACCCATAGGCCAGCCCACCGACCACCAAAGGTTCGCGGGCGACAGCAGATCACGGGGTCGGTGGACGTCCCAGGTAGCTCAGATCGAGCCCGGCCTCGGGGAGCCGGACAACGGGTTCGACGATCCCGTCGAACCCGTGCGTCTGACTGGCGAACGCAGCAAGGTTGCCGGGCGCGTACCCGCCCTCCTGGAAGTGGCTGACCGCGGAGGACGCCACCCGGACCGAGAGGGCATGGTCGTTGGTGAGCACACGCAGTCCGTGGCTGAACGTGGTGTCCTGGCTGCTCCAGGGGAGCAGCTGCTTCGCTTCGAGAAGCGCGTTGTCGACCATGAACGCCAGGTCGAGAGGGTTGTGACGGATGGGGTCCGACCCGCTGTTGACGTAGGTGCCCAGCAACACCGGGTCGAAGATCAGGCCGGCAGCGTGAGCCTCACCCGCCATCCACAACAGCGACGTGTCCGACAGCCCGGTCTCGCGATATCCGCCCCCGACATCGGAGTGCGCCCCTTCGAACCACACCTGCTTGACCCGTGGGTCCTCGGTCGGTACGCCCGCAGGTTCGCTGGGAGCCTCCCAGAAGGTGGGGGCGAACTTCATCCGGGTCTCGTCGATCGCCAGCGCCTGACGCGCGCACAGCACCTGGTCGCTCAGCTGGACGTCGTGGAAACGCGGCGTCTCTCGCTCGAACCCGGGCACCCCGAGCGCGCCCACGGTGTCGAAGACACCCAGGAAGGTCACCTTCGCCGGGTGGCAGTGGTCGTGCTTGAACTCGTCCACGCTCTCCCCGAAGTCGCCTGCGGGCATCTTCGTCCGCTGGTACAGGTGGACGGCCTCGGGCAGTCTCTCTTCGACCAGGGCAACCTTGGTGAGCAGTCCTACTCGCGCGATCATCCCGCCCAGGGACCGCGCCGTGTAGGCACCCCGGCTGAAGCCGATGATGAAGATCTCGTCGCCGGGCTCGTAGTTCTGGGCGAGGAACCGGTAGCACGCGATCACGTTGTGAAACAGCCCGAAGCCGAAGGCACCACCCAGCAGCCGGTCCGCCTCGTAGCTGCTGGTCCCGACCCCGCTGATGTAGTACACGAGCTGGTAGACACCACCCCCCGCCGACATGTCGGTCCGCACCGTGCGGGCGATCTTCTCGACGTTGGTGACGTCTTCGTTGTCCGGCTTGTTCCATGTCCCGTCGCAGCACACGACCAACCGCTTCATGCCGTCATAGTGGCACCGCTGACGCGGAAGCGCATCGGCCCGCGATCAACCTCCGGGTGTCGGGCACGCGGTCCCGCGCGGCAGGTTGTACGGCGTCGCGATCGTGTAGACCCCCGGATGCGGAGCCTCGAGCACGGTCCAGTACTCCTTGCCGTTCGGCTCCACCGGCTGCACCGACTTGCCCAGGCAACCCTCGACGTCGACCGGAGCCACAGCGGGGTTGTCCGACTGCGGTGCCGGGATGACCTTGCCGTCCGGGTAGAGCAGGCTGAGCCAGGGCGAAGCCAGGATCCGCAGCCGGAAGTCGCCGGGCTTGGTGACGTCGACCACGACCTGGCTGGCATCGAAGTGCACGACCTTCGCTGATCCGTCGGCCAGCGGTGCCGGTGACTTGACGGCGTACAGGCGCCCGCCTGCACCGGTCCACACCGGGCTCAGGTACGCCAGGCCGTGGGTGATCAGACTGGCTTCCTCGGTCGCAGCCGGGTCGGTCTCGCCGTCGGCCAGGAACACGTAGTGCACCGCCCAGCGATCCAGCCACTGCCTGTACGCCGATGCGGTGAGCGGGGTGTCGACGTAGAACAGCGGGTTGCGCTCACGGTCGGCCTGACGGTTCCAGCCGCGCGCCATGTTCACGTACGGCGCCAGCACCGATGCCTCCCGGTGGCTCCGGGTCGGGACCACTTCGACGCGGGCCTCATCAGCGTGCCGGGCACGCAGCTGGGCTACCAGGGGGCCCACGTTCGCGGTCCACGTGGAGGCGGAGCGGGTGTTGACCACATCAGCAGTCGCGGTACCGACCTGCCAGACGGTGGCCGCGATCATCGCGGCGGCCAGGGCGTACCGCGCAGCCGACCTGCTCGACAGGCTGCTGACGGGACGCAGGATCGACGGTGGCTTGGTCTGGGTGGCGATCGCGACCAGCACCACTCCCCCGAAGATCAGCGCGAGTCGGGTGACGTTGCTGCCGATCTCGGACGGGACCACCAGCACCGCGATGACGCCGAGCGCGTACAGGGCCGACCCGAACCGCACCGTGCGCCAGGTCGAGGGCGCGAGCAGCATGCAGCACACACCGATGATCACCGGCAGGACGGCGGATTGCGCGTCCATCGGCTGCTCTCCGGAGAACGGGAACAGCAAGGCTGACAGCGCCACGACCAGGATCGGCGGCAGGCCCATGGCGGAGGCGATGCGGCGGCGCCCGCTCAGCCAGAGGGCCCCGGCGACGACCCCGAGGAACAGTCCGGCGACCGGGCTCGATGCGGTCGCCAGGAACGACAACAACGCGGCGGTCGCGGCACGACGCCACCGCAGCCGCGTGGTGATCGGACGCTCGGTGCCCAGCCTCGGGTCGAAGACGACCGTCACGGCGGCGAGCGCGAACATGATGCCCAGGCCGAAGGTGACCCGACCCGAGAAGGCGTTGCCGGCAAGCGCGAACGCGCCGTACACCGCCGGCAGCAACGGGCGCCTGACGGCTCCGGTCCGCACGATCAGGTGCGCCAGCAGACCCGAGGAGACAACGCCGACGAACACCATCGTGCTGCGGACTCCGAGGTAGCCCATCACGTACGGCGAGAGCACGCTGTAGGAGACAGGATGCATCCCCCCGTACCAGGCAAGGTCGTACGCCATCCGCGGGTGCGCCCTCGCGAACTCCGCCCACGCGTCCTGTGCAGCGAGGTCACCGCCGCCGTTCGCGACCAGCAGCAGCCAGATGAGGTGGAGGGTGATGGCGATCAGGAGTGCGGCAGGCACCGGCTGGGTGAACACACGCCAGCCGAGCTTCCGTTCACCCACCGACACGACTCCCCCTGTTGCGGGACTGGACCTGCTCGCGGTATCGCGACACCCGATCCTATGCGTGTCCACTATCTTGCCTCCATGCCATTAGCGCGCCCCGGGGCACAGATCGAGATCGACGCACCGCTCGCGACCGTGTGGGCGGTGATGATGGACACCAGCGCCTATGGGGAGTGGAATCCATTTCTCTTCCGGGCGGACTGCGCGAACCCACCCAAACCGGGCGACCCGATCATGCTGCATGTGCGCTGGCCCAACGGGAAGACGCAGAGCTCCCCCGAACGCATCAGCCAGGTCGTGCCCCCGTACGACGACCTCGGCACCACCCGGGCCCTGCTCGCCTACGTCTACGAAGGTCTGCCGAGCAGGCTCGGCCTGGTCAAGGGAACCCGCTTCCAGCGCCTGAGCCAGACTCCAGGGGGTCCGACCCTCTACGACACGGTCGAGGAATTCTCCGGACCCCTCGTGGCGCTGGCGGGCCCGGCCCGGGTGGCCGCCGGCTTCACCCAGCACGCCGAAGCGCTCAAGCTCCGAGCCGAGCTGCTCAGTTGACGACCGACATCTCCGGCACCGAGCTGCCGCTACCGTGAGTCGGCACCAGCCAGACGTCGATCCCGTCGCGCAGCCCGAGTGAGCGCTGGTGCGCCCGGGTCACAGTGACCACGATCTCCTCGTGGGCAGCATCGAGCAGCTCGACTGTCAGTCGCACCTCGAAGCCGACCCGCAGCTCGCGCACGATCCGGGCCGGTAGCGAGCCGGCGATCCCGGGGTGGGTGAACACCTCGATGTCGTGCGGGCGGTAGAGCTTGCCGTCGATGACGGTCGTGGGGCCGAGGAAGCTCATCACGAAGTCGTTCGCCGGTGCGTCGTACAGGGCGTCAGGCGTGCCGACCTGCTCGATCCGGCCCTCGTTGATGACCACGATCTCGTCGGCCACCTCGAGGGCCTCCTCCTGGTCGTGCGTGACGAACACCGTCGTCACGTTGACCTCGTCGTGCAGCCGGCGCAGCCACTCGCGGAGCTCCTTGCGGACCTTGGCGTCCAGCGCACCGAACGGTTCGTCGAGCAGCAGCACCGTCGGTTCGACCGCCAGGGCACGCGCCAGCGCCATCCGCTGACGCTGGCCGCCGGAGAGCTGGGAGGGCAGCCGGTTCGCGAACTGGGAGAGGTGCACCAGCTCGAGCAGCTCGTCGACGCGCTGGGCGATCTCGCCCTTGTCGCGCTTGCGGATCTCCAGGCCGAAGGCAACGTTCTTCGCCACGCTCATGTGCTTGAACGCGGCGTAGTGCTGGAACACGAACCCCACATTGCGCTTCTGCGGCGGCAGGTGGGTCGCCTCGGTGCCCTCGATGTTCACCTCGCCGGAATCGGCTGACTCCAGGCCGGCGATGATCCGCAGCAACGTCGACTTGCCGCCACCTGAGGGCCCGAGCAGCGCCGTGAGGTGACCGGTCGGCAGGTCGACCGACACGTCGTCCAGGGCGACGAAGTCCCCGTACGTCTTCGTGATGTTCGAAACCTTGATGCTCATTCGGACGTCTCCTTAGGACGCAGGATCGAGACCACGACCAGGCAGGCCATCGCGGCGAACGCGAGGATTGCCGCCACGGCGTACGCCGAGGTCTGCTCGAAGCCTTCGTACTTCTGCTCGACCACGAGCGTCGCGGTCTGGGTCTGGCCGGCGATGTTGCCGGCCACGATCTTGATGGCGCCGAACTCACCGAGCGAGCGCGCCAGCGAGAGCACGATGCCGTACACGACGGCCCATTTGATCCCGGGCAGCGTGATCCGCCAGAAGGTCTGCCGACCGTTGGCGCCCAGGCTGCGCGCAGCCTGCTCCTGGTCGTCGCCGAGCTCGGTGAGCACGGGCACGATCTCGCGGATCACCAGCGGCAGCGCGACGAAGACCGTGGCCATGATCATTCCCGGGGTCGCGAAGATGATCTTCAACCCCCAGCTCTCCAGGGTCGGGCCGAACCAGCCGGTGCGTCCGTTGTAGACCAGCACCAGAGCCAGGCCGACGACGACCGGCGAGACCGAGAGCGGTACGTCGATCAGGGCCGAGAAGATCCTCTTGCCGGCGAAGTCGTAGCGCACCAGCAGCAACGAGACGGCAACCCCGAACACCAGGTTGATCAGCACGGCGATCAACGTGATCTCGACGGTGAGCTGGAACGCATGCAGGACGTCCGGCTCCTTGAGGGCGTCGAAGAACGCTCCGGCGCCGTCGGCGAAGGCGTTCTTGAACACCAGTGCGGTCGGCACGGCGACCAACGCGAACACGTAGCCGATCGTGACGACGCGCAGCGCGATCCGGACGGCCAGCGGCTCCCGGAGCCGCGAGGATTCACTCGCCACGACGCGTCACCCTTCGCTGCAGGAGGTCTAGCCCGACGATGACGACGAGGGCCACGAGCAACAGGATCGCTGCGATCGCCGAGGCTCCCCGCTGGTCGCCGTTCTCCAGGTAGGACAACACCCGGACCGAGGCGACCTCGGTGCGGTTGGGCAGGTTGCCCGAGAGCAGCACGAGTGAGCCGTACTCGCTGATCGCGCGGGCGAAGGAGAGCGCGGCACCGGCGGCGATCGCCGGGACGAGGGCCGGCAGGACGATCCGCCGGAAGGTGGTCAGCCGGCCGGCACCGAGTGAGGCTGCTGCTTCTTCGACGTCACGGTCGAGCGACTCGAGCACCGGCTGGGTGGTCCGTACGACGAACGGGAGCGTGACGAACGCGATCGCGAGGAACACCGCGATCCGGGTGTTCGCGACATTCACACCGATCGGTGACTTCGGGCCGTAGAGCGAGAGCAGCACCAGGCCGGCCACGATCGTCGGCAACGCGAACGGGACGTCGATGATGACGTCCAGGGCTCGCTTGCCGAAGAACCGGTCCCGCACCAGGACCCACGCCAGTGCCGTGCCCATGAAGACGTTGAGGACGGTGACCAGCGCTGCCTGACCCACGGTCAGCCGCAGGGCTGCGGCAGTCTCCGAGCTGGTCACGGTCGCCCAGAACTCGCTCCAGCCCCCACCGCTCGCGGTGATCAGGACCGCGACGAGGGGGATCAGGACGAGAACGCTGAACCAGGTGACGGCAACACCCAGCGCGAGCGTCGAGGAACCCCCGAGTGAACGCGTGCCCCGGGTGCGGCGCGTGCGCGCCACACCCGGGGTCGTCGTCGCCGTGGCCCGAGACTGGACCCCGGCGGTCACTGCTTGCCCGTCTCCGCCTGGATCTTCGTGACGATGCCGTCCTTGACGTCGAAGAACTTCTTCGCCGCCGCTGTCCAGCCGCCGAAGTTCTTGTCGATCGTCAGCAGCGTGGTCGGCGTCGGGTATGGGTTCGACGGGTCGTTGGCGCCCGGCGTGGTGAAGGACCCGACGTCGACCAGCGGACGGAAGCCGGCCTTGGCGTAGTCGAGCTGGCCGGCCTTGCTCAGCACGAAGGCCAGGAACGCCTTCGCAGCAGCCGAGGACTTCACGGTGACCGCGGCCGGATTCTGGATCAGCAGGGTGTCGGACGGGACGATGTAGTCCAGCGGAGCACCGGAGGCGCGGGCAGCGATGGCCTCGGTCTCGTACGAGACGAGCACATCCCCCACGCCGCTCTCGAAGGCGGTGGTGGCCTCACGTCCGCTGCTCGGGAGCGCCGCGGTGTTCGCGAAGAACTTCTTCAGGAACGCCGTCGCGTCGGCCTCGGTGCCGCCACTCGCGATGACGTGACCCCACGCCGCCAGGATGTTCCAGCGCGCGGATCCCGAGGAGCCCGGGTTGGGGGTGACGATCTTGATGCCCGGCTTGACCAGGTCGTCCCAGCCGGTGATGTGCTTCGGGTTGCCCTTGCGCACGGTCAGCACCACGACGGTCTGGCTCGCGATGCCGTGGGTCGGACCCGTGTCCCAGTCCTTCGCGACCAGGCCCGCGTCGACGAGCTTGGCGACGTCGGTGGCCAGGGAGAGGTGCACGTAGTCGGCCGGCTGGCCGGCGATCACCGCGCGGGCCTGGTCACCCGAGGCGCCGTACGACGTCGTGAAGGTGACGCCCTTGCCAGCGGGCGTGGCCTGGAAGTCCTTGATCAAATTCGTGTTCGGCTGCTTCAGGATCGAGAAGCCGACGAGGTTGACGGTGCCCTTCGTACCACTGGCCGAGGTCGAGCCGCAGCCCGTCACACCCACGATCGTTGCGGTCAGTGCGGCGGCCACAGCCACCCAGCGTCGTCGCGTCCCGCGGGCGCGGGTTCCCTGCATGCTCATGTCGTCTCCCTGGTCAGAGGATGTACGGGTATGGACTTTGAATGTTGGGTAACTTACTACACTTCATTGGTTCAATGGCAAATCAATGACCTGGTGAGCCGCGTCACTCCCGGCAATCCGGTGGTGAGATCACCGCCGATCCGCGCTCCGGGCGACTAAAGTGTGGGTGGGTCGCCACCACCTAGAACGCGTTCTACTTTCGTCGTACGATGGTGTCCGTACCCTCGGAATCCCCACCGCCGCGTACGACGACGGCGGCCCAAGAAGTAGCTCAGGAAAAGAAGGCGTTACTCGTGGCCAAGCAGGTCCAACAGCTCGACCGGGTGATCATCCGCTTCGCCGGCGACTCCGGGGACGGCATGCAGCTGACCGGCGACCGGTTCACCCAAGAGTCCGCGGCGTTCGGCAACGACCTCGCCACGTTCCCCAACTTCCCCGCCGAGATCCGGGCGCCCCAGGGCACCCTGCCCGGGGTGTCGTCGTTCCAGGTGCACTTCGCGGACCACGACATCCTGACCGCGGGTGACGCTCCGGACGTGCTGGTGGCGATGAACCCGGCCGCCCTGAAGGCGAACCTGGCGGACATGAAGCCCGGTACGGCGATCATCGTCGACTCCCACGACTTCTCCGCGCGCAACCTGATCAAGGCCGGCTACGAGACCAACCCGCTGGAAGAAGAGGGCCACGGCTCGCTGGCGGAGGACTACAACCTCTCGGTCCTTGACCTGACGGGCATGACGGTGGAGGCCGTGAAGGAGTTCGGCCTGTCGCGCAAGGACGCTGCCCGGGCGAAGAACATGTTCGCGCTCGGACTGCTGTCGTGGATGTACGGCCGCCCCACCGAGACGACGATCGAGTTCCTCTCGGCGCGGTTCGCGAAGGTTCCCGACATCCGCGACGCCAACATCACCGCCTTCAAGGCCGGCTGGAACTTCGGCGAGACCACCGAGGCGTTCGTCGTCTCCTACGAGATCAAGCCCGCGAAGATGGCCGCCGGCACCTACCGCAACATCTCCGGCAACCTCGCGCTGGCCTACGGCCTGGTCGCCGGTGGGGTGCAGTCGGGTCTGCCGATCTTCCTCGGCACCTACCCGATCACCCCGGCCTCGGACATTTTGCACGAGCTCAGCAAGCACAAGCGGTTCGGCATCACGACGTTCCAGGCCGAGGACGAGATCGCCGGCGTCGGCGCCGCCCTCGGTGCCGCGTTCGCCGGCTCGCTGGGCATCACCACCACCTCGGGCCCGGGCATCGCGCTCAAGTCGGAGACCATCGGCCTGGCCGTCATGACCGAGCTCCCGCTGCTCATCGTCGACGTCCAGCGCGGCGGTCCCTCGACCGGCCTGCCGACCAAGACCGAGCAGGCCGACCTGCTGCAGGCGATGTTCGGCCGCAACGGCGAGGCCCCGATCCCGATCGTGGCACCCCAGTCCCCCGGCGACTGCTTCGACGCCGCCGTCGAGGCCACCCGGATCGCGGTCACCTACCGCACCCCGGTGATGCTGCTCTCCGACGGCTACCTCGCCAACGGCTCGGAGCCGTGGAAGATCCCCGACGTCGCGGACCTCCCGAGGATCGAGCCCGCTTTCGCCACCGAGCTCAACAAGACGGTCGCGGCCAAGGACGGCACCACCGTCGAAGAGTACTGGCCCTACCTGCGCAACGAGGAGACCCTCGCGCGTCCGTGGGCGATCCCCGGCACACCGGGCCTGGAGCACCGCATCGGCGGACTGGAGAAGGGCGACGGGCACGGCAACATCTCCTACGACCCGGCCAACCACGACTACATGGTGCGGATCCGGCAGGCGAAGGTGGACCGGATCGCCGACTCGCTGCCGCCGCTCGAGGTCGACGACCCGTCCGGTCGTGCCAAGGTGCTCGTCCTCGGCTGGGGCTCGACCTACGGCCCGATCGGTGCGGCCGCCCGTCGCGTCCGCAAAGCCGGGATGGACGTCGCCCAGGTGCACCTGCGGCACCTGAACCCGTTCCCGAAGGACCTCGGCGAGATCCTCAAGAAGTACGACGCCGTGATGATCCCCGAGATGAACCTCGGCCAGCTCTCCCTGCTGATCCGGGCGAAGTTCCTGGTCGACGTCGTCGGCTACAACCAGGTCAACGGCATGCCGCTCAAGGCAGCCGAGCTCGCCGAGGCGATCACCGACCTGATCAGCAGCACCGGCGACGTGCACGCGCACGAAGCTGGCACCGGAGAGATGGAGACGGTCAAGTGACCCCCGGAGTCAACACGCAAGAACTGCCGTTCCCGGGCCTGGCCGGCGTACCGACCAACGACGAACCGCAGAACCGCAAGGAGTACACCTCCGACCAGGAGGTGCGCTGGTGCCCCGGGTGCGGCGACTACGCCGTCCTGGCCGCGGTCCAGGGCTTCCTGCCTGAGCTCGGCCTGCGTCGCGAGAACATCGTGTTCGTCTCCGGCATCGGGTGCTCGAGCCGGTTCCCGTACTACCTCGACACCTACGGCATGCACTCGATCCACGGTCGCGCGCCGGCGATCGCGACCGGCATCGCCACCTCGCGCGAGGACCTCTCGGTCTGGGTCGTGACCGGCGACGGCGACGCCCTCTCGATCGGTGGCAACCACCTGATCCACGCGATGCGTCGCAACGTGAACATGACGATCCTGCTGTTCAACAACCGGATCTACGGCCTGACCAAGGGTCAGTACTCGCCGACCTCCGAGGCAGGCAAGATCACCAAGTCGACGCCGGTCGGCTCGGTGGACCATCCGTTCAACCCGGTCTCGCTGGCGCTCGGTGCCGAGGCGAGCTTCGTGGCCCGCACGATCGACTCGGACCGCAAGCACCTCACCTCGGTGCTCTCGGCCGCCGCCGCCCACCGCGGCACCGCGCTGGTCGAGATCTACCAGAACTGCCCGATCTTCAACGACGGTGCCTTCGACGCGGTCAAGGACGCCGACACCAAGGCCGACGCCATCATCCCGCTGGTGC
>NZ_JAOPXI010000076.1 GCF_025965215.1 Marmoricola sp.
GGCGTCGTGTACGCCGGCGGCATGACTATGGACATCGGCGAGCCGCTCGTCGCCGCGTCGGCCTGCGTGGGTGTCGTGGTCGTCGACTCACCATTGCGGCCGGTAGCGGGGCCATCCGGAGACGTCAGCATCCAGCAGGTACTGCCCGCGACCTCGAACGAACTCGCCTGGTGCCGGGTGCATGGCAGCGCCAGGCTGCGGGAGCGGTGGCTCGACCGCGACGTCGACCTGCTCGACCTGACGCGCCGTGCTGTGCCGCTGGACTGAACGCCGGCTGGACCGGTCGCCGGCTGGACCGGTCGCCGGCTGGACTGGACGCCGGCTGGACTGGACGCCGGCTGGACTGGACGCCGGGCTGCGCTGTGCGCCCCGCTGAACGGCGAGCGAACGACCTCCGTCACGTCCGAACGCCCCGAATCGCGTCCGGAAAACCGTCCCGCCACACTGGTGACCGGTCACATCCGCGCCGCCAGAGGAGACGCATCGTGCAGTTCGGACGCAGCTACGAGGAGTTCGAGGTCGGTGCGACCTACAAGCACTGGCCCGGCAAGACCGTCACCGAGTACGACGACCATCTCTTCTGTCTGCTCACGATGAACCACCACCCGCTGCACCTCGACAGCCACTACGCCGAGGAGACCACGCAGTTCGGGAAGAACGTCGTGGTCGGCAACTACGTCTACTCCATCCTGCTCGGCATGTCGGTGCCTGACATCTCCGGCAAGGCGCTCGCCAACCTCGAGATCGAGTCGCTGCGCCACGTGGCGCCGACGTTCCACGGCGACAGGCTCTACGGCGAGACCACCGTCCTGGACAAGTGGGAGTCGAAGTCCAAGGACGACCGAGGTGTCGTCCACGTCGAGACGATCGGCTACAACCAGGACGGCAAGGTCGTGTGCATCTTCCGCCGCAAGGTGATGGTGCCCAAGGACAGCTACCTCACCGAGCGCGGTGGCGAGCAGCCCGGTCGCCCGGTGCCCCAGCCCGACAAGAACTGGCCGGGCCCTCAGGCCTGACTGCTGACCCGATCATCGGGCTTGCCGAGATGCGGTCAGATCGGGAGCGAAGGCCCGCGCGAGCGGCAGTATCCCCAGGATCAGGACCATCGGCACGGCGAACCCGTACCGGAGGTCGTTGTTGCCGACGGCACCGGTGAGCACCGAGCCGAACAGTGCTCCGACGTAGTTGAACTGGTTGAACCGGGCGATCACGGCGTCCACCCTGGCCTGCCTGAGGGCGGGGTCCTCCTCGGCGCCACCGGCGATCCGACCGGCTGCCGAGAAGCTCAGCGGAGCGATCACGCCGACACCGCTGCCGAGGACCAGGAAGCCGAACACCGCGACCTGCCAGGCAGGGGCAAAGACAACGATCGCCAGGGCAGCTGAGGCGATCAGGCCGCCGACCCGCAGGACCGGGACGGCTCCGTGCCGGGCCACCAGGCCGTCGCCGGCCAGGCGCATCGCGCCGCTGGAGAGCAGGTACGGGACGACGGCCAGGGCGAAGAGGCCCGACGGCGTGTTGGCGAAGACGTGATCCAGGTACAGCGGGCCCCAGGTGAACGCAGCCGTGTCCACCATGTAGAAGAGCACCATCCCGATGCCGACAAGCACGATCGGTCGCCACGGAATCTCGAGCTTCGGGGCGTCTGCCGCCGGGTCTCCGACACGGCGAAGGAACGGACGGGCCAGCACCACCAGCGGTACGACGGCCAGGACGGCGCCGACACCGAGGGCCAGGTGCGACGTCGCCAGCGTGACGCAGGCGCCCAGGAGCCCACCGAAGGTCCAGGCGCCGTGGAACGACGGCAGGATCGGTCGCCGGTAGCGGTGCTCGAGGGCCACGGCCTGCATGTTGGTGCTCGCGTCGACCATGCCGAGCGAGACGCCGTAGACCGCCATGGCCGCCATGAACACCCCGAACGCGGGTGCCAACGACATCAGCGGCACAGCGACCGTGATCCCGGCGAGGCCGCAGCGCAGCAGGAGAGCCGAGTCCCGGGTCCTGGCGAGGTTCTCGGCCAGCACCGAGCCGGCGCCGGCGAGCAGCACCATCATCAGCAGCAACAGGGTGAGCCGGTTGTTCGAGATGGACCATTTGTGCGTGAAGTCCGGCAGTCTGGTGGTCAGGTTGATGAAAACCATGCCCTGGGTCGCGAACGCGGCAGCGACCGCGATCCGAGAGCGGTGCAGCGACGTGTCCGACATGGTGGGACTTGTCATCGGGCAATCATCACAGAAGGCTGGGGCCATGATTGACTCCGCCGCGGTGACGGCTCCGGGCGAGCTGTGGATCGTCCGGCATGGCGAGACCGAGTGGAGCGCGAGGGGTCAGCACACCTCGCGCACCGAGGTCGCGCTGACGTCGGCCGGGGAGCAGGCAGCCCGCGCGCTGTCGGCTCGGTTGGCAGGGATCTCGTTCGACCTTGTCCTGACCAGCCCGCGGGCTCGAGCACGACGTACGGCTGAGCTGGCCGGCTTCCCCGATCCGGTGGTCGACGACGACCTGGTCGAGTGGGACTACGGCGACTACGAGGGCCTGACCACCGCCGAGATCCGGGACCAGGAACCGGGCTGGACGATCTGGAGCGGCTCGTGCCCGGGTGGTGAGGACGCGTTCGCGGTGGCAACTCGACTGGATCGGGTGGTCAAGCGCGTGCGCGCCGACGGTGGGCGGGTCCTGGTCTTCGGGCACGGCCACGCCTCGCGCGCGCTGGCCTGTCGCTGGCTCGGGTTGCCGGTCACCGACGGCAGGCTGCTGCAGCTCGACACCGCGACGATCTCGGTCCTCGGTCACGAGCACGAGTCGCCGGCCGTGGCGCGCTGGAACGCCTGAGGTTAGCCTCGGTCCGTGTCGCTCGTGGCTTCCTGTCCTCGCTGCACGTCCCCGGTCACCGAGTCGGAGGGCGCCTTCAGCTGCCTGGTGCACGGCGGCATCCGGCCGTTGTGGCGCCCGGGAACTGCCGACTACGCCACCTTCGCCGAGCTGGTGAGCCGGGCGGAGGACCTCCCGACCTACCTGCCGTGGCCGATGAGCCCGGGCTGGTCGATCTCCGACTTCGGCTGTGTCACGGGTGCTGATCGTGCCTGTGCGACCGTCACGACGACGGTCGGGACCAGTGACCTCGACGGCCCGGTCGAAGTCACGGTGGTGGCCGAGGACCCGGGAGTAGGGCTGGGCTCTCGCTGCGCGGGCACGTCGTACGACGATCCGGGCGACCAGATCCATCACGGGCAGCACGCCGTACGGGTGCGTGCCGGTGGTCGCGCCGTCCCGATGTGGGTCGTCGATCCGCCGGACGACGGTGACGTGCTGAGCACCGCGGTCTTCGCCGGAGAGGCCGAGGGGCGCTGGCTCTGGATCATCGTGCGCCCTGCGTCGGCGGCACTGCTGCTGCGCGACGAGTGGTTGCTCGCCGATGTCACCGGCTTCGGCCCCGAGGCGCTGGAGATGCCGTTCGGGGGGCCGCGGCCGACCTGGTGAAGGGGGTCTCGCCGACGAGACGACGATTGTCCGAGGTGGGCCGGATGCCCGCTTTCCAGTTCGTCGTTCGCCCGGGCCCACCCCTACGCTTGCCCGATGGAATGGGTCCTTCTCACAGAAGTCTTCGTGACTTTGTTCGTGATCATGGATCCCGTCGGCACCATTCCGATCTTCCTGTCACTCACCGGCGGACGGTCGCCGCAGGTATCGCGACGGCTGGCCTGGCAGGCCGTCACGGTCTCGTTCGGTGTCATCAGCGTCTTCGCGTTCTTCGGGCAGCAGATCCTTCAGTACCTGCACATCTCCCTGCCCGCGCTGCAGTGCGCTGGCGGCCTGCTGCTCCTGCTGGTCGCCCTCGAGCTGCTCACCGGCAAGGACTCCGAGCACACTGCGGGCGTCGAGACGAACGTCGCTCTGGTTCCGCTGGGTACGCCGTTGCTCGCGGGCCCCGGCGCCATCGTGGCGACGATGGTGTTCAGCAAGCGCGTCCACGACTTCCCGGACTTCGCCGCGGTCGCCCTCGGCGTCATCGGGGTGCACCTGACGATCTGGCTCGCGATGCGCTTCTCGTTGCCGATCCTGAGGCTCATCCGCGAGAGCGGCGTCCTGCTCGTCACCCGGATCGCGGGCCTGCTGCTCTCGGCGATCGCCGTACAGATGGTCGCTGATGCCGTGCGTGCGTTCATCGCCGGCCAGGGCTAGCCGAATGGTCACTTCCGTCCCGCCGAATGGTCAGAATCTGTCGAGCGAATGGACCATTCGGCAGAACGGAAGTGACCACTCGGCCGGTTATTTGCGTCCGAAGCTCTGGAAGCGCTGCAACAGTCCCGTCGGTACGTACTTGGCGCCCGCCACGATCGCCTTGTAGCGCAGGGTCGGGATGCTGACCGCTTTGCGGGCATCCAGGTCTGCCAGAGCGGCCGTCACGAACTCCTCGACGTCGAGCCAGAGGAACGACGGCGCGGAATCACGGCCGACCTCCATCCGCTCGTGGAACTCGGTACGGACGAAGCCCGGGCACAGTGCCATCACGTGCACGCCCTGGGACCCGTACTCGTTGTGGGCCCATTCGCTGAACCGGGTGACGTAGGCCTTAGCGGCCGAGTAGGTCCCGCGAGGCAGGTACCCGGCGACCGAGGACACGTTGACGATCTGGCCGCTGCCGCGCGCCACCATCGGGCCCAGCGCGGCGTGGGTGAGCCGCATCGGCGCGACCACCAGGACGTCGAGGTGCGCCTGCTCGGCCTCGATCGAGTTGTCCAGGAAGCGTCCCTTGAGGCCGAACCCGGCGTTGTTGACCAGCAGGTCGATCGGACGGGAGGCGTCGGCCAGCCGGGCCTCGACCGTGGCCAGGGCGTCCCGGTCGGTCAGGTCCGCCGCGATCACCTCGCATGTGGTGCCGAACTCCTGGGCGAACGTCAGGGCGACATCCCCGAGCCGCTCCTCGTTGCGGGCCACCAGGACCAGGTCCGAACCACGGGCCGCCAGCTGGCGGGCGATCTCGTGGCCGATGCCCGCGGTGGGGCCGGTGATCAGGGCGCAGTGGCGATTCGTGGACGGCATGCGGCCCAGCATCCACGGACGAGGTCGGCGCGGGCAAGGCGGGTGCGGCATGATGTGCACTGATGTCCAAGACTCGCGTGATCGCCGTGGCCAACCAGAAGGGTGGCGTGGCGAAGACGACCACCGTTGCATCGCTGGGCACGGCGCTGGCCGAGCTCGGGCAGCGAGTGCTGCTCATCGACCTCGATCCGCAGGCGTGCCTGACGTTCAGTCTCGGTATCGACCCCGAGGATCTCGAGCTCTCGATCCACCACGTGCTCACCAAGGGCGTGCCGGCGACGGAGGTGATGGCGACCACCGAGGACGGCGTCGATCTGCTGCCCGCCACGATCGAGCTCGCGCGCGCCGAGGCCGACCTGCTCACCCGGACCGGCCGCGAGTATGTGATCAGGACCGTGGTTGAAGAGCTGGACGACGACTACGACTGGGTCCTGCTCGACTGCCCACCCTCGCTCGGCGTGCTCACCGTGGCGGCGCTGACCGCGGCGACCGGCGTCCTGATCCCGCTCCAGTGCGAGACGCTCTCGCACCGCGGCGTCGGCCAGTTGCTGGACACCGTCCACGACGTGCGTCGCTTCACCAACCGTGAGCTCGAGGTCTGGGGTGTCCTCCCGACCCTGTACGACGGCCGCACGACGCACGCGCGTGCCGTGCTCGAGACGATCTCGGAGACCTACGACCTCGCGGTGATCGAGCCGCCGATCCCGAAGTCGATCCGGTTCGCCGAGGCTCCCGCGGCCGGTCGGTCGATCCTGACCACCGCCACGTCCACCAAGGGTGCCCAGGCCTACCGCGAGGTTGCTGCCACCCTCCTGCGCCGGGCCTGAGCCGGAGGCTTACTCCGCAGCAGCCTGCTGGGCCGGGCCGGTTGCCGGCCCGTCTCCACCGCGCGTACGCCGACGGTTGCGGTTGCGCGGCGCGCGTGCCGGCTTGTCGCCGTCAGCGACCGGAGCGACGGCTGCCGGAGCCTCGTTGCGGCCCGACGTCCGTGCCCGCCCACTGCTGCTGCGCGAGCCGCTGTCGCGGTTGCCCTCGCTGCGACCGCCACGGCCGCCGCCGCCCTTGCGGTCATCGGTGCGCGGCTGGCGCGGGATGACGACCTGGCCCTCGGGGATCAGGCGACCCTTGGTGCCGGGCACGATGCCCATGTCGTGGAAGAAGTGCTCGGAGCTGGAGTACGTCTCCGGCGGGTCCTCGAACGGAAGCTCGAGCGCCTTGTTGATCATCTTCCACCGGGCCAGGTCGGCCCAGTCGACGAACGTCACCGCGATGCCGGTGGCGCCGGCGCGGCCGGTACGACCGATCCGGTGGATGTAGGTCTTCTCGTCCTCGGGGCAGGTGTAGTTGATGACGTGGGTCACGCCGGTCACGTCGATGCCGCGGGCGGCCACGTCGGTCGCCACCAGGACGCGGAGCTTGCCGTCGCGGAACTTCGCGAGGGCCTTCTCCCGGGCGGTCTGGGCCATGTCGCCGTGCAGCGGGCTGGCGTCGAAGCCGCGCTCGGTGAGCTCATCGGCGATGCGCTGGGACTGGCGCTTGGTGCGGGTGAAGATGATCGTCAGGCCCGAGCCCTCGGCCTGCAGGATGCGGCCGATCATCTCGGGCTTGTCCAGGTCGTGCGCCTGGTAGATGAACTGTGCCGTGGCCGGGACGGTCTGGTTGTCGTAGGACGACTCGGCCCGGATGTTCATCGGGTGGCGCATGTGGGTGCGCGCCAGCGCGACGATGGCGCTCGGCATGGTGGCCGAGAACAGCATCGTCTGCCGGGTCTCCGGGGTCTTGGCCAGGAGGCGTTCCACGTCGGGCAGGAACCCGAGGTCGAGCATCTCGTCGGCCTCGTCGAGGACCAGGCTCTTGACGTGCGAGATGTCCAGGGCGCGGCGGTTCATCAGGTCGATGAGGCGACCCGGCGTACCGACGACGACCTCGACGCCGGTCTGCAGTGCCTCGAGCTGCGGCTCGTAGGGGACGCCGCCGTACACGGTGAGGACGCGGATGCCGCGGTCCTTGCCGGCGAGCTGGAGGTCGCTGGACACCTGGAGCGCGAGCTCGCGGGTGGGGGCGACGATCAGCGCCTGCGGCTTGCCGGGCGCCACGAGCTCTTCGTAGTCGGGGTCGTGCGGCGCGATCGCGCGCTGCAGGACCGGGATGCCGAAGGCCAGCGTCTTGCCGGTACCCGTGCGGGCCTGGCCGATCAGGTCGGTCCCCATCAGGGCGACCGACAGGGTCATCTCCTGGATGGCGAAGGGAGTGGTGATGCCGCCGCGCTCGAGCGCGTCGCAAATCTCGGGGAGTACCCCGAGGTCTCGGAAGGTAGTCAGGATCTTGCCGTTCTGTGTGCTCGAAATTTTCGAGTGGGGCGAAGGCGCGGCTGCCTCCCCGTTCGCCTGAGCGGTGTCGTCCAGGTGTGTTCCCCGGTCGTGTCCGGGCGCTGACGGGGGCCGTCTGCCGGGTCCAGTCTATCGGTACGCTCCCCCTATGACCGAAATCGCCGATTCGACGCCCACGCCCGCCCGCGAGGCCGACGTTCCGGTGGCCTTCCAGGACCCCGGGTACCGGGCGGCGGTCGTGGACCTCCTCGGGGCCATCGCGTACGGCGAGATCTCGGCGTTCGAGCGTCTGGCCGAGGACGCGAAGCTGGCGCCGACGCTCGCCGACAAGCTTGCCCTGGGCAAGATGGCGACGGTCCAGTTCAACCACGTCGAGCCCCTGATCGCACGGATCGCAGCTCTTGGCTCCGAGCCGATGGACGCGATGGAGCCGTTCGTCGTGCCCTTCGACGCCTTCCACGCCAAGACCGCGCCGAGCAACTGGCTCGAGGGCCTGATCAAGGCCTACGTGGGCGACGGGCTGGCGGCGGACTTCTACCGCGAGGTGGCAGCGTTCCTGGACGCCGACACCCGGGACCTGATCATCACCTCACTCGCCGACGCCGGGCACTCGGCGTTCGTCGTGGAGCGCGTCGGTGAGGCGATCGCCGCCGACCCCCGGGTCGGGGGAGCCCTGGCGCTCTGGGGCCGCCGGTTGATGGGCGAGGCGCTCTCGCAGGCCCAGCGCGTCGCCGCCGAACGTGACTCGCTGGCCGCCCTGCTTGCCGGCGGCGTCGACCGACCCGGCTTGGACCTGGCCGCGCTCGGACGGATGTTCAGCCGGTTGACCGAGAACCACGCGCACCGGATGGCCGAGCTGCGGCTGTCGAGCTAGGCGACCGCGTTCTCGATGACCGAGGGTGGCGTGCCCGCAGACCTAGCTACGAAAGCCCACCTGTCCCGCGGTGCTCGTCGAGATCTCGATGTAGGCGAGCTTCTCGACCGGTACGACGATCCGGCGGCCCTTCACGTCGGTGAGGGAGAGCAGCCCGCCGTCGCCGAGTGCCTTGTTCACCAGCTTCTCGACCGCGTCGGCGTCGAGCGCGGTGTCGACGGTCAGTTCGCGGTTGGCGTGGGTCACGCCGATCTTGACCTCCATGCGGAGGACCTCCTGTGTTGTGGTGCGGTGGATGCTGCTGGGTGGGCGCGGCCGGATCAGGCAGGCTCGTCGGCTCGCGGGTAACCGCGGATGCCACGCCAGGCGAGCCCGGCGACGAGGCTGGCCGCATCGATCTGGCCGATGCTGCCCTCCTCGATGGTGCCAGCGCCGGTCAAACGGTCCTGCAGCCAGAACCGGGCGCTGACCTGTCCCATGCCCACCAGTGCCACGGCCAGCAGCCTCGACGCCTCGCCGGGCAGGCCGGTGTCGTCGCGGATGACGTGGGCGATCAGGTCGGCACATTCGGAGGTGACCCGGTCGATGCGCTCGCGCACCGCGGGCTCGTTGGTCAGGTCGGACTCGAAGACCAGCCGGAACTCCCCCTGGTCGCTCGCGACATAGGTGTAGAAGGCCTGCATCGTGGCTGCGACGCGCTGCTTGTTGTCCTCGGTCGACTCCAGCGCGACCCGGGTGCCGTCGATGACCTTGTCGACGGCCTGGTCCAGCAGCGCCAGGTACAGGTCGAGCTTGCCGGGGAAGTGCTGGTAGAGCACCGGCTTGGAGACGCCCGCCCGTTCGGCGATGTCATCCATGGCGGCGGCGTGGTAGCCCTGGGCCACGAACACCTCGAGCGCCGATTCGAGCAGCTGGGCACGGCGGGCACGGCGCGGCAGCCGAGCGCCCCGGGGCGCGGGCTGGTCGCCGGTGGTCGCCGGGGTGCTCAACGCGTGGCCTCCGTGGTCGGGTCGGTGTCGTGCTCTGGGGTCCGACTGATGTCGGGACCGATCTGGGCGGGAGCCTACTCTGCGCGCACGGGCTGGTCCGAGGGCGCCGCCGGGTTCCAGATGGCGGACCCGCCCGCGGTTGAGGCACGGTCGAGGGGAACACTGGAGCCTTCGGAGATGTTCTGTCCTCGTCCGTGTCACCAGATCCACGGAGACGTTGAACCGCCCAGAAGTTGCACCGAGGAGTGTCGTGTCCCTGCCCGCCCTGGTCGAGCCAGCCGCTGAGCTGAGCATCGATGAAGTACGCCGTTACAGCCGCCACCTGATCATCCCCGACGTGGGCATGACGGGGCAGAAGCGGCTCAAGAACGCCAAGGTGCTGGTGATCGGCGCGGGCGGCCTCGGCAGCCCGGCGCTGCTGTACCTGGCCGCGGCCGGCGTCGGCACCTTGGGCATCGCCGAGTTCGACACCGTCGACGAGTCCAACCTGCAGCGTCAGGTCATCCACGGTGTCAGCGACATCGACAAGCCGAAGGGGCTCTCCGCCAAGGAGTCGATCGCGGAGATCAACCCGTACGTCACCGTGGTCCTGCACGAAGAGCGCCTCGACAACGACAACGTGTTCGACGTCTTCCGCGGCTACGACCTGATCGTCGACGGGACCGACAACTTCGCGACGCGTTACATGGTCAACGACGCGGCGTACTTCCTGAAGATCCCTTACGTCTGGGGCTCGATCTACCGGTTCGACGGACAGGCCTCCGTCTTCGCGCCGTCGATGGTCGACGACGCGCCGTGCTACCGCTGTCTCTACCCGGAGCCGCCGCCGCCGGGCATGGTCCCGAGCTGCGCCGAGGGCGGCGTACTCGGCGTGCTCTGCGCCAGCATCGGCTCGATCCAGGTCAACGAAGCC
Organism: Marmoricola sp.; assembly: GCF_025965215.1. GTDB lineage: Bacteria > Actinomycetota > Actinomycetes > Propionibacteriales > Nocardioidaceae > Marmoricola. Next base: position 10,150 of record NZ_JAOPXI010000076.1, read on the forward strand.
ATCAAGCTGCTCACCGGCATCGGCGACCCGCTCGTCGGCAAGCTCATGATCTATGACGCCCTCGAGATGGAGTACCGCAAGCTGAAGGTTCGCAAGGACCCGAACTGCGCGCTCTGCGGCGAGCACCCGACGGTGACCGAGCTGATCGACTACGAGACGTTCTGCGGGGCGATCAGCGAGGACGCGGCCGAGGCTGCTGCTGACGCCACCATCTCGGTCGTCACCCTGGAGCACATGCTCAAGGAGCGCGAGGAGGGCACGCGTGACTTCGTGCTGATCGACGTCCGCGAGCCGAACGAGTTCGAGATCAACAGGATCCCGGGCTCGGTGCTGATCCCGAAGGGCGACTTCCTCAACGGCAGCGCGCTGGAGCAGCTGCCGGCGGACAAGCCGATCGTCCTGCACTGCAAGAGCGGCGTCCGTTCGGCCGAGTGCCTCGCCATCGTGAAGGGTGCCGGGTACGCCGACGCCGTGCACGTCGGTGGTGGCGTCGTCGCGTGGGTGAACCAGATCGACCCATCGCAGCCGACCTACTGAGTCACCGGTTGTCGAGGAGACTGCGCACCAGTCGTCTCGAAACACAGCGCCCGTCTCCGTGACCCCGGGGCGGGCGCTGTCGTTGTTCAGGGCCTCACCACGTTGACGGGGGTCATCTGCATGTCTGTCCTGCCCACACGCCTGCTTGCCGCACTCGGGGTTCTCCCGCTCGTGATCGTGACGCTCGTGGCCGCGCCCACCGACGCCGCCCGTGCCTGGGCCCCGGAGGCGAGGGCGGCGATCAAGCCGGGCATCCAGATGTACACCGCGGGTGCGCAGTGCACCGGCAACTTCGTGTTCGCCGACCGAGCCGGGCACGTCTACGTCGGGTACGCCGCGCACTGCGCCGGCCGCGGTCAGAACACCGACACCAACGGGTGCACCACCCCGACCAACCCGGTCGGGGTGAAGGTCGATTTCGTCACCGGCGGCAACTTCCTCTTCTCGGGCACCACCGTCGGGACCGGGCACCTGGCGTACACGTCGTGGGGGACCATGCAGCGGTTGAAGATCCGGAACGCGAACCGCTGTGCCTACAACGACTTCGCACTCGTGCGGGTGGACCGGGGAAGTGTCGGCAAGGTCAACCCGACGGTTCCGGGCTTCGGCGGGCCGACCGGCATCGCTCCGCTGCTCTCGGCCGGAGCTGCCGTCTACACGGTCGGCAGCTCGTCCTTGCGTGGCTCCACCGTGCAGAAGACCGGCAACGTGCTGGCCCGTGTGGGCGGCGGGCTGGCGTACGAGGTCAACACCAGCAACCCGGGGATCCCCGGAGACTCCGGCAGCGGCTTCATGGACTCGTTCGGCCGGGTCGCCGGCGTGCTGTCGACGATCAATGTCGGGCTCAGCCTGACGCCGGTCTCCAACACGATGGGCAACCTGGGAGCCGAGCTCGCGTGGGCGCAGAGGTACTCCGGCATCGTGGGCCTCCGGTTGGTCCGCGGGACCCGGGCCTTCAGGCCATAGGCTCGGCGGGTGGGTGCGCCTGACTTCGAGGACTACGCGGAGCAGGTGCTGCTGGTCGTCGAGCAGATCCCGCGCGGTCGGGTGACGACGTACGGGCTGATCGCCGAGGTGCTCCAGGACGCGCTGGGTCGTGGCGGTCCGCGGACCGTCGCGGGGGTCATGGCGCGGTACGGCGCGTCGGTGACGTGGTGGCGGGTGGTCCGCGCCGATGGTTCGCTGCCCGAGGCCCTGGCCGTCGAGGCCCGTCAGGAGTACCTCGGCGAAGGAACACCACTTCGTTCGTCCGGCGCCGTCGACCTCACCACCGCGGTCTGGCTGCCACCGAATGTGTCGCCGGTCATCCACAGCCTCGAACCCGGATCGGTGGACAACTAGGCCTTGCCTGTGGACAGAGATGCGCTATCTGTGGAGGACACGCCGAACAACGAGAATTCCTCGAAATAGTTGGGGAAATTCTCTTGCGCAGGGGGAGCCGAGGGGCATACAACTTGCTCACGCGATCCCTTCGGGGAGAGCTGATCGGCTCGGAGACGAGGATCCATCCGGCGGGGCAACCCGCCGCTTCGGCAGTGATGTGCCGGAGGGAGTCTCGAGGAGGAGCAGGTCGATCGGAGGCATCACCCGAGGATCAATCGAAGGCCCCGTGCAACTCATACTTGGACGGGGCCTTCACCTTTCCCGGAACTCCCCGGACGGTGCGCTAGCGTCCCCGCATGGCCGCCCTGTCTCGTCGCGCTCTGCTCCTCGGTGGGTCCGGGGCAGCTGCCGTCGGTGTGGTCGGGGTCGGCGGCCTCCTGGTCGAGCACGACGTGCTCCCGGGCCGCGTTCGGCTGGACCAGCTGCTCGGACTGGACGGCGCCTCGGCGCCGATTCCTGACGTCACGCCAGGCGCCCGGTACGACGGCTCGTTCACCTCGACGGCTCGTCGGGGCGCACAGACGGCGTGGTCGCTGACGGCGCCACCCGGTGTCGCACCAGCGGGCCTGCCGCTGCTGGTGTGCCTGCACGGTGCCGGAGGGGACCATCGCGCGGCGTTCGACGATCTCGGCATCGACCGCTTCTTGGCCCAGGCGACGGCGGCAGGGGTGCCGCCGTTCGCGGTGGCGTCGGTCGACGGCGGCGAGCACAGCTACTGGCACCCGCGCACCGACGGCAGTGATTCCGGAGCGATGGTGATCGACGAACTCATTCCGTTGCTGCGCCAGAAGTTCGGCCTGGCTGCGCGGTTCGGCCTGTACGGCTGGTCGATGGGCGGATTCGGCGCCCTGCGACTGGCGATGCGCGGCGCCGGCGCTGCCGCGGTCGTCGCGTGCAGCCCGGCCCTGTTCACCTCGTACCCGAGTTCGGCGCCGGGTGCCTTCGACGATGAGGCCGACTTCCGTCGCCAGGGCCTGCATGACCAGGGAGCGCTGTTTCCCCACGTTCCGGTGCGCATCGACATCGGCAGGGGAGACCCGTTCTACGTCGCCGTCCGTGACTTCGTCGACCAGATGTCTCCCGCTCCTGCCGGCGGCTTCGAGGCCGGCGGCCACACCGACGGGTACTGGCGCCGGATGCTGCCCGGCCAGCTCGCGTTCGTCGGCAGCCATCTCGGCTGAGGCGCGCTGGCGCTTGTCGGACCCGGATGATGAGGTGACGTCGTGACCAGTCCGACGTACCGCCTCGCACGTCCGGCTGCTCAGCAGGTACCCCCGGTCCTCGACCCCGACCAACAGCGGGCGGTCGACCACCCCGGCGGCCCGCTCCTGGTGCTGGCCGGCCCCGGCTCGGGCAAGACGACGACCCTGGTCGAGGCGATCGTCGACCGGATCGAGAGCCGTGGTGCCCCACCGGCCCAGGTGCTCGCGCTCACCTTCAGCCGCAAGGCCGCCGAGCAGGTCCGCGACCGCGTGGTCGGGAGGCTCGGCCAGACGACTGCCTCAGCCCTCAGCTCGACCTTCCACTCCTTCGCCTACGGTCTCGTCCGCGAGTTCGACACGGACCTGTACGACGGCCCGTTGCGGTTGCTGTCGGCGCCCGAGGCAGATGTGGTCATCGCCGAGCTCTTGCGCGACTCACCGGAATCAGTGACCTGGCCGGACTCCCTGAGGATTGCGGCCGGCACGCGCGGCTTCGCGCGCGAGGTCGGAGCGGTGCTGGCCCGAGCCCGCGAGAAGGGCCTCGACGAGCACGCCCTGACGCGGTTGGGACGTGAACACGGCATCGAGGAGTTCGTCGCCGCGGGATGGTTCCTCGACCAGTACCTGACCAACCTCGACCAGCAGTCGGCGACCGACTACGCCGACCTGATCAGGCGCGCCGTGATCGTGGCCGAGGAGCACCGCGACCTGTTGCGCGCGCGCTTCCGGCACGTCTTCGTGGACGAGTACCAGGACACCGACCCCGGCCAGGTCGCGCTGCTCAAGGCGATCGCAGGGGACGGCGCCGACCTGACCGTCGTCGGTGATCCGTACCAGGCGATCTACGGGTTCCGTGGAGCCGACGTCCGCGGCATCCTCGACTTCCCGTCTGTGTTCACGACCCGGGATGGTGCTTCGGCGGACGTTGCCGTCCTGGGCACCACCCGCAGGTTCGGGACCCGCGTGCTCGCCGCGGTCCAGCGGGTGGCCGGCCGGATCCCGCTGAACGGGAGCATCGCCGAAGAGGTCCGGGCCCGGTTCCTGGCCCCCCAGGTGCACCCGGACACTCCGGAGGGTCGGGTGGAGGTGTTCACCTTCGACACTGAACGGGCCGAGGTCGAACGGATCGCGGACCTGCTGCGCCGGGCCCATCTCGAGCACGGCATGAGCTGGGCCGATATGGCTGTACTGGTGCGCTCGGGCCGGGCCTCGATCCCGGGACTGCGGCGGGCGCTGACCACGGCCGGCGTACCGGTGGAGGTCAGCGCGGACGAGACGCCGTTGTCACGTGAACCTGCCGTCCAGCCGTTGCTGGAGGCGCTGCGGGCGGCGGTCAATCTCGACAACGAGGACGTCACCGATCCCGACTACCTGGACACGATCCGCGCCGAAGGACTGCTCACCTCGTCGCTCGCGGGCCTGGATGCCACCGACGTCCGGGCGCTGGCCAGGACGCTCAGGTCGGCGGAGAAGACCGCTGCGGCTGCCGAGGGCCGAGCGGTCCGGTCCTCGCCGGATCTGCTCCGCGCCGCCCTGATCGAGCCGGGGATGCTCGATGGTGCCGAGGGATCCGCAGCGGCGCGGGCCGTCCGGCTGACCGAGCTGCTGCACCGCGCGAGGGCCCTGGTCGATTCCGGGGCCTCGGTCGCCGAGGTGCTCTGGGCCGTGTGGGACGGCACCGGGTGGCCCGAGCAGCTGCGCCGGGCGACCGAACGTCCAGGTGCGGCCGGGAGGCTCGCCCATCGTGACCTCGACGCCATCTGCGCCCTGTTCGAGAGCGCCGAGCGCGCCGAGGGTCAGCTCGGGCACGCGAGCGTCCGCTCGTTCCTCGACACCATCGCCGGCCAGGAGATCCCGGCCGACACCCTCGCTGACAAGGGCATCCGCGGCGAGACGGTGCGGCTGCTCACCGCCCACCGCTCCAAGGGCCTCGAGTGGCGCCTGGTCGTCGTCGCCCACGTGCAGGAGGCCACCTGGCCGGACCTGCGCCGCCGGGCCACGCTGCTCCAGGCGGGCAGGATCGGAGCCGACCGGTACGGCGTCCCGGTGCTGCAGCCCGACACCACCCAGCGCGAGCTGATCGCCGAGGAGAGGCGGCTGTTCTACGTCGCGTGCACCCGTGCACGCGAGCGGCTGGTCGTCACCGCGGTGGCGTCGCCCGACGAGGACGGTGACCAGGCCTCGCGTTTTTTGGCCGAGCTCGGGGTCACCGTCGAGCACCGGTCCGGTCGTCCGCCGCGGCCGCTGTCGCTGGACGGGGTGGTCAGCGAGCTGCGTCGTACTGCCGCGGACCCGGAGACCTCCGAGGCGCTGCGGGACGCGGCCGTGCGCCGGCTCGCTGCGCTGGCCCTGCAGACCGACGGGTCGAGAACGCTGGTACCGGCAGCCGACCCGTCGACCTGGTGGGGGACCCGGGCGCGGTCCGTCTCCGGTCAACCCGTGCGTCCTGAGGAGCAGCCGGTCACGCTGTCGGCGAGTGCCCTCGCCGGTCTCGGAGACTGCCCGGCCAAGTGGTTCCTCGAACGCGAGGCCGGAGGCGCGAGCGCCTCCAGCCAGTCCCAGGGCTTCGGCAACGTCGTGCATGCCGTCGCCGACCGGATCGCCCGCGGTGACCTGGCCGCCGACCCGGCGACGATCGCTGACCTGATGGTGCACGTGGACCTGGTCTGGGACCAACTGCCGTTCCGTACGCCGTGGTCACGGGAACGCGAGCGCGCCGAGATCGAGCGGGCGCTGACTCGCTTCGTGCACTGGCACCTGCGACCTGGTGCACGCACGGTGCTGGCCACCGAGCAGGAGCTGAGTGCCGAGGTGACGTTGCCGGGCGGCCAGCGGGTCAGCCTGCACGGCTTCGCCGACCGACTCGAGGTCGACGACGACGGCCGGGTGGTCGTGGTCGACCTCAAGACCGGCAAGTACCCACCGCCTGACCGGGAGCTCGCGGAGAACCCGCAGCTCGGCCTGTACCAGTACGCCGTCGCGGCGGGGGCGGTCGACGGCCTGACCGGCGAGCCGGCTGAGCCAGGTGGCGCGGAGCTCTGGCAGCTGCGCAAGGAAGTGCGGGGAAGCCTCAAGGTCCAGCAGCAGGGACCCCAGGAGCCTGGACCGGACGGCCTGCTCGCGGTCGAGCGACAGCTCGCGGAGGCGGTCGCGGTGGTCCGCGAGGAGCGCTTCGAGGCCCAGCCGGGAACCGTGTGCGAGCACTGCGACTTCACCGCGCTCTGCCCGGCGAAGAACGCTGGGACGGTGCTGTCTTGACCGGGCCGCTCACGATCACGACCCCCGCGGACCTTCGACGGGTCATGGGGACCGACTTCGAGGTGAGTGACGCCCAGTTCGCGGCGATCACGGCGCCGCTGGAACCGGCCGTGGTGATCGCTGGCGCCGGATCGGGCAAGACCGAGGTGATGGCCGCCCGGGTGGTGTACCTGGTCGGGACCGGCCAGGTACGTGCCGATGAGGTGCTCGGTCTGACGTTCACCACCAAGGCCACGGCGTCGCTGGCCCGGCGGATCAATGCCGCCCTGGACGCGGCCGGGCTCACCACGCCCGAGCAGCCCGTTGCCGGCTCCGCTGAGGTGGAGATCCTGGAGCCGACGGTCGCGACGTACAACGCCTACGCCACGGTCCTGCTCTCCGAGCACGGCCTGCGCATCGGCCACGAGTCCGACACCCGGGTGATGGCCGACGCCTCCCGCTACCAGCTTGCGGCACGTGCCGTGGACCAGCACCGCGCACGCGTCGAGCTGCTGACCGACAGCCCGTCGCACGCGATCGACGCCCTGCTCGCGCTGGACGGTGCGATGGCCGAGCACCTCGTGGAAATCGAGGACGTGCTCGACTTCCAGCGCCGCGAGCGGCCGCACTTCGAGCAGGCGCTCGCCTCGTCCAAGGCCAAGGCCGACCTGGTCAAGGTGCTCAGCAAGATGGACGAGCGGGAGGAGCTGCTCGGCCTCGTCGCGGGCTACCGGCGGCTCAAGGCCCGCTACGGGCTGATGGACTTCTCCGACCAGATCTCGCTGGCCGCGAAGCTTGCTCTCGGGCACCCGGAGGTGGGTCGGATCGAGCGCGAGAAGTACCGGGTCGTGCTGCTGGACGAGTACCAGGACACCTCGGTGGCCCAGGCCCGGATGCTTGCTGCGCTGTTCTCCGGCCGGGTCCTCGCCGAGGGGCGCGGGCACCCGGTCACCGCCGTCGGGGACCCCAACCAGGCGATCTACGGGTGGCGTGGTGCCTCTGTCTCGAACATCCTCAACGTCGACCAGTTCTTCCCGTCCGCCGACGGCGAGGTGGCGACATACCAGCTGGTGGTGAACCGGCGCTCGGACCGCCGGATCCTTGAGGTCGCCAACCACCTCGCCGCACCCCTGTACGCCGCCTCGGACCACGTCGAACCGCTCCAACCCAAGGAGGGCGCCCTCGACGGCGTCGTCCGGGCGAGCGTCCACGAGACCTATGCTGACGAGCTGACCTGGCTGGCCGCCCAGGTCCGCGAGGCGTGGAATCGCGACGGCGGCTGGCGCGAGATCGGCGTGCTGACCCGCGACAACGAGCACGCGGCCGACGTGTTCGACGCGCTGACCTCGGCAGACGTCCCGGTCGAGATCGTCGGGCTCAAGGGCCTGATCCGGCTTCCCGAGGTCACTGAGGTGGTGGCCACCCTCGCCGTGCTTCAGGACCTGACCGCGAACGCCGACCTGCTCGCGCTGCTGTCCGGCCCGCGCTGGGCGATCGGGCCACGCGACCTCGCCCTGCTCGGTCGCCGTGCCCGGGAGCTCGCCGGGACCGGTCCGGGCCGCAACGAGCCGCTCAGTGTGTCCGAGGAGCTCGACCGCGCGGTCGCGGGAGCCGACCCGACCGAGGTGCTCTCGCTCGGCGATGCGCTTGACGATCCGGGCGAGCTGCCGTACGCCGAGGAAGCACGCGAACGCTTCGGACTGCTCTCCGCCGAGCTGCGCGGTCTGCGCCGACACGCGGGTGAGCCGCTGCTCGACCTGATCCGGCGGATCATCGACACCACCGGTCTGGACGTGGAGCTCGCCTCGTCGGTGTCGGTTGCTGCGCGGGCCCGGCGCGACAACCTGGACCTGTTCGTCAAGGCTGTCGCTGACTTCCAGGCTGTCGACGGTCAGGTCACGCTGACGGCACTGCTGGCCTGGCTCAATGCCGAGGACGAGATGGGCACCGGACTTGACGTGGCCACCCCATCGGAAGCCGACTCGGTCAAGCTGCTGACCGTGCACCGGGCCAAGGGGCTGGAGTGGGACTCGGTCTTCCTGGTCGGCGTCTGCGAGCAGAAGTTCCCGGTGACGCGCGGGCGCAGCCAGTGGACGACGGTCTCGTCGGTGATGCCGACAGCTCTTCGCGGAGACGCCGGGGACCAGCCGCAGCTCGGTGGCTACGAGAAGAAGGACCTGGAGGCCCTCAAGGTTGCCTCGCGGGCGCACGAGGAGACCGAGCAGCTCCGGCTCGGGTACGTCGCCTTCACCCGGGCGCGCCACCTGCTGTCGGTGTCCTCGTACCTGTGGCGCGATAGCAGGCAGTCCCCGCTCGGGCCGTCGCCGTACCAGGTGGCCGTGCGGGACGTCATGGACAGCTGGGGCGAGCAACCCGAGTCGTGGTTGGACAAACCGGCCGACGGCACCCCGAATCCGCTGCACGCGATCCAGCCGGCGTTCGCCTGGCCGGCGCTCGAGCAGACAGCTGAGGCCGGCCGCCGGCTCGTGGCCGCCGAGCTCGTCCGTGCCGCGATGACCGGCATGCCATCACTTGAGGACCACGGTCTGGACGTGGTCGAGGCGGCGCGGGTCGCGGACTGGGACTCCGAGATCGCCAGCCTCCTGGCTGAGGCACGAGCTGAGGACGTGAGGGAACGGCTGGTGCCGCGTCCGGTCAGCCTCTCGGCGTCGTCGGTGCTCCGGCTGGCCGAGGACCCCGACGAGTTCGCGAGGTCACTGGCCAGGCCGATGCCGCGGCAGCCGTCACGTGCGGCCCGTTTCGGCACCCGGTTCCATGCCTGGGTCGAGCAGCGCTTCGACCAGCAGCAGATGCTCGATCCCGACGAGCTGCCCGGCCGCGGGGACGCCGGTATCGACGACGGCGCCGACCTCGCCGCCGTCATCGCGGCGTTCGAAGCCGGACCGTTCGCCGAACGTGTCCCGTACGCGATCGAGGCTCCGTTCGCGCTCGTCCTCGGGGGCCAGGTGATCCGGGGGCGGATCGACGCCGTGTACGCCGAACCCGGTGGCGGCTGGCTCGTTGTCGACTGGAAGACCGGATCGGCCGCGGGCTCGGATCCCTTGCAGCTGGCGATCTACCGGTGCGCCTGGGCCGAGCTTGTCGGCGTACCGGTCGAGGAGGTGCGGGCGGTGTTCCACTACGTGCGAACGGGTGCAAGCGTGGAGCCCGAGCGACTGGCTGGGCGTGTGGACCTGGAAAGGCTCGTCCAGTACGGCGCGACGCCACGCGATTGAGGCGGGGCCGAAACTCGCAGCGCCGGTTTGGTGCAATCGCCGTGACGCTGCGTTCGTTGCGGTAGCGTCCGCCGCATGAGCGACCGAAGGAACTCCACCGCCACGAGCCGCGCGGTTGTCGCAGGCGTGGTAGCGCTGGTCCTTGTCGCTGCGGCGGTCTACTGGTTTGCCATCCGTGACACGAGCAGCAGCACGCCGGCGAAGAAGCCGACGGTCAATACCTCGCTCGCGCAGACCTTCAAGGTCACCGGCGTGCCGTTCACGTTCAAGTATCCCGGCACGTTCTCGCAGGCCAAGACCCCGACCGGCTTCATCTGGATCGCGGGCATCAGTCCGGTTGACATCCTCGATGTCCGGCGGGTCGACGGTCGGGCGTACTCGCCCGAAGGCCTGAAGACCGTGTTCGGAACCAGGCTCCGGGCGCAGTCCGGGGTCAAGATCATCGGTACCAGCACCGATCTGGTCGGCACTCTCAACACGGTGAGCTACACGGTCACCAGCGGCACGACGACTCCGTTGCAGTCGAAGCTGGTCTACTTCAGCACCGGCGGTTCGACGTGGCAGTTCGAGTGCCAGTCCCAAGCCTTGAACCGCGCTGCGATCGACATCGGCTGCGCGCAGGCGTTGGCGACTTTTACCGTTTCCTGATCATTTGACCCACCGGCGCACCTGGTTGGACCAGCAGCGGGGCCCTCGGTGGTCTAGCCATTGACGCGTCCGCGCGTACCTCCAGCAGAGGTTGCCAGTTTTCCTCTTGATTGGGTGCGGGCCCGCGCCCTCAGGGCATGTTTCTGCTGGAGGTCTCACTGTGTTGAATCCACGGTTCATGAAGAGGGCGGTGGCAGTCGCAGCGACCTCGCTGGCAGCGATGTCAGTCGCTGGCGTCGCGCACGCCTCCATTCCCTCGCCTAACGGGACCTACTACGGCTGCTACGCGACGGCCAATGCACCGTCCGCGCTGCTGTACGTCGTCATCGGCGCTCCGATTCCGAACAACTACCAGGCGGGTGATGTCCGCGTAGTCCAGCAAGGCGAAGGTTGCCGCTCCTACGAGGTACCGATCTCCTGGAACGCCCAGGGCGTCAAGGGCGACACCGGCGCGACCGGTGCCACGGGTGCCACCGGCGCCCAGGGCCCCGCTGGTCCGAAGGGCGACACCGGCGCTACCGGCGCGACTGGTGCCACGGGTGCGACTGGCGCGACCGGTGCCAAGGGTTCGACAGGAGCCACTGGCGCGACCGGAGCCCAGGGTCCGACTGGAGCGACTGGAGCAACCGGGGCCACGGGTGCTACTGGTGCAACTGGAGCTACTGGTGCAACTGGAGCTACGGGCGCGACCGGGGCAACCGGTCCGATCGGGCCGGCGGGACCGCAGGGTCCGGCGGGACCGCAGGGTCCGAAGGGTGACATTGGCGCGACTGGCGCGATCGGTGCTCAAGGTCCCGCTGGAACCGCAGGTGCGACTGGTGCGACTGGTGCCCAGGGTCCGCAGGGTGACACCGGCGCTACCGGTGCCACGGGTGCTCAGGGTCTGACCGGTGCTACGGGTGCTGTTGGGCCGCAGGGTCCGGCTGGCGATGTTGGCCCGCAGGGTCCGAAGGGCGACACCGGTGCTACTGGTGCGACGGGTGCCCAGGGTCCGCAGGGAGCAACTGGTCTGACTGGAGACACTGGCGCCACAGGTGACGTTGGCCCACAAGGCCCGGCCGGCGATATCGGTCCTGTTGGCCCGCAAGGTCCGCAAGGTGACGTCGGTCCCCAGGGTCCGCAAGGTTCTGACGGCGTTCAGGGTCCGCAGGGTGTTCAGGGTCCGCAAGGTGTCGCTGGCGACCAAGGCGACCCCGGGGTCCAAGGCCCGCAGGGCGAACAGGGCGTCCAAGGCGTCACTGGTGCCCAGGGTGACCCGGGAGTCCAGGGCCCGCAGGGCGTCCAGGGCGTCCAAGGTGCCACTGGTCCTGTTGGCCCGGCTGGTCCGCAGGGTCCGAAGGGCGACACCGGTGCCACTGGCGCTCCGGGTGCCGACGGTGCCACCGGTCCACAAGGTGCCACCGGGGCGCAAGGCCCGACCGGCCCAGCTGGTGCCGATGGCGCCACGGGTCCGGCTGGTCCGCAGGGTCCGCAGGGTCCGAAGGGTGACACGGGTGCCACCGGTGCTCCGGGTACCGACGGTGCCACCGGTCCACAGGGTGCCACCGGGGCGCAAGGCCCGACCGGCCCAGCTGGTGCCGATGGTGCCACGGGTCCGGCTGGTCCTATTGGTCCGCAGGGTCCGCAGGGTCCGAAGGGTGACACGGGTGCCACCGGTGCTCCGGGTACCGACGGTGCCACCGGTCCGCAGGGCGCTACCGGCGCCCCGGGATCCGACGGAGCGCCTGGTCCTGCTGGTCCGACCGGAGCCACTGGTGCGACCGGTGCTCAGGGTCCGATCGGTGTGACCGGAGCCACGGGTGCGACTGGTGCCACGGGTGCTGTTGGTCCGCAGGGTCCGGCTGGTCCGATCGGTCCACAGGGTCCGAAGGGTGACACCGGCGCAACAGGTGCGACCGGTGCTCAGGGTCCGATCGGTGTGACCGGAGCCACGGGTGCGACCGGTGCTCAGGGTCCGATCGGTGTGACCGGAGCCACGGGTGCCACAGGCGCTACCGGTGCTCAGGGCCCGATCGGCGCGACCGGTCCGGCTGGAGCTCAGGGTCCTGCTGGTCCCGCGGGTCCGACCGGTGCAACCGGCGCGGCAGGTACGGCCGGGGCAACGGGTGCCACAGGTGCGACCGGTCCTGCCGGTCCGACTGGTCCTGCCGGTCCGACTGGTCCTGCCGGTCCCACCGGTGCCACAGGTCCCACCGGAGCCACCGGAGCCACCGGTGCAACGGGAGCGGCTGGGTTCCTCACCGGATCCGGATACGGACCGATTACGGCAAGCGTGACGACGTTCCTGAATACCAGCAGTGCGAACAGCAGCGAGGGAAACGTTGAGTTCGTGACGCCGGCGGCGACCACCTTCACGAAGTTCTACTGTTTCGGGCCGAAGCCGACAAGTGGAACCAGCAACGTGTTCACCGTTCGAGTGAACGGAGTCTCGCAGGCTGGTGTGTGTTCTATGTCGAGTGGAACAACGACGGTCCAGAACGCCACGGTGAATATCGCGATCCCGGCAGGCAGTTTGGTTGACGTTCAACTCGCCACGGGCAACACGGCAGGAAGCAACTTCACCTGGGGTCTTGCCCCGTAAGCAGCATCAACCAAGGTTGGAGAAGCGGGGTCGGCCCATCGGGCGGACCCCGTTTCTACGCGCGTCGTTCGTCAACTCGCGGCGTCTGCTGTTAAGGCGATCTCCACCATGCCTCGAAACGTCTGCTCCCGCTCGGTCGCCGTCGTTTCCTCTCCCGTGACGATGTGGTCCGACACCGTGCAGATCGCCAGCGCCTTCCGCTTGTACGCCGCGGCCAGCGTGTAGAGCGCGGACGCTTCCATCTCCACCGCCAGTACGCCGTGGTCGACCAGCGGCTTGGTGAGCTCGGCGGCCCGAGGGTTGTAGAAGCTGTCGCTGGAGTAGATCAATCCGACGTGCGAGGTGACGTCATCGCGAGCGCGTGCCGCATCGACGGCAGCGCGGAGCAGGTCGAAGTCGGCGACGGGCGCATAGTCGAGGCCGAGAAAACGGTGCCGGTTCACGGCCGAGTCGGTGCACGCGCCGGAAGCGATGACGACATCGCGCAGAGCCAGGTCGGTAGTCAGCGCACCGCAGGATCCGACCCGGATGACGCGCTGGACGTCGTACTCGGAGAACAGTTCGTTGACGTAGATAGCCATCGAGGGCTGTCCCATCCCGGACCCCTGGACCGAGACGGGCTGTCCTTGCCAGGTCCCGGTGAAGCCGTACATGCCGCGGACCTCGGTGTAGCAGACGACATCATCGAGGAAGGTCTCCGCGATCCATTTCGCCCGCAGGGGATCGCCGGGGAGCAGGACGGTCGGAGCGATCTGGCCGGGCTCGGCGCCGATGTGCGTACTCATGGAAGTGAACCTAACCATCGGGGGGAGTCGTTCGCGCCCCTAGGCTGGTCGAATGCAACTCGATGTGGTGCTCTGCGATCACGGCCAGGTGTCCGGTGACAAGCTGTTCGTCAGTGGCGGCGGCGTCGACCGGATGTACGTGGCCGTCGGGCCCGGTCCGTACGTCGTCAACTTTGCCATCGCCGGCACGATCACCGTGCCGCCGTCACAGGCGCCGTACGACCGCCGCCTGACGCTGCGTCTCGAGACCGAGGACGACGAGCCGGCTCCGCTGTTCGGCGAACTGGCCGGTGCCGTGGTCGGTGGTGAGATGGTCATGACCGGCAACTCGGCCCCGGCGATCGACGACCAGGTGATCGCCTTCGCGTTCAACTTCCAGGGAGTCCCACTCGCCGAGCTCGGTGGGTACGAAATGGTCTGCAGCCTCGACGGTGAGGATGTCCGCAGGCTCTTCTTCCGGGTCGAGGCCGTCAACTGACGCTGGCGGGATCTCCACAGGTGTGACCGTGACGGGCTGATCCCCAGCTCGGGTGAGAGCGGTCGAAGCCTGGCGCGCCGCCGACCATGGTGGCGCCATGTCCCCATCTCGTCACCGTTCTGTCCTGGTCGCCCTGCTTCTCGTGGTCACTGCAACCTTCGCTCTGGTCGTCGCGTCCCCAGGTGGTGTGCGACCGGCGTCCGCCGCCTCCGTCGCGCCCACGGCGTCGTGTCGCGCGCTGGACCCGAACCTGGTGCACGGCGTGTGCCTGAAGTACACGTCGCGATCCGGCACCGGCTTCAGCTGGATCGGGACCCTGCGCGCCGACAACGGCCGGGTGTTCTTCTGCATCGACTACCTCTACGACTCCCGTATCGCCGGCAACGCCACGGTGATCGGCACGCACGGGCTGGTCAACCAGTTCGGCAGCCGCGTCGGTGCGGCCGAGGTGGCTGCGCTGAACGAGGTGATCTCGACGTGGGCCGCCCATGGGTCGACCGGCAGCGACAACCGGGATGCTGCGATCGGCCTGATCATCCGGGAGGTGATGTCGGACGGCACTCGATCGGACGGAACCGTGGTCTATCCACGAGGCTTGCGCGTCGGCGGAACGGTCCGCGCACCAGTCGGTGGCCTGTCCGGGCCTGTCCTGGACCTGGCCCGTTCGATGTGGTCCCAGGGATCGGCGCAGCGAGGGCCTTGGCGCGTGTCGCTCACGGCCTCCCGTGCCGGTGCTCTGCCGCTCGGAACCACCCGCACCTACCGCACGACGGTCGTCTCGTCGGCGAACCAGGTGGTGCCCGGTGCTCGGGTGACGTTCACCTGCACGGGTCCGATCAGCTGCCCAGCGCCCCTGAGGACCACAGCTGCGGGATCGACGGTCGCGGTGAGGCCAGCTGCCATCGGTGCGTACTCGATCCGGGCGACGGTGACCGGGCCGGCTGCGGACGGCAAGCTGTACCGGGTCGGCACCTGGCGTACCCACGGCGGTGGTGGTGCCCGCAACAACGGGGTGCAGCGAGGCTGGATCGCCCAGAGCACCCCGGCGTCGGCGACGGTTTCGGCGACCTCGGGGATCGTGAAGGGCAACCCGCAGGTCGCCACCCGCGCCTCGGTCGCGACCGTGGTTCCGGGTACGCCGCTGCGCGATCTCGTGACGGTCTCGAGCCTGCCGGCGGGATATGAGCAGACGGCGACCGCGACGCTGTACGGCCCCTTCGACGCAGAGCCCGGAGCGACGTCGTGCACCCCGGACCGGATCGCTGGCCGGGTGTCGTTCCCGCTGGTCGCGAACGGTTCGCTCACCACGCCGGCGGTCGTCGCCACGCAACCGGGCTACTACGTCTGGACCGAGTCGCTGCCAGGCGATGTCCACACCAATCCGGTGACCGCTCCCTGCGGCCTGAGCGTCGAGACCACGCTGGTCCGGTCCGCGCCGCTGACCGCCACGACTCCGCGGGTGCACACGATCGCATCAGGTCAGCACTCGCTGGTGGGCGGCCGCGTGTACGACGACGTGAGGGTGGACGGCCTACCAAGCGGTGCGAGCGTGCCGGTCGAGTGGACCCTGCTCGGTCCGATCGCTCCACGGCAAGGATCCTGCGCCGGCCTCGACTGGTCGCACGCCCCGGTCATCGCCCGCGGGTCGCTCGTCGTCAGCCACGACGGCACCTGGCGTACGGCGCCCACGGTCCTGCGCACCGCCGGGTGCGTGACCTACACCGAGCGGCTGCTCGCCTCGTCGACGTCGGTGGCGGTCAGCACCCGGCCGGGTGTCGCCTCTGAGACCGTGCTCGTGACTCGACCCGTGACCCGGGTAGTGCCGGAGATCCCGTCCGGTCCGTTCAGCGACGGCACTCGATGATCCGGATGCTGACGCTGGCCGCCGGTCTGCTCGCTGCCGTGGTCCTGGTGGTCATCCTCCGACCCGGGACCGGCGCCGTGGTCGGGCCGGGTGCCCTCTTGGTGTCAGCGCGACCAGCGGCCCGGGTCGCGGATCGCGATCAGTTCCGGCCGGCGGCAAACGTGCGCCCGCGCTACCTGCACAGCAACTACCGGGCGCCGAGCAGGCTCGTGGTCCCGGGCGCGGGCGGGACGCTGCGGATCCCCAGCCTGGGGGTGGCCGCCCCGGTCGACGTGGTCGGTCTGGACGGCACCACGATGGCGATCCCGAACAACCCGCACCGGGTCGGGTGGCTCAAGACGACGGCAACCTCTGGGGACCTGGTCGGTGCCAGTGTGCTCTCGGGCCACGTCTCCGACGAGCGCGACGTCCCGGGCACCCTCGCCCGGCTGGGTGGGCTGCGGCGAGGGGCTGCCATCGTCTGGGTCGCTCACGGCATCGAACGCAGGTTCGTCGTCACGGCCATTGCGCGGTACCCACGTAGCCAGGGAGTGCCGGCATCGGTTTTCCGGACCGATGGTGCTCACGTCCTCAACCTGGTCACCTGCGCGGACCGGGTCACCACGCCCGGCGGCGGGTTCCACTACCGATCAAACCTCGTCGTGACCGCGCGTGCCCGACCTCACAGTCTGCGCCGATGAGGGTGGGGCTAGCCTGCGAATCATGACCCCGCTCGAGCCGCTGACGCTTCCCGACGAACCCTCGACGTGGGGTGCGTGGCTCGACGAGCGTGGCCGCGACTCGTTGCGCACCGCGGCCGACCAGATCGCGGCGCTCAAGACGGCGCGACCCGGTGACTCGGCGATCCTGCAGCTGTGGAACGACGCGGCCATCTCGATCTCGAACGCCACCGGCATCACCAGCCTGCTGTCCTCGGTCCATCCCGATCCGGAGGTGATCGAGCAGGCCGAGGCCATCGAGATCGAGGTCGGCCGGTTCATCTCCGACCTGCACACCGACCACGAGGTCTTCGAGCTGTTGTCCTCGATCCGCACGGCCGCCCTCGACGACGGTGCGCGCCGTGTCCTGGCGCACGTCTTGCGCTCCTTCCGCCGGTCCGGGGTCGATCGTGACGAGGAGACGCGCACGCGCGTCCGCGAGCTCAACGAGCGCGAGACCGAGCTCAGCCAGGCGTTCTCCCGCAACATCCGTGACGGTCGGCGTACCGCGAAGGTGTCGGTCGAGTCGCTGGCCGGCCTCCCCGAGGACTTCGTGGCCAGCCACCCGGCAGGCGACGACGGTCAGGTCGCGATCACGACCGAGTACCCGGACATGCTTCCGTTCCTGACCTTCAGCGGCGATCCCGATGCCCGCCGTGCGGTCGCGCACGAGTACTTCAACCTGGGCTGGCCCGAGAACGACGCCGTCCTCGGCGACCTGCTGCGGCTGCGGCGCGAGAAGGCCCAGCTCGTCGGGTACGCCGACTGGCCGGACTTCGACGCCGAGATCAAGATGATCGGCAAGGGCGCCGCGATCGCCGAGTTCATCGCCCAGGTCACCGCCGACGCCGCCGACGCCGCTCAGCGCGAGTTCGCCGTGCTGGCCGAGCGTGGCGCCCAGGACGGGATCACCGAGATCGACGTCTCGAGCTGGCGCTACTGCTTCGAGGCCGTCAAGCGCGAGCAGTACGGCGTCGACGCCCAGGAGATCCGGCGCTACTTCGACTTCGCCAAGGTCCACAGCGGCCTGCTGGAGGTGACCGGGCGACTCTTCGGGCTCTCCTACGAGCCGGTCGAGGCGCCGACCTGGCACCCCGAGGTCACCTCCTACGACGTCCACCTCGACGGCGAACGCCTCGGGCGGATCCATCTGGACCTGCACCCCCGCGATCGCAAGTACAACCACGCCGCGCAGTTCGACCTCGTGTCCGGCGTGCGCGACCGTCAGCTCCCCGAAGGTGTCCTGGTCTGCAACTTTCCGCGCGGCCTGATGGACCATGACCAGGTCGTCACGCTCTTTCACGAGTTCGGACATCTGATGCACCACGTCCTCGCCGGAGGACACGAATGGGTGCAGTTCTCCGGGGTCGCGACCGAGTGGGACTTCGTCGAGGCTCCGTCGCAGATGCTCGAGGAGTGGGCCTGGGATGCGACCGTCCTCCAGGTCTTCGCCACCGACGAGGCCGGCACGCCGATCCCGACCGCGCTGGTCGAGCGCATGCGCGCCGCCGACGAGTTCGGCAAGGCGCTGCTCGCCCGGACTCAGATGATGTACGCCGCGATGTCGTACCGCTTCCACCTCGAAGTACCCGACGACCTCACGACGCGACTCTTCGAGCTCTACCGTGAGTTCAGCTTGCTCAAGCCCCTGGAGGACACGCACCTGCACGCCGGCTTCGGCCACCTCGACGGGTACTCCTCGGCGTACTACACCTACATGTGGTCACTGGTGATCGCGAAGGACATGTTCAGCGCGTTCGATCCCGACGACCTGTTCGACGAGACCCTGGCCCACCGCTACCGCGACACGATCCTCGCCCCGGGCGGATCACGCGATGCCGCCGACCTGGTCGCCGAGTTCCTCGGGCGCCCCTATGACACCGAAGCGTTCACGGCATGGCTGAACCGTTGATCCTCGCTGCGCTCGTCATCACGCTGTCGCCCACTCGGCCTCACCTCGCTGGCGCTCGGCGGGCGCTCGATAGGCTCCGCGCGTGAGCGCGCCGATTGCCTTCTCGGTCAACACCCACGATCGGATCGCCGAACGCCGCAACGACGAGGCCTGGTTCGAACAGGTGTGGGCCGATCCGGCGACGCGCGTGCTCGTGCTGGCCGGCACGCGGCTCGGCCTCGTCGACGACAAGGTCGCCTGGGTGTCACCGGACCAGGCACCCGAGGGCATCAAGGTGCTCCTGGGCGAGCGCGACGGTCAGGTCCGCGTCGCCGTGATCGTCCCGGCCGAGAAGGCCGGGGAGGGGTGGGTCGGCCTGCGTGGGCTCGTGAGCGCCATCGACGAGGACGAGGCGTCGTTCCTGGTGCACGCCTTCGGCATCGCCGAATGGATCTGGGCGACGCGGCACTGCATCCGCTGCGGAGGTCTCTACGAACCCATGATGCTCGGCCACGTGCTGCGCTGCACCGACTGCGGCCGCGAGGAGTTCCCGCGCACCGACCCTGCGGTGATCATGGTCGTGACCGACGGCGAGTACCCCGACGACCGCTGTCTGCTCGGTCGCCACCCGGCGTGGCCGCCTGGTCGGTACTCGACGCTGGCCGGCTTCGTCGAACCAGGTGAGTCGATCGAGGCCGCCGTACGGCGTGAGGTCCTCGAGGAGTCGGGCATCCACGTCGGCGACGTGGCCTACTTCGGCAGCCAGCCCTGGCCGCTGCCACGCAGCCTGATGATCGGCTGCATCGCCCGGGCGGTCTCGACCGAGGTCTCGGTCGATGGTCACGAGATCGAGGACGCGCAGTGGTTCACGCGGACCGAGATGCGCGAGCAGGCCGAAGCCGGCACCTTGGTCCTGCCGGGAGGCATCTCGATCTCACGGTCCCTCATCGAGCACTGGTACGGCGAAGCCCTGCCGGGTCAGTGGTAGTCGCACCACATCTCGGCAAGCTCGATGACCGGAATGGTGACCGGACAAGCGGGGTCGACGACCCGCACGCGCGAGCACCGAAGCCCGCCGCAGGCGAGCCTTACGCGACCAGCGAAGCCAGCTTCGCCTTGACCTGCGCCAGAGACGGGTTGGTCTGGGCGCTGCCGTCGGGGTAGACGAGCGTCGGGACGGTCTGGTTGCCGCCATTCGCTGCCATGACGAGGTCCGCAGCCGCAGGATCCTGCTCGATGTCCACAACGTCGAACGCGATTCCCTCGCGCTCGAGCTGGCCCTTGAGACGGTGGCAGTAGCCACACCAGGGCGTGGAGTACATCGTGAACTGGCCGGACATCTCGATGTCCCCTCTCGCAACTAGGCTGCAACCCGAAGGCAGGCCCCTGAAAATGAGGCACCGTAGCAACCAGACCAGAGGGTGAATCATTCCGTGACGCTTCCCGGCAGCGCCGACCGGCTGCTCGACGCGCTCGACCCGGAGCAGCGCGCAGTCGCCGAGGCGCTGCGAGGTCCGGTGCGCGTGCTTGCCGGTGCCGGGACGGGCAAGACCCGGGCCATCACCCACCGGATCGCGTACGGCGTGGCGACCGGCGTCTACAACCCCTCCGAGGTCCTCGCGGTCACCTTCACCACGCGCGCCGCCGGCGAGATGCGCACCCGGCTCCGCTCCTTGGGAGCGCCGGGTGTCCAGGCCCGCACGTTCCACTCGGCGGCCCTGCGCCAGCTGCGGTACTTCTGGCCACGGGTGTACGGCGGGGAACTGCCCGAGCTCACCGCCTCGAAGATCCCGGTCGTCGCCGCGGCCGCCCGCCGCAACCGTCTCGACGTCGACCAGACCCGGCTGCGCGACCTGGCCAGCGAGATCGAGTGGTCCAAGGTCACCAACGTCCGCCCCGACGACTACGTGAGGCTCGCGCCGCAGCACGGCCGCGAGGTCAGCGGTGTCGATGCCGCCTCGGTCGCGCACGTGTTCTCGACGTACGAGGAGCTCAAGCGCGAGCAGGGCCGGATGGACATGGAGGACGTACTCCTGATCGGAGCGGCCCTGCTCACCGAGGACGACCGGGTCGCGGCGCAGGTGCGCAGCCAGTACAAGTGGTTCGTCGTCGACGAGTTCCAGGATGTCAGCCCGATCCAGGCCGCCCTGCTCGACCTGTGGCTCGGCGGTCGCAACGAGATCTGCGTCGTCGGCGACCCGGCCCAGACGATCTACTCGTTCGCCGGTGCGCGCGCGGCGTACCTGACCGAGTTCAGCCGCAAGTACGAGGCCGTCACCAGTGTCGAGCTGGTTCGCAACTACCGCTCGACGCCGCAGGTGATCGCCGCCGCCAACAGCCTGCTCGCGGGCACGGCTACCGGCTCCGTGCAGCTGCGCGCCCAGCAGCCCGCCGGCGAGGAGGTCCGCTGGTTCGAGGCATCCGATGAGGTCGCCGAGGCCGCTGCGGTGGCCGACCGGATCGCCGAGCTGCGCGCCGCCGGAGTGCCGTTGCGGGAGATGGCCGTGCTCTTCCGGATCAACGCCCAGTCCGAGACCTTCGAGGAGGCACTCGCCTCGCGCTCCATCCCGTACGTCGTGCGCGGCGCGGCCCGGTTCTTCGAGCGCCCTGAGGTGCGCCAGGCGCTCGCCCTGCTCCGGGCCAGCCTGCGTGCGGGCGAGGCCGCCCGCGACGGCATGCTCGAGCAGATCCGCGCCGTACTCGGCGGGATGGGCTGGAGCACCGAGGCACCCACGGCCCGCGGTCAGGCCCGGGACCGCTGGGAGTCGCTGATGGCGCTCGTCTCCCAGGCCGAGGAGTACGCGACCAGCGAGCTCGCCCCGACCCTCGAAGGGTTCGTCGCCGAGCTGGATCGACGCGCCTCCGAGCAGCACGCACCGGTGGCCGAGGGCGTCAGCCTGGCCACCCTGCACACCGCCAAGGGCCTCGAGTGGGACGCGGTCTTCCTCGTCGGCATGCAGGAGGGCTCGATGCCGATCACCTACGCCGACACCCCGGCAGCGGTCGAGGAGGAGCGCCGGCTGCTCTACGTCGGGGTCACCCGGGCGCGCAAGCACCTGATGCTGTCGTGGTCCCTGGCCCGCAACCCGGGCGGTCAGGCCCGCCGCAAGCCGTCGCGCTTCCTCGCCGGGCTGCGTCCCGAGTCGGCGACCGACCGGGCCGCGGCCACGACCGGCAGCTCGAGCCGTCGGCGCGGCAAGGCCTCGATGTGCAAGCTCTGCCAGCGGCCACTGGCGACCTCACGCGAGCGCAACCGTGGGTTCTGCAGCGACTGCCCGATCCCGTACGACGAAGAGCTCTTCGAGTCGCTCAAGGCGTGGCGCCGCGTGCGCGCCGAGGACGAGAGCGTGCCGGCGTTCGTGGTGTTCTCCGACGCGACGCTGGAGGCCCTCGCCGAGGTGAGGCCGACCGACCGCCGCGGCCTGCTCCGGATCAACGGGATCGGCGCGGCAAAACTCGAGAAATATGCCGATGATGTGCTCGAAGTTCTCGCCGGAAAGAAATCCGGGTAAATGATTTGCGCCCTCTGTTAGCGCGGGCGTACCTTTTCCCCAGTCCCACTGCGCACTGACGGCCCCGACAAGGCCGGCGCCCAACGCCCCGAAGGAGGTGCACGACCCATGAACATCAACCAGTCCTGGCTTAACGAAACCGTGACGCGGTCGACCTCCGTCGTGCGCGTCCACGGTTTTGGCATGGGTGACGTGTGCCCGATGGCTGCCGGTTACACCGCCAGCTCGTCGACGACGAAGCGTCACGCAGATGCCATCAAGGCCAACCCGGTTGCGGGCCGCCAGCCTTGGAGTCCACCTGTCACATGAGCTCACCACTCATCGACCGGCACCTCCAAGGCCGCGAATCCCAACCAAGGGATCCGCGGCCTTCGTGTTTCTCAAAGAGTTTCAACCAGCGATCGACACAGAGAAGAAGGAGGTGACACATGACCATCAGCGTTCTCGACCCCACGAGCTTCGATGAGGAGCTGCTGCCCTGCCGGGTGAACTCAGCAGAGCTGTTCTTCGCCGAATCACCCAGTGACGTGGAGCTCGCCAAGGCCTTGTGCCAGCGCTGCCCGGTTCGCACGGAGTGCCTTGCCGGCGCTCTCGAGCGCCGGGAGCCGTGGGGTGTCTGGGGAGGTGAGCTGTTCCAGTCCGGAGCAGTGATCCCCCGCAAGCGCCCACGCGGTCGCCCGCGCAAGAACCCCGTCGCCGCCTGAAGCCCAGGCCCCGGCAAAGCGGCACAGCCCCTCGACCACTGAACGGAATGACATGACCCAGACCTTCGAACGGAGCAACACGATGAGCCTCATCGCAACCGATCTGGCGCACGAGCATATGAGCGTGCGCCTCGAGCAGGCGCAGAGTGCGCGTCGCGGGTATCAGCTCGCGGCCGCAAGGCGCCTCTCCCGCAAGGCTGAGCGCGCCGCTGCCCAGGCGCGTCTGGCTCTTGCCCGCGTGATCTGAGTAGCAGCTGCACCATCTGACTTCTCGTCGATCGCGGGAAACAGCAAGGCCGGATCGACGGCGACATGCTTTTCACCGGCACTGTCGCCGTCGGTCCGGCCTTCGTCATGTCCTGGCCATGGTGGGCGCGTACGGTGACCGGGTGGGAACGACCACCGTGACGTGCGCCTTCTGCGGGACGACCGCAGCCGCCGACCCTGCTCCGCTCACCTGGACGTCGAGCACCGAACGCAGCCGGCTGCAGTGGTTCTGCGACACCTGCTCGCGCGAACACCTGCGCGCGATGGAGTCGAAACTCGACTCCGAGTGGTGGTGAGGGGTCCTCAGCTCGCAAATCCCGGCAGTGACTCGGCGAGGATCTGCCGGAACGGCACGGTCGCGCCGAGCTGACTCAGGACGCCGACCCCGCCGACCCAGGTCCGGTGGATCAGCAGGTACGACGGCGGCATGTTGAGCCTGGTCATCACCGAGAAAGCGTCGCCCTTCGGGTCGTTGACCCGGCGGAACTGCTCCTGCATCCAGGCACGCGAGAACGTGAACTGCTCGACCTTCGCCGGCTCGACGAACGGTCCGAGGTAGGACTTCAGCTGCTCGGCGTCGATCCGGATCCGCTCGCGGATGAAGCCTTCGTCGCGGAACGCGTCGACCAGGGCGTCGTAGTCGTCGATGCACGCGATCCGGATCAGCGACCCGAGTGCCCGCGGCAGGCCGCGCTCGGGGAGTCGGGCGACGGCGCCGAAGTCGAGGACTCCGAGTCGGTCCGGGCTGCCGTCGACTCCGGGGACCGTACGGAAGTTCCCCGGGTGCGGATCGGCGTGCAGCATCCCCGTGCGTGCGGGGGAGCCGAAGATGAATCGCACGAACAGCTGGCCGTAGTGGTCGCGTTCGGCCTGGCTGCCGTCACGGATGACCTGGGCCAGCGAGCCGCTGCTGTCGAGCCAGTCGGTGACCAGGACCTGTTCGGTGCCGGCCACGACGCCCGGCACCACGATCTCGGGGTCGTCGGCGTACTCGGCCGCGAACGCGGTCTGGGCTTCGGCTTC
This sequence comes from Marmoricola sp., assembly GCF_025965215.1. GTDB lineage: Bacteria > Actinomycetota > Actinomycetes > Propionibacteriales > Nocardioidaceae > Marmoricola. Next base: position 34,196 of record NZ_JAOPXI010000076.1, read on the forward strand.
GAGCCGGTAGTCGAGTTCCTCGGTCACACGTTCCTCGAGCTCGGCGACCAGGGCCTTGACGTCGATGCCGGGAAAGACAGGTCCGAGGCCGCGAGCGACCCGGCCGAGCTGGCGCAGGTCGCTGCGCATCGCGTCGGAGGCGCCGGGGTACTGGACCTTGACCGCGACCTCTCGTCCGTCCGCCCAGCGTCCCTTGTGCACCTGCCCGATCGAGGCCGCCGCCGCGGGCCCCGGGTCGAGCTCGACGAGTCGGTCCTTCCAGTCGGCGCCCAGCTCGCGCGCCAGGATCTCGCGGACGGTGATCGTCGGCATCGGGGGAGCCGAGTCCTGCAGGCGGGTGAGCTCTTCGCGGTAGGGACCGGCCATGTCCTCGGGCAGGGCGGCCTCGAAGATCGACATCGCCTGCCCGAGCTTCATCGCGCCACCCTTGAGCTCGCCCAGGGTGCGGAACAGCTGCTCGGCCGTGCGTTGCTGAAGGTCGCTCATCACGGCGTCCGCGGGCGCCCCGCCCAGGCGCTTGCCCAGACCGAGGGCGCTGCGACCGGCATACCCGAGCGGCAGGGCCGCGAGCCTCGCGGTCCTGGCCACGGCCTTGCGGGGAAGGTCGGTCATGAACCCATTGTGTCCGATGCCCGGGCAGCCAGATCGGTGGCCCAGGAGCAACTGCAGTCGGGATGCCTGAGCCAGCGTGTCCGGCTGATCCGGCCGAGGTCTCCTCCGAGCTCGATCGTCGTCGACCAGCTCGCCGGACGGCGTCCTTCGGCGAGGGTCACCAGGTCGCGGACGGCCCATCCCAACGCGAGGGCGGCGAGCGCGGTGTCGCACGGGGCTGCGACGCCGTCGTGTCGTACCGCTGCCAGGTGACGGTCAAGCAGCAGTCGGTAACGCGGGTTCGACACGCTCCGGTGGCTCTCGAGGCAGCGCAGGCAGGCCGTGTGCCCGGGCACGACCAGCGGTCCCACGACCACACGAGCGCCGAGCGCTCGGACAGGCAGGTGGCTGATCCCGGCGTGCAGCCACCGGTCGGTCTCCTCGCGGTCGATCTCCCCGTGTCCGGGGAGCAGGACCGCGCGCGGGCCGATGTCGGGCGCGACGACCCTCAGTCCTGCGGCGTCCAGCAGCGGGATCGGGTCGATGCCCAGCGAGCCCGAGATCGCGATCGGGGTGGCCCGCCTGGCCCGAAGCCTGTGGTCCAGGAGCTCGGGGTCATCGGCTGCCAGTGCGGCGACGTCGCTGCCCCGGTAGCCGGGGGGCGACAGCAGGTCCGCGTCGACGAGCACAGGTGCCAACAGCTTCAGGGCGGCGCGGCCCGGTGGGTCGACGGGTGGGGCCTCGCCCCGGTCGATCGCTGCCAGGGCCCGGCGTACGGGCGCGGTCGCCGGCACCCTGAGCGCCACCCGGGCACCCGCGCCGATCTGGATCTCGTCCGTACCGCTGGCGATGGCGCGCAGGCCGGGAAGCAGTACGAGTCGTCGAGCCATGCCGAGGGACGTTAGGCACCGCGAGCGCTGGGCGCCAACGGCCCTCCACAGCGCCCCGGGAACGGCAAACGGCGGGCGCCCACCCGGAGGTGGAGCTCCCGCCGTCTTGCTGAGTGTCCCGCCGGCCTCAGCCGGCAGGGTTCAGCATTGCTTTCGGTGCCGTGAGGCGTTGCCTCAGGCGCGACCGAGGATGCGGTTCAGCTTGGTTCCGCACACGGGGCAGACGGCCTTGGCCATCTTGGTGCCCTTGTCGTTGACCTCGATGTGGCCTTCAGCCTCACGCTTTGCCTTGCACTTGACGCAGTAGAACTCGCCGCTCCAGCTCTCCGCCATGACGGCCTCCTTGATTCTGTTGCCTGGTCGTCGCGGCGGGAGTCTGGGGGAAGACCCGCCGGGGTCCGTTCAGGACCAATTCGACCCTAGACCACGTACGGCCCCAAACGGTGCATCGGGGGGTCCCCCGTACGGGTGTGTCCCGGCGTGTCTTTTCGGGTGTGAGATGCCTCGCGCGCCCGGTTTCGGCCCGTTGGGCACCGGTAGCCTCACGCGCATGCCTGAAGAGTCTGCGACCCTGACCGACCTCCGCCTGGAACGGCCCGCCCCCGGAGTGGCCCGCCTGGTGCTCGACAACCCGGCCCAGCGCAACGCGATGTCGGACGCGATGACCGCCTCCTGGGGCATCGCCCTGGACGAGCTGGCGATGGACCCGGACGTGCGCGTCGTCGTGGTCACCGGCGAGGGCAGTGCCTTCTGCTCCGGCGGCAATCCCGCCTGGATCGCGAGCGAACCGGACGCGGAGGTCGACTACCTGCGCACCCGGATGATCGCGTTCTACCGGGCCTGGCTGGCGATCCGTCGCCTCGAGGTGCCGACGATCGCGGCGATCAACGGGCCGGCGGTCGGTGCTGGTCTCTGCCTCGCCCTCGCCTGCGACATCCGGTACGCCGCGGCGGACGCGAAGCTCAGCGCGCCATTTGTGAAGCTCGGCATGAACCCCGGGATGGCCGCGACCTACCTGCTGCCGAACGTGGTGGGCGACGCGAACGCCCGCGAGCTGCTGCTGACCGGGCGCACCGTGGATGCCGACGAGGCGCGCGCGCTCGGGCTGGTCAGCCGGGTGTTCGCGCCCGAGGCATTCGCGGAACAGGTGCAGGCGATAGCTGAGGGCATCGCCGCGACGGCGCCGATCCCGAGCCGGTACACCAAGGTCGCCCTGCGCGACGGCGGCCACGCAGACTTCGAGCGCGCCGTGCAGTGGGAGGCGCTGGCCCAGCCGATCACGCTCGCGACCGCGGATCTCCAGGAGGGGGTCCGCGCGGCGAAGGAGAAGCGGAAGGCTGAGTTCAAGGGAGTCTGAGACGCGTCAGCGGATCAGAAGCTCCCGCGCGTCGAGCTGCGGTGAGGCGGGCGCTCAGGCGACCGCGTGGTGGAGCACGGAGAAGGCCCCCGACCGGCGCCGCTGCGTGCTCGCCTTCCCCTTGCTCACACCCGTCGGGACCCGGTCGGGGGCCTCTTCTGCGCGTCACGCTAGGCGAGCGCCTACCCGCGGTCAATGCCGGAATCGGGCCGTTTGGCCACAGCCTGTGGATAACCCTGTGGATAGGGTGTGGACATCCACCCGTGTGCTGTGGATCACGCCCGGATAGGGACAATGGGGCCTGTGGCGAGCGATTCACGGCCCGATCCAGGGAAACCGTACGACGACGGTCCGGTGGCAGCATTGCGCCGGATCGCGTTCCTGCTCGAACGCAGTCGTGCCGAGACCTACAAGGTCAAGGCCTTCCGGTCGGCCGCGGCGACGATCCTGACGCTGGCGCCGGACGACGTCGCTGCCCGTGCGAGCAGCGGGACGCTGCGCGACCTGCCCGGCATCGGCGCGTCCACGGCCGAGGTCATCGAAGCGGCCGCGGCGGGCCGGGTGCCGGAGCGGCTCGCGAAGCTCGAGGCCGAGACCGGCGGCCCGCTCGTCGAGGGCGGTGAGCGGGTGCGCGCGGCGCTGCGTGGGGACCTGCACAGCCACAGCGACTGGTCCGACGGCGGCTCGCCGATCGAGGAGATGGCGTTCACGGCGATGGAGCTCGGGCACGAGTACCTGGTGCTCACCGATCACTCGCCACGCCTCAAGGTCGCCAACGGCCTCTCGGTCGCTCGCCTGACCCGCCAGCTGGAGATCGTCGAGGCGATCAACGAGCACCTCGGCGGGGGCGCAGAGGAAAGCACCTTCACGCTGCTGAAGGGCATCGAGGTCGACATCCTCGACGACGGCTCTCTGGACCAGACCGAGGAGATGCTGGCGCGGCTCGACCTCCGGGTCGCGTCCGTGCACTCCAAGCTCGCCATGGACCGGGGCCCGATGACGCGGCGCATGGTCGCCGCCGTGCAGAACCCGTTCACGAACGTGCTGGGGCACTGCACCGGGCGGCTGGTCACCGGCAACCGCGGCAAGCGCGGCCAGTCGGAGTTCGATGCGGCGGAGGTCTTCGCGGCGTGCGTCGAGAACGACGTGGCCGTCGAGATCAATGCCCGGCCCGAGCGGCGGGACCCGCCGACCAGGCTCCTCGAGCAGGCGATCGAGGCGGGCTGCCTGTTCTCGATCGACTCCGACGCGCACGCGCCGGGCCAGCTGGATTTCCAGGTCTACGGCTGCGCGCGCGCCCAGGAACTCGGGCTGGAGCCCGAGCGGATCGTGAACACCTGGCCAAGACAGAGGTTGGTGTCGTGGGCTGAAAGCAAGATTCTGGGGTAGCAGCGGAGTACCTTCTCGCCATGAGGCCCGAGGTTGAGGTCCGGCGCTCTGCACGACGTACCAGGACGGTGTCGGCGTACCGCAAGGACGGCAAGGTGATCGTGATGATCCCTGCGCGGTTCACCCGCGCCGAGGAGTCCGAGTGGGTCGACACCATGCTCGGCAAGCTCGAGAAGACGGCTCAGCGGGGCCGTCGTACCGACGAGCAGCTGATGAAGCGGGCGCGCGAGATGAGCCGAGAGTACCTGCACGGCAAGGCGAGGCCGGCCTCGGTGCGGTGGGTCGACAACATGAACAGCCGCTGGGGATCCTGTACGACGGGCGAAGGCACCATCCGCCTCTCCGACCGCCTGCAGACGATGCCGGTGTGGGTCGTGGACTACGTGCTCCTGCACGAGCTGGCTCACCTGCTCGAGCCGAGCCACAACCAGCGCTTCTGGCACTGGGTCGACAAGTACCCGCGGGCCGAGCGCGCCAAGGGCTACCTCGAGGGCGTCGCGTCCGCGGCCAACCTCGACCTCGGCGACTGCGACTAGACGGCCTGGGCGCCTACCTCACGGCGTTCGGCAAGCTCAACGACCGGCTGCGACCACCACGGTCATCGAGCTTGCCGAGAGGTCGCGAGCCGCTCTCTGGCCAACCGGATCAGGTCGACCATGTCGGGCTCATCGGTCGGCAGGTCGTCGACGTCGAACCACCGGATGTCCAGGGACTCGTCGCTGACCACCGGCACGTCACTCGCGCCGAGCCGGGCCAGGAACCGTACGTCGAGGTGCCGGACCGTCCCGCGCGGGTTGCAGAAGTCGACCGCATGCAGGGAGAGGTGCACCGGGACCGGGTCGAGGACGAGATCGGGTAGCCCCGACTCCTCGGTCGCCTCGCGCAGCGCAGCCGCGGCCAGGGTGGCGTCCTCGGGCTCGAGGTGGCCGCCGAACGCGAACCAGCGCTGTGCCTTGCGGTGCAGGTTCAGCAGCACGTGAGAACCGTCCGCGTCGAGCACCAGCGCCCCGGCCGTGAGGTGATCGGGGAAGCAGGCCTTCGCCAGTCCGTCGGGCTCTCGGAGCAGGTGGTCGACGTACTCGAGCCGCCACTTCTCCTGGGCCTCGTCGGGCGCGTTCCAGGTCGTCAGCGTGGCGACGGCATCGGCGTGCAGGTCGCTCATGCAGTCGGTGCCGACGGCGGGTCGGTGGCGTCGTCCGGATCGGCGTCGTCCGGTGTGGCGCCGTCGATCAGGTCGGCGATCGCCTTGTCGAACTCGTCGTCGGCGAGGGACACCGGCGTCTCGAGGCCCTCGCGGAACCCGAGCGGGTCGTCGAGATCCTCCGGGGTCGGCAGCAGGTCCGGGTGTGCCCAGACGGCGTCGCGGGCCTCGTGGCCCTGGCGCGATCGCAGCGAGCCCCACAACGCCGAGGCATCGCGCAGGCGGCGCGGACGCAGCTCGAGACCGACCAGCGCGGCGAAGGTCTCCTCCGCCGGCCCACCGGCTGCCCTGCGGCGACGGATCGCCTCCTGGAGCTTGGCTGCCGACGGCATCCGTTCGGCGGTGGCCTGACCGACGACCTCGTCCACCCACCCCTCGACCAGCGCGAGTGTCGTCTCGAGGCGCACCAGCGCCGCGGTCTGCGAGGGTTGCTGCTTGGGCTCGAACAGTCCGCCGTTGATCGCCTCGGCGATCGCCTCCGGGTTGGACGGGTCCAGGCTGCCGAGTGACGCCTCGATGCCGCTGATGTCGATGGTGACGCCGCGACCGAAGTCCTCCACCGCCGCGATCAGGTGCTGGCGCAACCACGGCACATGGGCGAACAGGCGCTGGTGCGCGGCTTCGCGCAGAGCCAGGTAGAGCAGGACGTCGTCCTCGGGGACGTCGAGTCCGTCGGCGAACGCCGCGACGTTGTGCGGGAGCAGTGCCGCCTTGCCGGCCGGGCCGAGGGGGAGACCGATGTCCGAGGCGGTCAGCACGTCGCCGGAGAGCTCGCCGAGAGCCTGGCCCACCTGCGAGCCGAACATGGCGCCTCCCGCCTTCGAGATCATGCCGATCAGCGGGCCGGCCATCGCACGGGCTTCCTCGGGCAGCGCTGTGCCCATCGCACCGACGACATGCGCGGCGACCGGCTCGACCAGGATTCGCCAGACCGGGGTGGTCTCCTCGATCCACTCGGCGCGGCTCCATGCCGCCGTGGTGGTGATGCCGGAGGGCAGTGACGTGGTGTCGTCGAGCCAGTGGTCGGCCAGGCGCAGCGCGTCCGCGACGCGGGTCTGGGCAGCCCGTTCCTGGCTCGGGTCGGGCTGCGCGGCAGCGGTCTTGCGCGCGATGTCGGTGGCGAGCTCCCAGTTGACCGAGCCTTCGTAGGGCTGCATGAGGGATTGCAGCTGACCCATCAGGGCGTTCAGGTCGAGGTTGCTCAGATCCGGGAGGCCACCGCTGGCACCCACGGAGCCGAACAGGGACTCGAAGGGCGTGCCCTTGAACGGGTTCTCAGCGGAGTTGTCCTCGGGCTCTTCAGGGAGTCCACCGGGGCCGTTGCCGGCGTCGTTGCTCATGCCTCCAAGTTACCGCCAGCCTGTTCGGGGCCCTAGGCTCAGCTCTGTGACCTCCGTTTCGCTCCCGACCGCGGTGCGCCTGCTCGGCATCCGCGACGAGCCGCTCGACGTGGCGGAGGTGACGGCTGCGGTCTCGGACCCGGCGGCCGGGGGAGTCAACGTGTTCGTCGGGGCGGTCCGCAACCACGACGAGGGCCACGACGTCGTACGGCTGGAGTACACGGCGCACCCGTCCGCCATCGATCGGCTCGCCGAAGTCGCTGCCGAGGTGGCGGCCGAGTTCGACGTGATCGCGCTCGCCGCGGTGCACCGGACCGGAGTCCTGGGGGTCGGTGACGTGGCCGTCGTATCGGCGGCCTCGGCCGCGCACCGCGATGTCGCCTTCGAGGCCTCGCGCGCCCTGATCGACCGGCTCAAGCAGAGCGTGCCGATCTGGAAGCACCAGACCTACGCCGACGGCACCGACGCCTGGGTTGCGCCGGCCGACTGCTGAGGGCGATCACGTTCGCTGACGCGTCCGTGATCAGGCCTCGCGGTCGAAGTAGACCGGCCCGGGCTGCATCCGGCCGGTGATGTGGATGACGCGGGCGGTGAAGGTGATCTGGTTCCGGGCGCTCTCCAGCGCGCTGGCCAGGTCCTGCGCGGCCAGCTGCTGACGGGCCAGGAGCTGCCGAGCGCGGACGGCGAGGTCGGCGGGCATCGAGTCGAGCGCTGCTACGGGCTTCCACGGGTCCAGGGGAGCGCTGTGGAGTCCGCGGAGCAGGCGTTCGACGGCGATCACGTCGAGCTCGAGACGCTCCAGCTCGTTTTCCCAGACTGCGCGAAGACGCTCGCTGTTCACCGCGGTCACGCACCCTTCTTCAACGTGGCCAACGCCGGGTTGCCGGCTGACTCCAGGGCCGCTTCGCGCCAGGTGTCGGCCAGGACCGAGACCAGGCCAAGGCACTCGTCGATGATCGCGGCATCCTTGCGGACGTTGGCTTCGATCAGACGGCGGTACAAGAACGCGTACAACGAATCCAGACGCGCGCCGCCGTCGAACTCGTCGGGCTTCAGGCTGAGGCGCAGCTCGAGCACGATCTTCTGCGCGTGGGTCAGCTGACGGTGGACCTCCTCGAGGTCGCGTCGGTGCTGTGCTTCCAGGCCCCGCTGGACGTCCAGGACCAAGCGGTCGAAGAGCATCACGAGCAGGCGGGCCGGGCTGGCGGTGGCGACTGAAGCATCCATGTACGTCGCACGCGCGGTGGTCATCATGAGGGTTGCCTTCCGTAGCTATCCCAGTGGATTTGACGATGACGAAGAAGACGAAGACGAAGACGACGACGAGCCACCTAGTGCGGAGATGAGGTAGCTGGACTGGCTGTTCAGCTGGCTCAGGGCGGTCTGCATCGCGGTGAACTGTTCCTGCAGGCTCGCCTGCCGCAGCGCCAACCGTGCGTCCCAGTCAGAGATGCTGGCAGTCAGCTCGGTGATCGTGGAGCTGTGGTTGGTGATCGACGTGGTGATGCTGCCGCTGACCGGGTCGCTGGCGGCGTTCGCCACGGTCTGGATCCGGTTCGCGAACCCGTTGGCAGCCTTGGTGAACTTCGCCGCGGTGCCAGCCGGGTCGGCGGTGTAGGCGGCCTGGAACGTCGCGGCGTCCCAGGTCATGGCGCCGTACCGGTCGAGCTGGATCCCGATGCTGGCCAGCGAGGTGCCGTCGGTGGGGTAGACGGCGTTGAGCAGGTTGTTCCCGAGCTGCTGGATCCCGCTGTCGGTCGACAGCGGGCCGGCGGACTGGCCGCTGGTCCCGGGCGCCGTGAGGGTGTTGATCTTGGTCAGTGCTGCGTTGATCGAGGTCACGAAGCCCTCGACCGCCGAGGTCATCGCGGTGGCGTTCTGGGTGACTGAGAAGCTGGCCGTCGTGTTGGCCGGCGTCGTCGGATCCAGGGTGATGGTCAGGCCGTTGGAGATGTTGGCGAACGTGTTGGTCGCCGAGTGGACGGTGTCGCCGCCGATGGTGATCGAGGCGTCGCTTCCGGCGGTGACGGTGGCTCCGCCGAGGATCGCTGACCCGTCGAGGTTGGTCATGGTGAAGTTCGAGGCCGCGCCCGTCGTCGCGGAGACGACCTGGAGGCGGTAGGTGCCGTCGTCCAGCTTGGTGGTGCTGGCTTTCAGACCGGTGCCGGTGGCATTGATCGCGGCGATCACGCCACCGAGGGTGCTGTTGCTGCTGTCGAGCTGCACCGTGCTGCCGTCGGCGCGGGTGATCAGGAACTTCGAGGACCCGGTGGTGACGGTGTCGGTCAGCGCGGCGGTGTTGGTGAACCGAACCTGTTGAGCGCTCGCGGTGCCCCCGACAGTGACGCTGAGCGAGCCGGTCTGCGCCCCGCTGTTCGCGGTCGCGGTGACCAGGGTGCTCGAGCTGGAGACCGTGACCGGGTTCCAGTAGGTCGGGTCGGCCAGAGTGGCAGCGCTGGTAGCCAGGTTGGCGAAGGTGGTGTTCAGGTCCTGGAGCGTGCTGACGTTCTGCTGCTCGGTGGTCTTCTGGGCCTTGAGGTTGTTCTGGGTCTGAGCCTCTAGTGACATCAACTGGGTGATGATGGAGTTGGTGTCGACGCCGTTGGTCAAGCCGCTGAGGCTCGCCAGACCGGTAGGGGTGACGCTCGTGGTGACCATCGCTCGGGCCCTCCTCTTGTTGAACGAACTCGGCGTTCCCGGCGGGGACTTCGAGGTCGAAGTCCCCGCCAGGAGCTATGCCGTGTGACTCACTGCAGCAGCTTGAGCACGCTCTGCGGGGCCTGGTTGGCCTGAGCGAGCATGGCGGTGCCGGCCTGGGAGAGGATGTTCGCGCGGGTGAAGTTCACCATCTCGTGAGCCATGTCGGTGTCCCGGATCCGGCCCTCCGACGCCGAGAGGTTCTCGACCTCGACGTTGAGGTTGTTGATGGTGTGCTCGAACCTGTTCTGAATCGCACCGAGGTTGCCACGGAGGGCGGACGTCGCCGTGATGGCCGAGGTCACCGTGGTGTTGTCGGTGATCGCCAGGCTGGACGTGTCCACCTTGCCGGACAGGTCGACGGTCAGTACGTCGGTCGGGTCGGTGCCCACCTGGAAGTTCGTGGACGCGTTGCCGCCGAAGAGGGCGACACCGTTGAACTTGGTGGTGTTCTGGATCCGGTCGATCTCCGAGCTCAGAGCCGTGAACTCTGACGACAGAGCCGCCTGCGAGTCCGAGTTCTGGGTGCCGTTGTTGTACTGAACCGCCAGGTCGTTCATGCGCTGCAGCATGGAGTGGACCTCGGTCAGGGCACCTTCAGCAGTCTGCGCGACGCTGATGCCGTCCTGGGCGTTGGTCACGCCGACACCGAGACCGCCGATCTGCGAACGCAGACCCTCGGAGATGGCCAGACCGGCCGCGTCGTCGGCGGCCCGGTTGATCCGGTAGCCGCTGGACAACTTCTCGAGCGAGCTGGACAGCTGGCCCTGCGTGACCGACAGGTTGCGGTACGCGTTCATCGCGTCGATGTTCTGGTTGATGATGAGACTCATGATGGTTTCCTTCCTGGATGATTGAGTCGTGTCGCTAGGGCCCGTCCTTGGGCCCGTGCCGTGTTCATCGGCGGCACGTGGTGGGGGCTGAGAGATTTCAGGCGATCACTTCTGGGACTCCAGGCGTGCGTCGACCTCTGCGCGGACCTCGATGGCATCTCGGCAAGGTCGCTTCGAGACGGGCGCTGCCGGGCCCCCTCAGTGCAGGTGACGAGGTCAGCCGTGACCGGGAGAACGACGGCTGGGCTACGCGGTTTCGTCGAGGCGACGGTCGGGGACCGTGCGGCGAAGAGATGACGCGTGCCGGGTTGCGACAGCGGCGAAGTACGTCTCGCGACGGCGGGCAGCCGAGCCGGTCGGACGGGCGTGTGCCTGGAGCAGGCTCGGGTCGAGCTCGTGGTTCAGGGCGTCGCGCAGCAGCACCAGGGCTTCGGCGCGCATCTGGGAGACCCGGGACTCGGTGACGCCGAGCTCGGCGGCGATCTCGGCCATCGGGCGCTCCTCGAGGAAGTAGTCGGACACGACGATCCGCAGGCGCTCGGGAAGTTCGGCGACGGCTTCGACCAGGTAGGCGAGCCGCTCACGGTGCTCAAGGATCTGCTCGGGGGTCGGGCCACCCGAGGGGAGCAGGTCGTCGAGCGAGGCGTCCTGGGCTCCCTGGAGGGACAGCACCTGAGCACGGGCGATGTCGTCCTCGTTCTGGGTGATCTCGGCCATGCTCATCCCGGCCGCCTCGGCAACCTCCTGCGGACTCGGAACGCGGCCGAGGATGCCGGCCAGCTGCGACCTGGTCGCGTCGAGGTCACGGGCACGGCGGCGTACCGACCGCGAGGCCCAGTCGATGCCCCGCAGCTCGTCGAGGATCGCACCGCGCACGCGGGTGGCGGCGTACCGGGCGAACGGCACCCCGCGCTCGGGGTCGAAGGAGTTGCTGGCCTGTACCAGGGCGGCGAGCCCGGCGGAGGTGAGGTCGTCGCGACTGACGTGGTTGGGTACCCGGCCCATGGTCTCGCGGACGATGTGAGTCACAACGGGGATGCTGCTCGTGATCAGCGCGTCCCGCTCGGCGGTTTCGGCGTTCTCCCTCATGACGGACACACTGGTTGGTAATTGTCCGTTTTAATAGGTATATGTCCCGGTATTACACGGTTAGTCCGGTAAGTCGGGACCTACGGCATCGGGCGACTGGCCCGAATTGACTACTCCGAGGACGATTATCTCCGCAGAAATCTCTCAACTCCGTGTTCACGGGCCGATGGAATGGGTCAAGGGGCTCCACTCGGGGAGCCATCGACGAAGGGCCGACATGGAAAAGCTGTCGCAGATCCTCATGCGCGAGCGCGAGCTCCTGGAGACGCTGCTGTTCAAGCTCGAGACAGAGCAGATGGTGCTGGCCGGTGGCCGCACCCGCTGGCTGATGCGTACTGCTCGCGAAGTAGATGCCGTCCTGACCACCATCCGTGAGACCGAGATCCTGCGCTCGGTGGCCTCCGACCACGTCGCGGCATCGATGGGGCTGGAGCACAACCCGAGCCTTCGGGCGCTCGCCGCTGCGGCCGACGAGCCCTGGCGCACGATCCTGAGCGAGCACCACGAGGCCTTCGTGAGCGTGACCCGCGAGATCGGTGCGCTGGCCGAGGCGAACCGCGACCTGATCACGGTCGGCTATCGGTCTGCGCACGAGACCCTGATGGGAATCACGGACACCTCGGCGAGCTACAGCGCCGACGGCTCGGTCACGACGACCGGCGACTCACGCAGCCGCCTGCTCGACTGGAGCCTGTAGATGACCTCGACCTTCTCGTCGCTGAACACGGCGCTCAGTGCGCTGAAGTACAACAGCGCTGCCCTCGCGGTCGCGAGCGGGAACATCGCCAACGTCAACACCACCGGCTACGCCCGTCGGCTGATCACCGCCGAGACGGTGGGGCCGTCCACCCAGCCTGCGATGTGGTCCCGATCGGTCGGCACCGGTGACGGCGTCGCGGTCGCGAGCATCGCCCGCGACGTCGACCCGCTGCTGGACGCACAGGCACGTCGTCAGCACGGGAGCCAGTCCTATCTCGACGTCCAGCAGACGTCACTCCAGCGTGTTGAGACCGGGTTCAACGAGCCCGGCCCGTCCGGCGTCGCCGCCGCCATCGCTGACTTCCGCACCTCCTGGCACGACCTGGCCAACAACCCGGGCAGCGACGCCGCACGTTCGGAGGTACTCGGCAAGGCGGCCACGCTGGCCAGCGCGATCCAGACCCAGGCGAGCAACATCGATGCTGAGTCGAACGACCAGCGGACCCGCATCGTCAACGACGTCAGCGAGGTCAACTCGGTGGCCACCGAGCTTGCCTCGACCAACAAGGCCATCGCGACGGCTACCCAGAACGGCACCGACGTCAGCACCCTGCTCGACACCCGTGACCAGCTCGGCATGCGCCTCTCCGAGCTCACCGGCGCGACCTCGACCGTGCGCCCCGACGGTGGCTTCGATGTCTCCGTGAACGGAGTAGCACTCGTCAGCGGTGCGACCGCAGGCACGCTGACGATCAGCACCGGCATCACCTCGACCGGCGCCAGTGACGGCAACCCGCTCTCCTACGCGATCACCGACAGCAACGGGACGACAACGATCCCCGCCGGCATGACCGGTGAGATCGGTGGCGTCACCAATCTGCTGACCAACGTCCTTCCGGCGTACTCGCAGGGGCTCGACGCCGTCGCCCAACAGCTGGCCGACGAGATCAACACCCAGCACGAGACCGGGTACGACGCGGCCGGCAACCCCGGCGCCGCCTTCTTCAGCTACGACCCGGCGCGCCCGGCTGCCTCCCTCGCGGTCGCTATCACCTCCACCTCCGGGCTCGCCGCGTCGAGCGTCCCGGGCGGCGGCCTCGATGCGGCGAACGCCACCGCGATGGCCGGCGCGACGACCGTCGAGTCGTCCTACCAGCAGCTGATCAACGGCTTCGGCACGCAGGTCGAATCGATCAACCGGACAGCCGCCAACCAACAGGTCCTGACCACCCAGGTCGACTCGTCACGCAGTCAGCTCTCCGGGGTCAGCACCGACGAGGAGATGACGGCGATGCTCGCGTCCCAGCGGGCCTATCAGGCCGCGTCCCGGGTGATGACCACCGTGGACTCGATGCTCGACACCCTGATCAACCACACCGGGCTGGTGGGGTGATGACCCTCCAGCGCGTCACGGACGCGATGATGGTGCAGAGCTCCCTGGCGTCGATGCAGGGCAACCTCTCGCAGCTCGCGGCCACCCAGCAGCAGCTGTCCTCGGGTCGCAAGCTCAACGTGCCCTCGGACTCTCCGACCGACACCACCTCCGCCATGCGGCTGCGGTCCTCGATCGCCGACGCCCAGCAGTACTCCCGCAACGCGGTGGACGGAGATGCCTGGCTCGGTCAGGCCGACACCGCCCTGACCAGTGCCAACGACCAGCTGATGCGGGCTCAGGACCTGGCGCTCCAGGGAGCCAACCAGGGAGCCACCAGCTCGGCGTCGCTCGATGCCCTGGCAGCCGAGGTCGACCAGATCAAGGCGGGCATGATCGACGCCGCCAACACCAGCTATCTCGGCCGGCCGGTCTTCGGTGGCATCACCTCCGGAGCCAAGGCGTTCGACGACACCGGCGCCTACATCGGCTCGCCCGGAGTGGTGAACCGGACCATCGCGCCAGGATCGACGCTGCGGGTCGACACCGACGGCCAGGCCGCGTTCGGGCCGGCAGGCAACTCGGTCTTCGACCACCTGACCGCGCTGTCGACAGCGCTGCGCTCGGGTGACCAGGCCGGGATCAGCGCGAGCATCAGTGCGCTCAGTGCCGACCACGACCAGATCAGTGCGGCCCAGACCGACGTCGGCACCCGTCAGACCCGGATCGAGGCGGCGGACCAGACGGCCCAGGACAAGCTGCTGAGCCTGCAGACCTCGCTGACGAGCGTGGAGAACGTCGACCTGCCCAAGACGATCATGGACCTGCAGATGCAGCAGACGGCGTACCAGGCCTCGCTGGCGGCGACGTCGCGCGTGATGCAGCAGAGCCTGCTGGACTACCTGAGATGAGCACGCTCACGCTCGAGATACCGGTCATCGAACTGGTGCACCCGATGCCCGGGTTTCCAGGCAGGTCCCGGTTCGCGCTGGTCCGGCTCGACGACGAGGCCGACCTGTGCCAGCTGCGGTCCCTGGACGACCCGAACCTGCGCTTCCTCGTCATCCCGCCGTCGTCGTTCTTCCCGAACTACGCGCCGACGGTCTCCGACGACGTCGTCGCCGAGCTGGAGATCACCTCGGCCGACGACGTGATCGTCCTGCTGGTCCTGAACGCGGGGGACTCGCTGGCGGACACCACCGCCAACCTGATGGCGCCGGTCGTCGTGAACACGGTGACCAGGAAGGCAAGCCAGGTCATCCTGGATGACCCGGCTTTTCCGATTGCTGCCCCTCTCGTGGCGTAGCCTCACTGTATGGTCGCGCACTCCGATCCCAATGCCTGCTGCGCGACGCCATCCGCGGCGCCCAGCCGCGTTGCCGTCAGTCGACGGCCAAACCCGGGCCGTCTCCTTCCGGCGCCTTGCTGGACACCACGCCTGACGTCGCTCGCGACGGCAGCGGATCGGAGTGCCCGACCATGCTGGTCCTGAGTCGCCGCGTCGGCGAGAGCATCGTCATCGGCGATGACGTCACCGTCACGATCCTTGAGGTGCGCGGGGACATCGTGCGGGTCGGTATCGACGCCCCACGGTCGGTCGCGGTGCACCGCGCCGAGCTGCTCGAGCAGCTGGGGACCAGCAACCGCGAGGCGGCGTCGCCGAGCGACGACGCGGTCGCGTCCCTGAGCGAAGCCCTGCGCGGCAAGCAGGACTGACGTCCCGACGTTGCCCGGCCCGGTGGTCCAGCCCACAGGGGCCCGGGGCCGGCGGGTGAGGCCCGTTCCTCATGTCCCTCCCCCCGGTGCCGATGAGCACCGGTGTCATAGGGAGGCAGTGTGGACGACGATGCCGAGATCATCGCCGAGTTCCTCGTGGAGAGTCACGAGAACCTCGATCAGCTCGACCGGGACCTGGTCGAGCTCGAACGTCGACCGGGTTCACGGGAGCTGCTCTCCAGCATCTTCCGCACGATCCACACCATCAAGGGGACCAGCGGCTTCCTCGCGTTCAACCGCCTCGAAGCACTGACCCACGTCGGGGAGAACCTGCTCTCCAAGCTCCGCGACGGCGAGCTGGAGATGACCGGTCCGGTCACCGAGCCCTTGCTGTCGATGGTCGACACGGTGCGGGCGCTCCTGGGTTCTGTCGAGGCAACCGGCACGGACACTGCCGCTGACGTCGACGTCGATGCGGTCGTGGCGGCGCTCCGCGCGGTCCTCGAAGGTGGCGCGGCGGTCTGGGAGGAACCTACCGATGTCGCGGGGATCACTGAGCCCGCCACGACGCCGGAGGTCGACTCGCCCGAGGCCGAGGTGACCGATCTCAAGCTCGTAGGCGACGAAGGTCCATCGCGTCTCCTCGGCGAGATCATGATCGAGCGCGGCGTGGTGACCGACGCCGAGATCGCGGAAGCCCTGGCCGAGCAGAAGGCTTCGGCGGAGGACGAAGGCGAGCACCGGCGCGGGGTCGTCGACTCCTCGGTCCGCGTCGACGTCGAGCTCCTCGACAGCCTGGTCCAGCTCGTCGGTGAACTCGTCCTGACGCGCAACCAGGTGATGCAGCGCACCGAGAGCGTCGATGACATCGAGCTCGTCCGGGCAGCCCAACGTCTTGATCTGGTGGCTAGCGAGCTGCAGGAGGGGATCATGAAGACCCGGATGCAGCCGATCGGCCAGGTTTGGTCGAAGATGCCCCGGATCGTGCGTGACCTCGCCGTCCAGCTGGGTCGCGAGGTGAACCTTGAGATGGAGGGTCACGAGACCGAGCTCGACCGCTCGCTGCTCGAGGCGCTGAAGGGACCCCTGACGCACCTGGTCCGCAACGCGCTGGACCACGGCATCGAGCAGCCCGCCGACCGGGTCGCCGCAGGCAAGACCGCGACCGGACGCCTGCTGCTGCGGTCCTTCCACGAGAGCGGTCAGGTCGTCGTCGAGATCAGTGACGACGGCAAGGGAATCGACCCGGACCAGATCGCGCGGGTTGCGATCGAGCGCGGCGTGATCACTCGTGACCAGGCCGCCCGGATGGAGACCCGCGAGATCGTCAACCTGATCTTTCGGCCCGGCTTCTCCACGGCCACCGAGGTCACCAACGTCTCCGGCCGAGGCGTCGGGATGGACGTGGTGCGTACCAACATCGAACGCATCGGTGGCACCGTCGACATGCAGAGCCAGGTCGGGATCGGTACGACGTGCCGGGTCCGGATCCCGCTCACGCTGGCGATCATCCCGGCACTCGTCGTGGGCGAGGGCGAGGAGACCTACGCGATCCCGCAGGCGAACCTGGTCGAGCTCGTCCGGCTCGAGGCCGACGACCTGGCCGGCAGCGTGGAGGAACTGGCCGGAGCGCCGGTGCTGCGCCTGCGCGGCCACCTGCTTCCGCTGGTCTCGATGGCCGAGGTGCTGGGCCGGGAGCGACCCGCCTTCGAGTCCCTGACGATCGTGGTCGTCCAGGCCGACGACCTGCGCTTCGGCATCTGCGTGGACGAGGTGCACGACACCCAGGAGATCGTCGTCAAGCCGATCGGTCGCCAGCTCAAGGCGCTGCCGACCTATGCCGGCGCGACGATCATGGGTGACGGCCGGGTGGCACTGATCCTGGACGTGCCCGGGATCGCCCACGCCCACGCGGTGGCGCAGAACGTGGCTCAGAACCCGCGTTCGGACGCCGCCAAGGCCACCGGCGAGGCCGCGAGCACCGCGTTGCTGGTCCTCGAGGTCGGCGGTGGCCGTCGGGCCACCCTGCCCCTGCGTGAGGTGTCGCGTCTGGAGGAGTTCTCGGTGGACCGGATCGAACATTCCGGCAGTGCTGAAGCGGTCCAGTACCGCGACGGGATCCTGCCGCTGGTCAGGCTGGCGCCGGCGATCGGGCTCGTCGAGAGCGTGCGCGACGACGACCAGGTCTCCGTCGTGGTGCACGAATCCGGCGCCAGACGGATCGGCATCGTCATCGACCGCGTGCTCGACGTGTTCGACGTGACCGTGGTCTGCAGCGACGTGGGTCGTCGCGCCGGGGTGCTCGGGTCCGCGGTCATCGGCGACCGGGTCACCGACCTCGTCGACCTCGACGCCGTCGTGGCCCTCTCCGGAGCAGGTGCCTGATGGGACAGCGATCGCAGTACTGCACCTTCTGGGTCGACGGGCTCTTCTTCGGAGTCGGTGTGTCCGCGGTCCAGGAGGTCCTGCGCTACCAGCCGCTGACCGTCGTACCCTCAGCGCCGGAGGCCATCCAGGGCCTGATCAACCTGCGCGGCCAGATCGTCACGGCCGTCGATCTGCGCTGCCGGATCGGGCTCCCGCCCCGAGCCGAGGGCGACTTGCCCATGAACGTGATCGTCCGCAGTCGCGGCGAAGTGGTCAGCCTTCTCGTCGACGACATCGGTGACGTGATCACAGCGCAGGATCCAGATGGCGTCGAGCTCGAGCTCGAGGCCGTCCCCGCAAACGTGCCGTCCGTGGTCCAGGACGTCGTCACCGGAGTGCTCGCGCTCCCGGACGCGGTCCTGCTCGTCCTGGACGCCGATCGTGCAGCCGATGTCTCGGTTGTGCCCGAACCCACCGGAGGAACCTCATGACCGAACTCGACACCGCGGCACCCGGGGTCAACGGCACTGCGCCCGCGGGCCGGAGCCGCAAGACCGCCAGGGTCGGCACCGACCTGACCAAGCTGATCTCCGTGCTCGACGGACTCCCGACGCGGGTGATGCTCGCCGACCGTGACTTCGTGATCACCTACGCCAACCCGGCCACGATCGAGGGTCTGCGCCCGATCGCCGACTGGATCCCGGTCGACCCGGAGGAGCTCGTCGGCGCCAGCCTGGACATCTTCCACAAGGACCCGTCGTACCAGCGTCATCTGCTGGCCGACGCCTCGAACTTCCCGCGCCGCGCGCTCATCAGCGTCGGGCCGGAGACGCTCGACCTCACAGTCGCCGCGCTCCTCGATGACGGCGAGTACGTCGGCGCGATGGCGACCTGGGAGAACGTGACGGCCAAGCTCGAGCTCGAGAAGCAGGTCGCCCGGGTCACCTCGATGATGGAGAACTCGCCGACGAACATGATGTTCGCCGACCGCGAATTCGTGATCACCTACATGAACCCAGCCTCGCTGGAGACCCTCGCCGGGCTCGAGGAGCACCTGCCGGTGAAGGCTTCCGAGGTCGTCGGCTCCAGTCTGGACATCTTCCACAACACGCCGGCGTACCAGCGCGGGATCCTGGTCGACGACGCCAACCTGCCGCGCCGCGCCAACATCAGCGTCGGCCCGGAGACCCTCGACCTGCTGGTCTCGGCGATCCGCGACGACAACGGCGAGTACATCGGCGCGATGGCGACCTGGGAGGTCATCACCGACCGCCTGCGCGGCGAGCGCGAGGTCGCCGAGGCGACAGCCGACACCGCGGCGGTCAACAACGTGCTGTCGACCCTGGCCAGTGCGACGACGGTCGACGAGGCCGTGCAGTCGGCGCTCGACACGGTACGTCGCGACTTCGGGTGGGCCTACGGTTCGTACTGGAAGATCGACGACGCAGACAACACCTTGAAGTACGTGCTCGAGTCCGGCGATGCCGGTGAGGAGTTCCGCCAGGTGACCCTGGCGGCCTCGTTCGCCGAGGGTGTCGGGCTGTCGGGCCGTGCGTGGAAGACCCGCGACCTGTTCTTCACCCAGGACATCGGGGAGATGACCGACTGCGTCCGGGCACCGGTCGCGCAGAAGGTCGGCGTGAAGTCCGGCGTCTGCTTCCCGATCATGGTCGCGGGCGAGGTCATCGGCACGATGGACTTCTTCGCCACCGAGACGCTGCACCCCTCGGAGCAGCGCCTCGAATCCCTGCGCAACGTCGGCCGTCTGGTCTCCCAGGCGATCGCCCGCGTGCTCAAGGAGGGTGCAGACCGCGAGGCAGCCGCCGACGTCGCCGCTGTCAACAACGTCCTGTCCAGCCTGACCTCGGCCACCTCGGTCGACCAGGCGGTCCAGCTCGCACTCGACACGGTCCGCAAGGACTTCGGGTGGGCCTACGGTTCCTACTGGAAGATCGACGAGGCCGACAACACCCTGAAGTACGTCCAGGAGTCCGGCAGCGCCGGTGAGGAGTTCCGCCAGGTGACCCTCACGGCGTCGTTCGCCGAGGGAGTCGGGCTGTCGGGCCGTGCGTGGAAGACCCGCGACCTGTTCTTCACCCAGGACATCGGTGAGATGACCGACTGCGTCCGGGCACCGGTCGCGCAGAAGGTCGGCGTGAAGTCCGGCGTGTGCTTCCCGATCGTCGTGGGGGGCGACGTGGTGGGCACGATGGACTTCTTCGCCACCGAGACCCTGCGCCCCTCCGAGCAGAGGCTCGACGCGCTGCGCAACGTGGGCCGGCTCGTGTCCCAGGCGGTCGAGCGCCTGGACAAGGAGACGGCGGCTCGTGATGCGGCTGCTGAGCTCGCCAACAAGGTCGATCTGGTCCTCGAGGTCGTCCGCGCCGCCGGCCAGGGTGACCTGACCCGGGAGATCCCGGTAGACGGCGACGATGCCATCGGCCAGCTCGCGGCCGGACTCGGGTCGCTGCTGGAGACGCTGCGCGGCTCGATGACCAACATCGGTACGACGGCGGACACCCTCGCGGTGGCCTCCGAGCAGCTGACGATCCTGGCCCAGGGCATGGGCGACGGAGCGACGTCGACCTCGGATCGGGCTGCGAGCGCCTCGGGTGCCTCGGTCCAGGTCTCGGCCAGCATCCAGACCGTGGCAACCGCCGCCGAGGAGATGACCGCGAGCATCCGGGAGATCGCGAAGAACGCGACCGAGGCTGCGACCGTGGCTACGGGCGCGGTCAGCGTCGCGAGCTCGGCGCAGGGCACGGTAGCCAGCCTCGGTGAGTCCAGCGCCGAGATCGGCCAGGTCATCAAGGTGATCACCTCGATCGCCCAGCAGACCAACCTGCTCGCCCTCAACGCGACGATCGAGGCCGCGCGGGCCGGGGATGCCGGCAAGGGATTCGCCGTGGTCGCCAACGAGGTCAAGGAGCTCGCCAAGGAAACAGCGCGGGCGACCGAGGACATCGGTCAGAAGATCGAGGCGATCCAGTCCGACACCCAGGGGGCCGTCGCGGCGATCGCGGAGATCTCCGAGGTCATCGGCCGGATCAACGACATCCAGACCACGATCGCATCGGCGGTGGAGGAGCAGACGGCCACCACCAACGAGATCGCCCGCAGCGTGACCGAGGCGGCCGCCGGGGCCAACGGCATCGCCGAGGACGTGACCCAGGTGGCCAGTGCCGCCGAGGACACCCGTCAGGGCGCGCAGAACACGCTGCAGTCCGCGACGGACCTCGCGGGGATGGCCGCCGAGCTCAAGGGTCTTGTGGGCAGGTTCACCGTGTGAGAAGGCACGCGCCAGCGGGTCTGCTCGATGACCGACGCCAGGTCAGCGCGGCAGCAGCCGCGAGGCGAGCAACGCTGCCTGGGTACGACGCTGGACACCCAGGGTCGACAGGATCCGGGTGACGTGGTTCTTCACGGTCTTCTCCGCCAGGTACAGGCGAAGGCCGATCTCGCGGTTCGTGAGGCCCTCGGCCAGCAGCTCGAGGATGCGCAGCTGTTGATCGGTCAGGCCGGACAGCTCTTCGGGTGCGGTCGAGGTCTGTTCGATCCACTGGATGACGCGGCGCGCCATCTGGGGGTCGATCAACGACTGGCCGCTGGCGACCGCCCGTACGGAGCTGAGCAGCGAGTCGCCCTCGACCTCTTTGAGGACGTAGCCGCAGGCTCCGGCGCGGATCGCAGCAACGATGGCCTCTTCGTCGTCGTAGCTGGTCAGGATCAGGCAGCGCACTGTCGGGACGAGGTCGCGTAACTGGGCACAGAGGTCGATCCCGG
The DNA here is from genome assembly GCF_025965215.1 of Marmoricola sp. GTDB lineage: Bacteria > Actinomycetota > Actinomycetes > Propionibacteriales > Nocardioidaceae > Marmoricola. The sequence continues at coordinate 55,520 of NZ_JAOPXI010000076.1, forward strand.
ATCCGTCCGGCAGCCGGGCATCGAGCACCGCCACGTCCGGAGCGAGCTCGGCGATTCGCTCGGCGGTCCCGAGGATCGTGCTGGCCTCGCCGACGATCTCGACGTCACCCTCGGACTCGAGCAGCGCTCGTACACCCCGGCGCACGATGTCATGGTCGTCGAGGAGGAAGACGCGCAGTGGCGAGGTCATCGTCAGGTTCTATCTCTCCTGGAAGGGGTCACGAGCCGTTTTCGGCCACAACGGAGGATTCGGTACAAACGGTCTATACCGCCCCAACAGAAAATGTAGCAAAAGGGACGTAACCGGCGCGGGCTTTTCTCGTTATTCCCCCGAACGAGTTCAATGGAATGCAGGGGAGAGGGAAGTCATGGAGCTCATCGAGATCGAGCTGTCGGAGTTCACGCGCCGGAGCCGTTCGTTCGTCGTGACCCACCACGGCGCTGCTCTGACGCGCGGCCTGGAGTACGGCGAGCGGGTGCTGGTCCGCGACCACGACGGTTATCGCACGGCAGTCGTGGCCGACATCGACTTCGACATCTACGACACCTCCTACCGCCTGGTCCTCGGCGGACAGGTCTCCGACGAGATGGCCGAGGTGCACCTGATCGGTGACGTCGAGCCCTCTGTCCCGGCTGCCGCACCTTCGGTGCCGACACCCCGGCTGTCGATCGAGGACGTCGCCGACCTGCTCGCCCGCTCGGGCGCCGTCCACCGCAACCCGTTGCAACGACAGGTGGCACAGCGGCTTCTGGAGCGGTGACACAATGTCGGCGTGAGTGACCTGATCGACACCACCGAGATGTACCTCCGCACGATCTACGAGCTCGTGGAGGAGGACATCGTCCCGCTGCGTGCACGGATCGCGGAGCGGTTGCACCAGAGTGGCCCGACCGTGAGCCAGACGGTCGCACGCATGGAGCGCGACGGACTGGTCACCGTCGAGGGCGACCGTCACCTCGAGCTCACCGAGGCAGGACTTCACGCCGCGACCCGGGTGATGCGCAAGCACCGCCTCGCCGAGCGCCTGCTGGTCGACGTGATCGGCCTGGACTGGGAGCTCGTGCACGCTGAGGCCTGCCGGTGGGAGCATGTGATGAGCGAGAGCGTCGAACGCCGGTTGCTGGAGCTCCTCGATCATCCGACCGAGTCGCCGTACGGGAACCCGATCCCGGGCCTGGCCGAGCTCGGTGAGTCCATCGACGCCGAGGACTTCATGTCCGGGGTCGCGTCACTCAGTGACGTTGCCGGCCCCGAGACCTCGAGCGTCCAGGTCCGCCGCATCTCCGAGGAGATGCAGAAGGACGAGGTGCTCATGTCGGTCCTGCGCCGGATCGGCGCCCAGCCGGGGGAGTCGGTCGCCGCAGTGTCGACGCCCGAGGGCGTGCTGCTCGGCAGCGGTGGCGAGACGGCAGAGATCATCTACGAGGCGGCGCAGCACATCTTCGTGCACCGCGTTTAGGTCGGGTCTGCGCGCAACTCACGGCATCTCGGCAAGCTCGATGACCGGTTGTCGAGCCCACCCCGACGCCGGTCGTGGCCGGCCACCCGGTCGTGGAGCGCCGAACCGGTCGTCGAGCTTGCCGAGACGTGGTGACGGACGCAGAGAGCCCCCGCTACCCGTACCGCAGCTGGGCTCGCGCCCGGGCTTTCGCGGCCTCGACCTCGCGATCCTTCGGGGGAGCGCTGGAGGTCAGGTGCTCGAGCAGGTGGCGGGTCGCGTGGGCGACTTCGAGCACGGCCTCATCGAAGGCGGCCTGGTTGGCCTGCGAGGGCTTGGTCGTACCGCTCACCTTGCGCACGTACTGCAGCGCGGCGGCGTGCACCTCGTCGTTGGTGGCCGGCGGTTCGAAGTTGTGGAGGGTTCGGATGTTGCGGCACATGTCGCCAACTTACGACGCGGCGGGGCTCAGATCACGCGGGATTGCAGGGGATTGGCTCGGAGTCACGCGTGAGTAGGCTGGGTGCGATTCCCCTCTCTTCTCTTGGCTCAGGAGTACGACGTGGCAGCAACTCGTGATTTCGACATCGTGGTCTTCGGAGCAACCGGCTTCACCGGAGAGCTCACCGCCGCCTATCTGGCCGAGAACGCCCCGGCTGACTGCCGCTGGGCGCTGGCAGGTCGCAACACCGAGAAGCTCGAAGCGGTGCGCAAGCGCTTGGCGCGGCTGAACCCGGCCTGCGCGGACCTCACCCTGCTCCGGGCCGATACCTCCGACCCGGCCTCGATCCAGGCTGTCGCCGAGAGCACCAAGGTCGTCATCACGACGGTCGGCCCGTACCTGCAGTTCGGAGAGCCGCTGGTGGCAGCCTGCGCCGCGGCCGGCACCGACTACGTCGACCTCACCGGGGAGCCTGAGTTCGTCGACCTGATGTACCTGGCGCACCATGACACCGCGGTGGCCAGCGGTGCCCGGATCGTGCACGCCTGCGGGTTCGACTCGATCCCGCACGACCTCGGTGCGATGTTCACCGTCGGCGCCCTTCCCGCAGGCGAGGCGATCAAGGTCCGGGGCGTGGTGCGCAGCGGTGCCCAGTTCTCCGGCGGCACCTTCCACTCCGCGATGGGTGCGATGTCTCGCCAGGGCGAGGCCAGGAAGGCACTGGCCAAGCGGCGTGCGAAGGAAGGCCGTCCCGAAGGGCGCAAGGTCCGCTGGGTCCAGGGCGCGCCGGGCCGGGACAGCGTCCTGGGCTACTGGCTGCTGCCGATGCCGACGATCGACCCGCTGATCGTGACCCGCTCGGCAGCCGCGCTCGACTCCTACGGCCCGGACTTCAGCTACAGCCACTTCGCCGGTCTCAAGACCCTGCGCTACGCGGTCGGCGGGTCGCTCGCGATCGGCTCGATGGTCGTCGCGGCGAACATCCCACCGTTGCGCAACGCGCTGAAGAAGCGGATCAAGCAGGGCGACGGTCCCTCGGAGTCGCGCCGCGCCAAGTCCTGGTTCACCGTCGACTTCGTCGGTGAGTCCGGCGGTACGACGGTCCACACCCGCGTGTCAGGCGGCGACCCCGGTTACAGCGAGACCTCGAAGATGCTGGCCGAGGCGGCGATGAGCCTCGCGTTCGACGACAACCCTCCGACCGCAGGCCAGCTCACTCCCGCGGTCGCCATGGGCGAGCACTTGCTGGCCCGGCTCCAGAAGGCAGGCATCACCTTCCAGGTTGTCTGAACCTCCCGCTGGTTAGGAGGGCCGACACGCCTGTCTCGAATTCGCGCTCGGTGCCCCAGGCAGGAGTCGAACCTGCGACCTTTCGCTTAGGAGGCGGCTGCTCTATCCACTGAGCTACTGGGGCCGGACGTGCTGCCGCCCTCGGCGCCTGCAAGTCGAGGGTGAGTCTAGTGAAGGTCAGGCGGTGCGCTCACCTGGGTGCCTGCAACCCCGACAATTTGATTCACGCAGATTGCCCCGATTGGACCGCCCAAGAGAACGGCTTTTCCAACGCTGATACGGATTCCAAACATTGGGTGCTTTTCATCACGATATGTCCAATATTGCGGCCTAGACCGCAGCGCGGATGCGTTGGTGCTAATGCCCTGCCAAGGGGTTCCATGGACCATCGGCCGACGGATCCGCCCGGATCCGTCGCCGTCGCATCACTGTCTGGTCCGTTCTTGGGGGACGAAATGACAGGTTCAACCCGGTTACTCGGGAACCTACATCTACGAAACAGATCCGGGGGCTCCATCCCATGACCTACACACCTCAGGCCAAGAATCGCGGTCTGCGTCGCGTTGCGACGCTGCTCGCCGCGCTCGGCATGCTGGTCATGTCCAGCGGCGTTGCACTCATGGTTACGTCCACGTCGGCCAACGCGGCCGCCGACAAGGTCGGCGTGTGCCACGCGACCAGTTCGGACAGTAACCCGTACGTCTACATCGTGGTCGACGTGAACTCGGCGAAGCTCAAGGGTCACCTGATGCATCGCAACGACCCGAACAAGCGCTGGAAGACCGATGGCTACTTCAGCGGCGTGCACCACGTTGCCGGCCAGCTGAAGCCTGACCTGATCGGTTCGTTCACCGATACCAACGGTGTCTTCCACCAGGAAGACGGCAACATCACCGCCTCGAGCTGTGAGAACCACCCGCTTCTCGCGACCGCCAGTGTCACGTTCAAGGATCCGACCTGTGCGGACCCGAGCGTGGACTACACGACCTCTGGCAGCCACGTGACGTTCTCGGTCCTCAGCGGAAGCAAGACTGCAGGCACCACGATCGTTGTTCGTGCGACCGCAGACGGTGGTGCTGCCTTTGCGACCGGCAACCCGTCGATCCTGGACTTCCACCACACCTTCGGGGCAGTGCCGACGCAGGACCAGTGCGGTGTGGAGTCCCCGAATGTCGTCACGCCGCTGGCGCCGACCTTCACCGAGCCGACCTGTGACACTCCTCCGTCCTACACGCTGCCGAGCGCGCCCGTGGTCACGCGGAAGCTGACGGGCCCGGAGTTGCAGACCAAGGACGTCCTCGGCGTGCACTACGTCGTCACCGGTTCCCTGACTGATGGCGGCACGATTGACGTGGACGCCACGCCGATCCTGCCGAACATCTTCGCGACCGACCCTGCACCGACGTCGCACTGGGAGCACACCTTCACCACGCCGACCGGCTGCACCTCGGTGTCGCCGCCGGTGGTCAAGCCGCCGGTGGTGAAGCCGCCCGTGGTCGAGCCGCCCGCGGTCACGCCCACGTTGGTGCACGCTGGCCTCATCAGCACGGTCACGCCGGACCTGCGTGGACAGCGCGGTCTCGCGCTGATGATCGCCGGTCTCCTCCTCCTGGTTGCAGGTGGCGGACTCGGCCTGGTCCGACCGGGTGGCCAGTCGCGCAGCTGATCCGAACAAGGCAGGGAGCGGCGCTCGCGGGAATCTCCGCGGCGCCGCTCTCAGCCTTCTCGTGATCGGTCTAACATCAGACGTGTCTCGCAAGCCTCGCAAGCGTCCAGTCCCGCGGAACCTCCCCGATCCGGGGCAGGGTCCGCGGGATTTGGCGCGTGAGGCGCCCGAGGAGCCTCAGGTCGAGGGCTGGATCTTCGATCCCCCGTCGCAGCGTGCCGCGCCTGAGGTCGAGCAGGTGCCGATCGACGCCCTGGTGGCCGAGGCCCTCAAAGCTCGCAGCGCGCCAGCGCCCGTGGACTTGGCCCCGGAGGCCACCCCGGTCGCTCAACCCCCGGTCGTCGATCTCGACATGCTCGATCCAAGGAGCAATGCCGAGACGCCTGAGCCCTCGGTCGTCGATCTCGACATGCTCGATCCAAGGAGCAATGCCGAGACGCCCGCACCTTCAGCAGAGACCCCACCACCCGCCAGCACCGGCTGGGTTTATCAGGCCTCGGTAGGCGAGCAGTGGGCGCCCAGGGCCCCGGTGCAGGTCGTTCCTGCCCGGGAGATGCCCGACATCGACGTAGCGGTGCCCGAGGAGGAACCCGAGGTCGAGGGTTGGGTCTTCACGGAGGTGGCCGAGACCGATCCTGGCTCCGCGTCGGACTGGATCTTCGCCGAACCCCCGGCGCGACCCTTGCCGGCTGTCCCTGAACCCGAGGAAGAACCGGAAGACCCGTTTCCGGTCGTCAAGAAGCCCCGGATCGGCAAACGGCGCCGCGAGCCACATCCAGCCGAGCGGGCGCGCCTGCGCTGGATGAAGGTGGCCCTGGTGACGGTTCTGTTGGCGCTTTGCGCCGTGATCCCGTTCGCAGTACCGCAGATTGCCAGTCTCTTCGGCGACGCCGTGCCGAAGCACCCGGCCGTCATCACCGATCCACCCGTCGGGCCGATCACCCAGAGCCCCCAGACGCTGACCAGTCCCGCTCCGTCGATCGTCGCCCAACGCCTGGCGGCCGCCGGTGTCCCGCTCGAGGTCAGCGTTCCTCGGCTCCACGTCGACTCCGTCGTGGTTCCGATCAGCGGCCAGAGCGGCGAACTCCTCCCGCCGAGCGATCCCCAGGAGCTCGGCTGGTGGCAGGAGGGACGGCAGGTCGGTGCGCGGCAGGGATCTGCCGTCGTCACGGGACACACCGTGCACACCGGCGGCGGCGCCTTCGACCACCTCGGCGAGCTCGTGCCCGGCGACCGAATCAGGGTGCGCACGAGCGCCGGCTGGATCACCTATGACGTTGAGCAGTCGCAGACCGTGACCGTGGCTCAGCTGGCAGCCACGGCCGACCAGATCTTTCAGCAAGCCGGGCCGAGCAGGCTCGTCCTGATCACCTGCAGCAACTTCAACGGAGTCGTCTACCTGACGAACTCAGTGGTGTACGCCGTCCCGATCAAGGACGCGCCGTACGTGCCTGCCGGGGCGGGCCAACTGACCCACGGGACCTGAGGCCCGATCCGCAACAAACCCGACTTTTCGCATTTCGAGAACGAATTGTCCATTTTAGTGCGACTGTTGGGCTAGACCGCTATTCCGGGACCCAGCGTTCCATCTACGGCGGTCCACGCCGATCGTTAGCGTCTAAGCCCACGACGGCAGCGCACTTGAGCTGCACCTTTCAATCCGGGAGAACCATCATGCGCACTGCTGTTAA
>NZ_JAOPXI010000104.1 GCF_025965215.1 Marmoricola sp.
CTGCACCACCGGGACCATCAACCCCAACGGCAACCAGACGATCACCTACACGATGACGATGCCGCCCAGCTTCACCGGCACCCCGACAGGCTGTGACAACGGCGGCTACCCGGTGGTCAACCACGTCAGCGGCCCAGCCGGAACCGCGAGCGCGACCGTCTGCGTCACTGCTGCACCCTCGTTCAGCGTCACCAAGACCCCGCGCAGCACCACCGCGGCCGCGGGCGGCCAAGTCATCTATGACGTGGTGGCCCACAACGGCGGCACCGGACCAGGTTCGACGTCGTTCACCGACAACTACGACGACTCCGCCAGTGTCGTGACGTTGCCCAGCACCTGCCACGACTCCACCACCCCGGCCGGTGACAAGCAGTTCACCTGCACCACCGGAGTCATCAACCCGGGACAATCCGAGACGATCACCTACACGATGCAGATGCCGGCCAGCTTCACCGGCAGCCCGATCGGCTGCGTGAACGGCGGCTACCCGGTGTTCAACCACATCACCGGCCCAGCCGGCACCGCGGACGCGGCCGTCTGCGTGACGGCGGCACCGACGATCACCGTCGTCAAGACCGCACGGGTGGCGACCGCCGCCCCGGGCGCCGAGGTCACCTATGACGTGGTGGCCACCAACGGCGGCACCGCCCCCGGCTCGACGACGTTCACCGACAACATCGACGACTCCGCCAGCATCGGAACGCTGCCGAGCACCTGCCAGGACACCACCACACCGGCCGGTGACAAGCAGTTCACCTGCACCACCGGAGTCATCAACCCGGGACAATCCGAGACGATCACCTACACGGTCTTCATGCCGCCCAGCTTCACCGGCACCCCGACAGGCTGCGACAACGGCGGCTACCCGGTCGTGAACCGCGTCGCCACGATCGACTCCTCGCGTAGCTCGGCTACGGTGTGCGTCACCGCGAAACCGACGTTGGGTCTGGTGAAGACCGGGTCGCTCACCGTCGACAACAACGGCGACCAGATCATCACCTACACGATCAACTACTCGAACACCGGGACAGCCGAGGCCCAGGCGGTGACGATCACCGACCCGGTCCCGACGGGTACGGTCTTTGTCTCGTGCAGCAACGGGTGCACGTCCGCAGGCAGTCCGGCCACGGCGACCTGGACTATCGGCACGGTCGCCCCGCTGACCGGGAGCGGATCGGTCATCCTGACCGTCCGGGTCACCACCAACCAGAGCTGCTCGATCAGTAACACCGCGCAGATCAGAACGGGTGGCGTGGTGGCTGGCACCTCCAACACAACCACCACCAACATCACCCCGGTTCCGGACCCGACCACCGCGAAGTCGAACGGCTCGGCGATCGGCATCCAGGTCAAGGCAAAGGGCTTGTTGCAGCTCGTGGTCGGCCTGCTCAACGTGGTCGTTACCGGCAGCGGCAACAACCAGGTGCTCACCGCAGGCCAGACGTCCAGCAGTCAGACCGGCCCGGGCGGACCGACCGCGAACGAGCAGCACCTGGCCTCGCTGAACCTCACCGGAATATTGTCGGCCGGGGTCCTGCGGGAGACCAGTTCGAGCGTTGTCACGGCGGCACCGGCCGAAACGCGCCAGACCAGCACCTCGGAGGTTGCAGGGGTCTGCCTGGTGCCAGTCGCTGGTGTCTGCACCGTCCAGGCCGACGTGGTCCGGGCCGTAGCGTCGACCCAGGCCAACGGCTACTTCGCCGGCGTGAGCTCGGCGGGATCGACGATCACAAACCTCCGGGTCGTCAACACCGTCGTCCCGGTCGACCTGAACCAGACGACCACGATCCCGCTGAACGCGCTGGTCTTCGGCTCGAACAGCTACGTGGCGATCAACGAGCGGACGCAGTCAAGCGGGCTGTCGAACGGTCGGTACGCCGCGGACCTGACGGTCTCGATGATCCACGTGAAGATCACCAACCTGGCGCTGGTCGGCGCTCTGGACATCGTGGTCGCTCAGGCGACGGCGCACAGCGACTTCCCCAGGACGCTCGTCTGCAGCGGTTCCAGCAACCAGTCGGTCAGCGGTGACGCCCTGATCGCCAAGTTGTACACCGGCCCGCTGCTGGCCGACCTGACCCAGGGCTTCGTGCAGATCTCTCCGTTGGGCGGGGCGGAGTCCGAGCAGGTCGTCGGCGCGATCATCCCGCGGTACGGCGTACTGGCCGATGCCCAGGTCGCAGACAGCAACGTCTCTGGCTCGTTCAACGCGACCGGCAGCACGTCGCGCAGCTGGGCCGAAGTCGTCGGCGACGGGATCAAGCCGGCCTGTGTCCTGAGCTACGTCACAGGCTGTGTGGTCAACGCGTCAGTGATCAGGGCGGAGGCGAGGTCGGATGCGACGTCGGCGGGTTCGACCTCGACCGACACCGGGACCAACTTCGTCGGGCTCTCGGTGCTCGGGATCCCGATCACGGGAACCCCTGCGCCCAACTCCACGATCGCCCTACCCGGTATCGGCTTCATCATTCTCAACGAGCAGTTCTGCGACAACGGCGGGCTGACGAGCCACACCTGCACCGGATCGCCGCACAGCGGCATCACGGTGCGCGGGATCCGGATCGTGGTCACCGTCCTGAACAACGTCCTCGGGTTGACCCCGGGCGTTGAGCTGACGGTCGCCGAGGCGCACGCCGATACGACCTTCGGGCTCTCCTAGGGGAGGAGAGCCCGAAGGATCAGGCGTAGGCGAGCAGCTTGTCCGGGATGACCTGGTCGACGAACGCGGCGATCTCCTCGATCGCCTGGGCCGCCTCGGGCAGCACTCCGGCAGCAGCCTGGAACACGTGCACCTGGTGGTCCCAGACCTGGAGCTCGACCTCGGCCCCGGCAGCGAGCAGCGCACCCGCCATGGCCTCGGCGTCCGGGTAGACCATCTCGGCCGAGCTCGCCTGGATCAGTGACGGCGGCAGTCCCTTCAGGGCTGCGTTCGACGGCGCCTGCGGAAGCGCCTCGATCTCGCCGGCCCGGCGCGCAGCGCGGAGCACCACCTGGGAGAGCCCGTCGAAGCAGTTGGGCGGGAACACCGCGCAGGTGGCCGCGGACTCGGCGGTGACCTTGGCGGTCCCGTCGAAGTCGATCAGCGGCGACATCGCGACGAGCCCGGCCGGCATCGGGAGTCCGGCCTCCTCGGCAGCCAGGGCGACCTGGTAGGTCAGGTAGCCACCCGCTGAATCACCCATGACGATCACCTGGGAAGCCGGAACCCCGGACTCCAGCACGTAGCGGTAGGCGTCGAGGGCGTCGGCGATCGAGTCGCTGACGGGGTGGTGCGGCAGCTGGCGGTAGGCCACGGCAACGACGCTCGCGCGGGTCGCGTCCGCAATCCGTGACATCAGCTGGCGGTGCAGGTACCGACCACCGACGAGGAAGGCGCCGCCGTGCAGGTAGACGATGACCCGGTCCTCGACCGACGGGGTGCGCAGCACCTCGGCACGGCAATTCGGCAGGTCCATGCGCTCGTACGTCGTACCGGCCACGGGACGCAGCGCGAGGCCGGCGTAGTCGGCGACGAAGTAGGGCCACGGAGCGAGCGGAACCCGCGCCCACACGGAGATGAAGGGCCGGACCGTCGAGGACAACGCCTTCGACAGCAGCATCGAACGCACGCCACCGCCGCCGAACTCGGTGCGCGGGACGCGACGCGGCTGCTCGACCTCGAGCGGAGCCACCAGTCGCAGCTGCGCGTGCGTTGCCATCCCCACGATGCCACCCCTTTTTGAACGTCCTTCACGACATGGAGTACAACGTCGCGCCCGGCGAATCTACTCCTGGAATCGGCCTGGACACGGGCGATTCGAGGAGTGGCACCTAGAAAGTTGGCGCCTCGATCTCGTCGTCGAGACCGGCGAAGGGTCCGGTCATTCTCGACGGCTCCGCGTGCTCGGTGAACACGAACCGGCGGTAGCTCCAGAACCGGAACAGGGTGCCGAGTGCCATCCCGATCACGTTCGAGGAGATGTTGTCGGCGAACCGGCTGGTCAGGCCCATCAGGTCGTGGGAGATCCACAGCGTGCCGATCGAGAAGCTGAAGCCGATCACGTTGAAGATCACGAACAACGTGACCTCGCGGCGCTGGTCGCCCTGCGGGATGTCGCGCCAGGTCAGGAACCTGTTGCCCGCGTAGGTCACGCACATCGCGAACGCCACGGCGACCGAACGCGCGACCGACGGGTCCAGCACCGAGAACGGCGAGAGCGAGCGTAGCGCGTTGAACACCAGGACGTCCACGACGTACCCGGCGCCACCGACCCCGAGGAACGTCACGACCTCGCGCGAGGACAGCCGGGCCACGACCCGGGTCACGACGTCACGCAGCACTGGAGGACCGAGCCCGTCGCGACGAGCCGCGGCCAGGCGTCGAGCGGTCACGCAGCTCGCGCCAGCGCCACACCAGGACGCGCAGGAGTGCTTCGCGAGCGATCGAGCCGGACATCTTCGAGGTCCCCGACGTCCGGTCGGTGAAGGTGATCGGCACCTCGACGACGTCGAGTCCGCGACGCGTCGCCCGCCAGGTGTTCTCGATCTGGAACGCGTAGCCGGTCGACCTCGACGCCAGGACGTCGATCTCCTCCAGCGCGCTCCCGCGGAAGGCCTTGTACCCGGCGGTCGCATCGTGCACGCCGGTTCCCAGGACGAGACCCACGTACAGGTTGCCGCCGCGCGAGATCACGCGCCGCGACCAGGACCAGTTCCGCACACCGCCGCCGGAGACGTAGCGGGACCCGACCGCGACGTCGGCGACGTCGAGGGCCGCGAACAGGGCGGGGAGCCGGCCCGGGGGGTGCGAGAGGTCGGCGTCCATCTGAGCGACCTGCTGGTACCGCTGCTCGAGGGCCCACGCGAAGCCGGCGCGGTAGGCAGCGCCGAGACCCTCCTTGCCCGATCGCGACAGCAGGTGCACGTGCTCGCCGTACGCCGCGTCGGCACGCACCAGGTCCGCAGTGCCGTCGGGGCTGTTGTCGTCGACGACCAGCACGTCGACATACGGAGCAGCCGACCGCACGGCGTCGAGCACGGCGCGGATGTTCTCGGCCTCCTCGTACGTCGGGATGACGACCAGGCGGCGGACGAGCGGGTTCACTGCGACTCCTCGGTTCATCATGAAAGCACCGGACCGGTGCAACGCCCGGAGGGCGCGAGTGCTGGACGGTTCGCACCGTCGCGGAGATAGATCGAGCGACCGCAGATCCGGCCGACGACGTGGTACCCGTCGCGGATGGGCTGCATCGCGCCGGCGTGGGTCAGCCGGGTGACAGTGCCCGAGTTCCGGATGACGATCCAGGTCGGCGCGGCCGGACTGAGCAGGACTCCGCGAAGCAGGGTCAGGCCCGGGTCGAGCGTCTGCGACGGCAGGCTCCACAGGTACGGGTACGGCGACGAGAGACCACTGGCGTGAAGGATGTCGGCATCACCGAACGCCGAGAGGATCGTGTCGCCGGGACGGGAGGCCCTGCCGACGGCATCGCCGATCACGGTGCCGGGGGCAGCCACCGGCTGGACGAAGCCGAGGCCGAAGGCGACGAGCGACGAGGCGACCACCAAACCCGCCACCGCCCGAGTCACTCGGGGCGCGACGAGTGAGGTCGCGCCGGCGGCCAGCGCGACCGCCGGCACCGACTCGACCAGGTAGTGCAGCCAGTACGAGCCGCCACCGAGGACGGAGAAAGCGCACCAACCAGCCATCGCGACCAGGCCCCAGACGACACCTGGGGCGCGCGAGCGGCGGACACCGAACGCGGCGAATGCCAGCAGCACGAGGGGGACGCCGCTGAGCACGACGGCGTCGCCGAGGTGGCTCAACCGGATCCCGGAGGCCTGGGCGGACGTGTCCGCGATCACGTGCGCCGCCTGGACTCGGAACGGGTAGGTGGCCTGGTAGATCGCCAGCGGCGAGCTGCCGTGCGCCATCGCCCAGAGCAGCATCACGGCGCCCGTGCCGACCGAGCCGAGGAACGCCAGCCCGACCATGTCGACCAGCCTGCGTCCGGTGATCCGCCGGGTGCGCCATGCGATGATCCAGTAGACTGCCGCGAAGACGATGCCGTCGGCCATGTTCTGCTTCACGAGCAGAGCCGCAACCGCCGCCACACCGGCCCCGAGCGCGGCCCCGCGGATGCGCAGCTGGTCAGTGGCCTGGACGGCCTCCACCGCGCATCGCAGGCCGAGGGCGAGGAACGGCACGGCGAGCAGCTCGCCGTTCACGTTCACGGCGCCGTACATCGGCGTGACCAGCAGCGCGCCGGCGACCACGGCTGTCCAGGTCGCGGCGCGACGTCCGAAGACGCGGCGCGCGGTCGAGGCGAGCAGCAGGACGGTGGCGGCGGCCGCGATGGCACCGAGGACGCGCAGCGCTCCCAGCCCGCCGAAGAAGTCGGCGATGCTGAACAGGGTGATCAGCAACGGCGGCCGATCGACCCAGTAGTTTCCGTACAGCGAGGTCCCGCTTGCGTGCCACTGGCTGGCGACCACCAGGTAACCGCCCTCGTCCGGGGACGCGCCGGCCCGGATCTCGAGGAGCCGGACCAGCACCGTGACGACCGCGATCGTGGGGACCGCACTGAGGCGCGCCGGACGTCGGCTGACGCGCACAGGGGTCGACAACTCGGCAGTCACGACGCAACCTCATCGGACAAGGGCTGAACCAGACCTGAACATCTGACGCCCGAGAGGAAGATCTCAGTCGTCCGGGGTGGTCGGCAGCAGGACCTCGAAGCGTGCGCCTCCGAGCGGAGAGTCGACGACGCGCACAGTGCCGCCCAGGCTGGTGACGATCGTGCGGACGATCGCCAGCCCCAGTCCGCTGCCGCCCTCGTCGCGGGCGCGCCCCTCGTCGAGGCGCACGAAGCGCTCGAAGACGGACTCACTATCACGCGCGGCGATCCCGCTGCCGTCATCATCGACCCGGAGCACCATCACATGACCGTGCTGGTGCAGGCCGACCTCGACCCGGCTGGTGGCGTGCCGTACGGCGTTGTCCAGAAGGTTGCGCACGACCTGGCCCAGCAGCACCGTGCTGCCCGTGGTCCGACCGGCACTCAGAGCCGAGACGTCGATGTGCACCGCCGTCCCGGTGTCCCGGATCCGGGCGACCTCGACGAGCACCACGTCGTCGACGTCGACGGGCTCGATCGGACCGGCCGTGTGGCTCTCGACGCGGGCCAGCAGCAGCAGCGCACTGACCAGGTCCTCGAGCCGGGCGGTCTCGTGCAGCACGTCGTCGGCCAGCGACTCCTGGCTGACCAGCTCGGGATGCGCGCGCCCCAGCTCGGCGCTCTGGCGCAGCACGGCGAGCGGTGAACGGAGCTCGTGGGAGGCGTCGGAGACGAACTGGCGCTGAGAGCGCTGGCTCTCGTCGATCCGGTCGAGCATCTCGTTCAGGGTCCGCGCCAGGCGGGGAATCTCGTCCGATCCGGCCGGGACGGCCAGGCGGCGCGCGAGGTGGGCCGCATGGATCTGATCGGCTTCCTCCCGCATCACCTCGACCGGTCGCAGCGCGCGCCCGACGCTGAGCCAGACGATCGTTGCCAGCGCCAGGACGACCAGCGGCACGGACACGGCCAGTGTCCGTGCGGTCTCAGCCCGGGTGTCGTCGCGCAACTCGGTCGACCGCCCGACGATGATCAACCGGACGTTGCGGTTGGCTGTCGATGCCTGCGCGACGATCGTGTACGTCTCGTGGCCGCCAGGAACGTCCTGGGTGTTGTTCTCCCCCGGGGTCGTCCGCAGCGGCACCGTGAGCTCGTCGGGACGGTCGCTGGCGATCACGACACCGGACGCATTGAGCAGCTGGACGACGACGTCGTTGCGGCCGGTGGTGGCCGCCGCGGCCGGCGTGACGCCACGCGCCAGCTGGGCATCGATCGCGGCGGCGTCCTGGCGCGCCGAGTCGATCAGTGTGTAGTCCACGGTGTGGCCGATGACCGCGACGACCACGATCGACCCCACCGCGGTGACCAACAGCACGAACAGGGCGGCGACCAGCGTGACGCGGATCCGGACCGAGGCCGTGATCCGGTCGAGCAGGTTCACGCCGGCATCCGGAGCCGGTAGCCGCTGCCTCGCAGGGTCTCGATGTCGGTGCGACCGAAGGGCTTGTCAATCTTGCGCCGCAGCCGCCCGATGTAGACCTCGATGATGTTGGGGTCACCCTCGAAGGCGTAGTCCCAGACGTGGTTGAGGATCTGAGCCTTGGTCACCACCTCGCCACGGCGTCGCATCAGGAACTCGAGCAAGGAGAGCTCCCGGCTGGTCAGGCTCAGCTCCGTGCCGGCCCGGGTGACGATCCGACTGGCCGGGTCGAGCTCGAGGTCGCCGACGCTCAGGGTGGCCGGTCGCTCGGTCGCGCCCCGGCGCAGCAGGGACCTCAGCCTGGCGAGCAGCACGATGAAGGAGAACGGCTTCGTGACGTAGTCGTCGGCGCCGGTGTCCAGGGCCTCGATCTGGTCCCAGTCACCGTCCTTCGCGGTCAGCATCAGGATCGGTGTCCAGATCTCCTCCGCGCGCAGGGTCTCGCAGACCTTGTAGCCGTTGAGGACGGGCAACATGATGTCGAGCAGGATCGCGTCGTACGTGTTCTCCCGGGCGTACCAGAGCCCCTCGCCACCGTCGTGGGCTACGTCGACGGCGAAGCCCTCGGCCTCCAGGCCGGTCCGCAATGACGCGGCGAGCCGCTTCTCGTCCTCGACGACCAGGATCCGCATGGGTCGAGTTTCACATGCCTGCACCATCCTCCGGTGCACCATTCAGGGCCTGTTCAGGCGAGGGACCTCCCGGCACGCGTCGGGAACGTGCAAGATGCGGCCATGAAGGAGATCCGCATCGACCTGGACGCCGTCAGCCTGCGCGCCCTGACCTGGGGACCGGCCCAGGGGCCCCTTGCGGTTCTCCTGCACGGCTTCCCCGACACCGCCCACACCTGGCGCCACCTGGGCCCAGCGCTCGCGCACGCCGGCTGGCGGGTGGTCGCGCCCTTCAGTCGCGGTTACGCCCCGTCCGCCGTCGCCACCGATGGTGCGGGCGACATCGCGGCGCTGATGGACGACGCCGTCGGTGTGCACACCGCGCTCGGCGGCGGACGCGACGCTGTCCTGATCGGCCACGACTGGGGCGCCATCACGGCCAACGCGCTGGCTGCTCACCCCGCGTCGCCCTACGGCCGGGTCGTGGCGCTCTCGGTGCCGCCGTTCGCGACGCTGCAGGGCACCGCAACGATCCGGGTGCTCCCCCGCCAGGTCCGCAACAGCTGGTACATCATGTTCAACCGGCTGCCGCTGCTGCCCGAGCGCTACCTCGAACCGCTGGTGCGCAAGCTATGGCGTGACTGGTCACCCGGGTACGACGCGAGCAGCGACCTGCCGGCGGTGCTGTCAGCAGTCCGCGGACCGGCCCACCGGCGTGCCGTGATCGGGTACTACCGCGCGATGGCCAGTCCGTTCGGGCCGCCGGCCGCCTACCGGAAGTGGAAGGGCTCGGAGATGAAGGCGCCCCTGATCCCGCTGCTGTACCTGCATGGCGCGGACGACGGCTGCCTCGACGCCCGTCTGGTCGAGATGGTCGAGGCACACCTGCTTCCGGGCAGCGTGGTCGACGTGATCGCCGGCGCAGGCCACTTCCTCCAGCTCGAGCAGCCCGAGGTGGTCAACGCCAGGATCCTGGCCTACCTGGCCGACTCTCAGGAGTGATGCGGCCGGTGCAGCGGCGTGTGCGGCGCGAACCGGGTGCCGTCCGCATCGATCTCGATCGAGCGTCGCCGGTCCGCGAACTCCGCGATCACCAGGGCGGCCACGAAGGCCACCGTCAGGAAACCCACCACGATCATCATTGCGACCATGCCGAACACCATCCTCGTTGATGTGTTGCGTCATCTGGCGCTCCTTCCTTGATACGCCGCCTGGAGCCGTCACGCAAGGAATGCGTATAGCGTCGCGCAGGTGTCCACCGAACAGCCCCGGCGCACCGACGTCCGCCGGACCCAGGCGGAACGCCGCGCCGAGAGTGAGCGACGCCTGCTGCAGGCCGCTGCCGAGCTGATCGTCGAGCGGGGCCTGGAGAACACCTCGTTGGCCGACATCGGCCGACGGGCCGGTGCCAGCCATGCCGCGGTCAACCACCGGTTCGGGTCGAAGGAGGAGCTCGTCGACCGGGTCGTCGACGAGGCGTCGCTGTTCTACGTGCGCGCGGCCCGGGACCGGATCGGGCGGCACACCGGGTACGAGGCACTCGTGGACATCTGCCTGCTCTACCTCGACCTGGTCGACGGTCCCGACCCGCTCGGCCGGGTACACATCGTGCTCTGGAGCGCGGCGGTCGCGCACACGGCGCCGCACCGTTCCACCCACCTGGACACCGATCGCACGTTCCGGACGTTCCTCGCCGGGCTGATCACCGAGGGCATCGAGCAGGGCACGATCGACCCAGGCGTGGACGCCCACGACGTCGCCATCACGATCGTGGGCATGCTCCGCGGGGTCTCGATGCAGGTGTTGCTGGACCCGGACGGGCTCGATCTCGGGCCCGCCAAGGACGTGGTGACCACGCTGCTCGCCCGCAGCCTTCTGCGGGACCCCTAGGACGGCCTCAGGCGCTGGCCCGGACCGCCGAGGGCCGGACCATCGCGTCCAGCGTGCCGGTCACCGTGGCGAGCGCGCCGGCGCGGCTCCCCGACGTCGGGTCGAGCATGAACTGCAGCGCCACACCGCGAAGCAGCCCGACGACGACCACCGCGACCGCGTCGGGGTCGAGATCGTCGCGGATCGAGCCGTCGGCGATGCCGCCACGGATCAACGTCGCCAGCGAGGAACGGAAGTAGCGGTCCCAGGTCACCCGGTACGGGCGCTTGTCGGCGCCCGCAGCAACCGCCTCGCCCCAGACGACCAGGTGCACACGGCTCACCGGATCCGGCCCCTGCACCATGCCCAGGTAGGTCTCGGCAACCGCAGCGACCGCATCCGCCCCGCACAGGCCGTCGATACTGGTGGCGGTGGCGTCGCTGAACGTCGCGACCGCCTCGGTGTTGAGTCGCTCGATCAGCGCGTCCTTCGACCCGAACCGGTGGTGGACCAGGCTGTGGCTGTAACCGGCGCGGCGCCCGATCTCGGCAAGCGACGCGCCCTCGACGCCGCGCTCCACGACGAGCTCAGCGGTGGCCTGCAGCAACCTGCGGTCGCTCTCGGCGCGCCGTTCAGCCTGGGTACGCCGGGCAGGACCGGGACGCCGAGGTGCCGGGACGGTACCGGTCGGGCTCACGAGGTCGTGCTACCGCTGGCAGAGCCTGCACGGGGTGAGGTTCCCCGCGTCGGGGCCCACCGGGACGAGGTCGTCGCGTCCGGCCACCAGGTCGCAGTCGGCGCGGTGCACCGTGGTCCCGTTGCCGGCGACGACGAGGACCGCCCCTGCGTCGCGGGCCGGTGCCTGGTTCGCGCTGGCTGCGGTCGGCGCGGCGGCAAGGGTGGAGGCAGCCGTCGCAGTGTTGTGCGAGACCGCGTCGGCGAGCAGCAGCAGGGTGTCGGACAGCTGGCGCTGCGACTCCTTCTGGTCTGCGGCGATGCGGGCCAGCCAGGAGCCGAAGTACAGGAACCCGCCGACGAACGTGATGCCCAGGCCGAGGATGCCACCGGAGATCAGGTAGGAGTTCTGGTCGTAGATGTACGGCGTGTGCGCCGAGCCGTACCAGCCCAGGCCGATGACGATCAGGCCTCCGGGCAGCAGCACTGCACCGGCGACGAACAGCACCAGGTGCAACAGCTGGGCCGGGTTGTTGCCGCGCAGCGGCGCGGACCCGTCACGGCTGCCTGCGCGCGGGATCGCCTGGTTCGGCGCCTCGTAGGTGGCGGGCGTCTGGGTGGTGGTCATCTCATACCTTCCTGAGGTCAGGGATGCCGGCCTTGAGGCCGTGGGCACAGGTGGTGGCTCCGCCGAAGAGCAGCACTCCGGCGCGACGCAGGTACCAACCGGCACCAGCGGCGAGCAGCAGCCCGGCGAGCAGGAGCAGCGTCGGAATGCTGCCCAGGGGCGGGAGCCCCGGGATCCCGGAGAGCTTGTTGATCGGCGTCGAGGTGACCGGAGTGCCACTCGCTGCCAGCGGCGGGGTCTCCGCCGACGTGGGCCCGGTCGCGATCGGGACACTGCTCGATGCCGGCGGCAGGGTCGGCGACGACACCCCTCCACCCGTGCTGCCGCCGGTTCCACCGGGGAACGAGATCGGCGGAACGGTCGCCGCCAGGGCGTCGACCGACCCGAGGACCAGATCGACCCGCGGGGTCGCTTGACCGAGCGCGATGATCAGGCCCTTGAGCACCGCGGCCTGGCCCGGCAGGTCGGGGAGCTGGGAGATGAGCTGGTCGAGCGGGAGCTTCGGCAGCTTCGAGAGCAGCGGCGCCGTCTTGATCGTGATCCGCAGCCCCTCGGCGGAGACCTCGCCGGACGAACCGGTCTTGGTGTCGGTCACCTTGCCGAGGTTGAAGCTGATTCCGAGCGCAGCGAGTGCACCCGCGGCCGTGTCCGGCAGGCCGGGAATCGCGGTGTTGCTCCCGGCAGCGACGAACCCGGTGCCGGTGAACGCGAACTTCTGACCCGCGATCGTCATGCCGCCGATCGTCACGCTGTGCGAGGTCTTCGCTCCGCCGGCGATGTTGCTGACCGTCTTGGCGACGACCTCGACCCCGTCGAGCTTCACGATGCCGGCGAGCAGGCTGATGGTGCCGAGTCGTGCGGTGGCCTGGGAGACGACGGCATCGAGGTTCGAGCCGTAGCTCGTGCTGGAGATGCTCTCCATGCCGCCGGCGTTGACCAGCAGGCCCAGGGCGCCGAGAGGACTCGAGCTCGGTTGCGGAGCACCCGGGCCCGCGGTCTGGCTCCCGGTCAGGAGGTTACCGAGCGCGGACAGGTTGCCCGAGGTGATGTCGGTCAGCGGGTTGGTCGGCGCCGGGGTGGAGCCGTCACCGCTGTCTCCCGGGGCGACGTCTCCCGACGTGCCGTAGCCCTCCTTGGCGACCGACATCGTGTCGCTGGTCGAGACCTTGCCGGTGTTGCCCGGGAAGAACTCCTGCGTCGCCGAGGCAGTGTCGCCTGGTGTGGCCGCGTTGATCTGGACTGGATAGCCACCATCGGTCAGCGCACCGGGCAGGCCGAGCTGCTGGCCGAACGTCTTCAGGCCTTCGCCGACGCCGTCGCCGGGCCACATCGCCGAGGCACGGGCACTGCCGTTCGGTCCGGACGAGCCGTCGACCCGGGTGTAGGAGAAGTTGAGCTCCAGTTGCGGGTCCGCCGGGATCGGGATGGCGGGCTCGTGGACCTCGATGCGCAGCGGTGTCGCGACCGCGTGGGTCTGGAAACCGCTGAAGTCGGCCGCGCGTGCCGGCGAGAGCGTCGACGCACCGCCCAGTGCCAGCAGGCTCAGCGTCAGCCCGGACGCGACGGTCCGCTTGGTACGGCGGCTCGCTGTCGCGACCCGGCGCGCCAGCGTCTTGTCGTAGAGCGTCTTCTCGTGCGTGTTGTTCGCGCATTCCCCACAGGTCATGCGACACCCCCCAGGATGACGTCGGCCATGATCGAGCCGATCTCGTCCGGTTCGCCGGTCGCGACGACCCGGCCTCCGGTCATGACTGCAGCGTAGTCGGAGACACGCAGTGCAGTTCGGGCAAATTGCTCGACCACCAGGATCGACACACCACTCTGTGCGATCCGGGCGACCGTCTCGTAGAGCTCGTCCACGATCAGCGGCGCCAGGCCCATCGACAGCTCGTCGAGCAGCAGCAGCGCCGGGTCCGAGGTCAGCGCCCGCGCCATCGCGAGCATCTGCTGCTCACCACCGGACAGCGTTCCGGCCAGCTGGAAACGACGTTCGTGCAGCCGCGGGAAGTAGGAGTACGCCGTCTCGAAGACACGTTCGGCGGGAACACCGGCGTACGACATCAGGAGCAGGTTCTCCTCGATCGTGAGGTTCGGGAAGACGCTGCGTCCCTCGGGGATCGTGGTCAGACCCAGTCGTGCCAGGTCGTCGGGCTTCGCCCCGGTGACGTGGACGCCGCCGAGGTGGATGTCGCCCGAGGTCTGCTCCATCTGTCCGGAGATCACCTTGAGCAGCGTCGACTTGCCGGCGCCGTTCGGGCCGAGCAGAGCGACCACGGCACCCTTCGGCACGCGCAGGTCGACCCCGCGCAACACCTCGATCCGCCCGTAGGCGGCGTGCAGGTCGATGACCTCCAGGATGGGAACGCTCACAGTGCCAGCACCTTCGTGTCGTCGTCGCCGGATTCGGCGGGGCCGGATTCAGCGGGGCGGGGACGCGCGTGAGACCCAGCCGGCTCAGAAGCGTCCTCGTAGCCGAGGTAGGCCTTCTGGACGACCGGGTTCGCGCGGATCTCGGCCGGGGTTCCCTGGGCGATGATCGTGCCGAAGTCCAGCACGTGGATCACATCGCAGACGTTCATCACCAGGTCCATGTCGTGCTCGACCATCAGCACGGTGCGGCCCTCGCTGGCCAGGTGGCGCAGCAGCTCGCCGAAGGCCTCCGTCTCGGACTCGTCGAGGCCCGAGGAGGGTTCGTCGAGCAGCAGCAGACGCGGGTCGGTGCCCAACGAGCGCGCGAGCTCCAGCAGTCGCGCCGTACCGGTCGGGATCGAGTCGGCGCGCTCGTTCGCGTAGTCGGCGATCCCGACCAGCTCGAGAAGCTCGTCGATGTCGTTCTCGACCGAGCGGAACATGCCGCGGAACCCGTCATGGATGTCGAGGGCGACCCGGACGTTGTCGGCGACCGTCAGCGACCCGAACGCCTCGAGCCGCTGGAAGGTACGTCCGATGCCCTTGCGGCTGCGGCGGTGAACGGGCATCCGGGTGATGTCCCTGCCGTCGAGCGAGACCCGCCCCGACGTCGGAGTCTGCAGACCGGTGATGACGTTGAAGCAGGTGGTCTTGCCGGCGCCGTTGGGGCCGATCAGACCCGTGACCGTGCCCGCCTCGACCTCGAAGTTCGCGTGGTTGACGGCGGTCACGCCGCCGAACTGGACGACGACATCGTCAACGTGAAGCAACGACATCCGAAGTCACCTCCCCGGAACTGTGCTCCGAACCCGGACCGCCGACCGGGACGAGCGCCTCGTCCTCGCCCTCGGGGTCTCCTGCGACCTCGAACGCCCGCGCCTTCAGCGCGAGCCCGGGGTATCTGTCGGCGAGCACCGGATAGAGCGAATCCTGGATCCAGCCCGGGATCCTGAACATCCAGTAGGTCAGCCCGTTCGGGTTGCGACCGAGGATGACGGCCCCGACCGCGACCACGACGAACATGAGTCCGGCGTACGTCGGGTAGTTGGACTGGGCGACCGGCAGGTACATCATGAACGCCCCACCGATGACCGCGCCGGTGATCGAGGTGACGCCCCAGACAGCGGCGATCATCAGCAGGATCAAGCTGTTGAAGTACACGAACGTCGACGCGCTGATCGTCACCCGGAGGCCGGCCAGCAGCGCGCCGGACAGCCCCGCGATTCCGGCCGAGCCGGCGAACAGGCCGACCCGGAACCAGCGCTGGTCGAGCCCGAGCGTGCCGCACGCGGCCTGGCTGTCGCGCATCGCGATGAGCATCCGGCCGAGTCGGCCGCGCCGGACCGCGATCACGACCAGGGCGACCAGGACCAGCATGACGGCCATGAGAACGACGTAGCGCCCCTCGTTGCTGAAGCTCACCCCGAAGACCTTCGGCCGTCCGGCCTTCAGCGGGTTGTCGAACTCGAAGGCCCACTGCGAGGTGAAGAAGAGCTTGTCCATCAGCTGGCCGAACGCCAGCGTCGCCAGAGCCAGGTAGAGCCCGGTCAGGCGCAGCACCGGGATCGCGACGATGGCTCCGACGATCGCGGTGACGACGATCGCCAGGATGAAGCCGAGCAGGTTCGGCTGGTCCGCCTTGCAGTAGACGACCGCACCCACCCCGGCGAAGGCGAAGGACGCCAGCGAGACGTACCCGCCGTAGCCCGTCAGCAGGACCAGCGAGAGCATCAGGATGCTGTAGGCGATGGCGGTTCCGACGTTGGTCAGGCTCGATTCGGCCATCCCGCTCGCCATCACGATGACCGCGCCGATCAGCAGGACACCGAAGACCAGCGAGCGCGTGATCGTCGGGACCGGCGCGGAGATGATGCCCTTGACCTGGCCGATGCGCAGCGGCGCCTGCGGCAGCAGGACGAGGATCGCGAACAGGAACAGCGCGGGCACGCAGGCCGGTAGTCCACCCAGCTTGTCGTGGCCGGGGATGTCCTGGAGGTACCCGACGACGTAGGACTGGGCCAGGCCGAGTCCCATCGCGCCGACGTAGGTCATCGGAAGGCTGGTGAGCTTGCCGAGCATCGCGGCCGCGTAGGCGGAGATGACCAGCAGGGTCAGGTCGTAGTACTGGAGCCCGATGATCGGCGCGAGCAGGATGCCGGCGAGCGCGGCGAGGGCGGTGCCGATCGCCCAGGCGAGCGCCGCCACGACGTTGGCGCGGCCGCCGTACAGACCGAGCAGCTCGGCGTTGTCGACGCTGGCACGCATCGCGGTGCCGGCCCGGGTGCGGGCCAGCAGGATGTAGAGCCCGCCGGCCACGATGGCCGAGATGACGATGGTGATCACCTGTTGCGGTGTCACGATCACGCCACCGAGGTGGATCAGATGACCCTGGAAGAACTGCGGGATCGAACGCGCCGCGGAGTTCTCGGGCCAGATCTGGGTCGCGATCCCGATCATGCCGACCAGGATCGCCACGGTCACCACCAGCGAGACCCCGACCGGTGCGGTACCGAGACCCGGTGTGAGCACCCGCTGGATGAACACGCCGGTCAGCGGCGCCATCACCAGGAGGACCAGGACCAGCGAGAGCCAGACCGGCAACCCCTGCCGTTGGGACAGGTCCCAGTAGACGAAGGCGAAGACCATCCCGACGGCGCCGTGGGCGATGTTGAAGACGCGGGTGGTGCTGTAGGTCAGGACCAGCCCACTGGCCGCGATCGCGTAGGCGGCTCCGGTGAACAGCCCGATGACGGTGTAGGACAGGAACGCGGTCATCGGCGCGTCACCCGACGCTCGAACCGTGGCAGACGTACTGGGTGCCACCCAGAGGAACGAACTTGCCGCCCTT
Source organism: Marmoricola sp. (assembly GCF_025965215.1). Lineage (GTDB taxonomy): Bacteria > Actinomycetota > Actinomycetes > Propionibacteriales > Nocardioidaceae > Marmoricola. The sequence continues at coordinate 17,111 of NZ_JAOPXI010000104.1, forward strand.
GACGGTCATGAACCGGATGCAGGACGGCGAGTGCTTCCCGCCGACGTCCATCGGGCCGTGCATGCCGCCGCCGGTCCAGGAGTGGATGGCCCGGACTTTTGCGACCAGCGAAGCGCGGGTCAGCTGGCCGCCGAGCGACAGAGCCTCCTGCACGAAGAGCTTCGCGGCCGACCAGGCGAACTCTCCGAAGAAGGTCGGCTGGGCTCCCGGGCTGACCTGCTGGAGCCACTGGCGGTAGAGGTTCAGCTCGGGCTGGTTGGAGTCCAGCGGCAGGAAGTTGATGAACATGTCGACGCCCTCGATCGCACTGCCGCCCGTGGAGAGGAAGTTCGAGTCGTAGATCGACGGGTCGAACAGCCGTACCTGCGGGGTGAAGCCGCCCTGCTGCATCGCCTGCGCCAGCCGCACCGAGTCCTGGTAGGGGCCGATGAACTGGACCCACTGCACCCCGGCGCTCTTCATCGCCTGGACGTACGGACCGTAGTTGAAGTCGGCCACGTCGATGCCTGCGGTGTAGACGAAGTGCATGCCGCGCTTGGTCTCGACCGACTGCTGGTACTTGGCGTTCTCCGCGGACGCACCGGCGTTCAGATAGAGGAACGCGGCCTTCTGGCTGGCTGCGTGGTAGTTCTTGACGAAGAAGTCCGGGACCTCGTTGGAGAACTCGTGCGGTCCCGTCGCCTGGGCGCCGAAGCACGTGCTGCAGGCGTTGCGGGCAGCCGTCACGGCCGCGCTCCGGATGTCGGGCAGTCCGCAGCCCTGGGCGGTCGCAGCGCCACCGGAGTCGAAGGCAGACATCGACCCGACCGCCGCGAAGACCGACGAGCAGAGCGTCTGGTAGGCCTGCTGGTCCGCGCCGGCATCGGTGCGCGAGTCCAGCTTGGTCAGGGCCAGCTTGTGACCGCAGATGCCGTTCGGGTTCGTCGCGTTGAAGTAGGCCACGTAAGCCTGGGTGGCGGTCTGTGCTGCCGCGAAGAGGCCGGGGACCGGGCCACTGACGTCGGAGGAGTTTCCGATGTTGATGGTGTTGCTGGTCATGCCGGGGCCGTTCTTGAAGCCGGAGCAGGAGGCTGCGGTCACCCCGGCGCCGGCCTTCGTACCGCCGCCCGTGGTGCCGGTTCCGGTGCCCGTGCCGGTGCCCGCACCGGTGCCTGCGCCCGTGCCGGTCCCGGTTCCTGCGCCGGTCGCGGTGCCCGTGCCGGTGCCAGTACCCGTCCCGGTGCCGGTGCCGGTCCCGGTACCCGTACCGGTCCCGGTGCCAGTACCCGTCCCGGTCCCGCCGTTGGTGAGAGTCCCGTTCACCTCTGCGTTGGCCTGAAGGACGCTCTTCGGGCTGAGCGACGAGCCACCGCAGGCTGCGGTCACGAGCAACGCCGTCGCGAGAGCTCCGGTCGCCAGTACTCGACGGGCCCGCGGGGACCCCTTCACGCTTTGCACAGCCGTACTCCTGACGCCAGAACTTCTGAGGTGAGATCGAACAGAAAGTAGATGTGCATCACATAACTGCACAAGAGGCGGAAGGTTACTTTCTGAAACGTGTTCTATTTGGAGTATGGCTCGGAACCGGGCATCTGTGAAGGTTCCGGACGGCGCGCCGCCCGCGACACGCCGTAAATAGACATATCTAGCCCGGTTTGTGAATTTCGTTCCGCAAAGGGTCGCTAGGAACGTGGTTCGAGCAGTACGACCGGAATCTCCCGATCCGTCCAGGACTGGTAGTTGTCGAAGTCGGCATACAGCTCGACCAGACGCGGCCACAGCGCTGATCTCTCCTGCTCAGTCGCCGTTCGCGCCGTCACGGCACGCTTCTCCGCCTTGATCTGTACCCGGGTGTCCGGGTGCGCAACCAGGTTGGCGTACCACTGCGGGTTCTTCGCCAGGCCACCCTGCGAGGCGACGATCACCACGTTCGGACCGTCGAGCAGGTACAGCAAGGGGGTGACGAACTCGCGCCCCGACCTGCGGCCCACGTGATGGAGCAACAGGATCGGGACCGGCTTCTTCCAGCCCGCCCCGATCCGCCACTTCCCGCCGAGGCGACCGTTGGTCAGCCGGTAGACCCGGACGTGCACCTTGCCGGCGTACTTCATGACCTTCGGGATGATCGGTGAGTCGAGACCGTTGGGCTTCGGCTTGGGCCCGGGAGTGTCCGCGGTCATGGCGTCCTCTTCTGATGCATCCGGCGCTTCCTGGCTATCCTGCGCTGCTTGGAAACGAAGGCTACCGACATCCTCTGGGTGGGCCCGGGCGCGAGTCGCTGCAGACGCCAGGCCATCCGTGCCTGGATCGGCTCGACCACGAGCGCCTCCCCTGCGGCGACCGCCGCCAGGACCCGGTCGGCCAGGACGGCGGGATCCACTGGCTTGCGGATGCCCTGGCCCTTGAGGAAGTAGTCCCGCCCCACGATGGCGCCGAACTCGCCCTTGTCGAGGATCGGCGTGTCGACGGCTGCGGGGCAGATCGCGGTCACGCCGACGCCATGGGCGTGGGCCTCGGACCGCAGGGCAAGGGACAGCCCCACGACCGCGTGCTTGGTCATGACGTACGACGTCAGCAGCCCGGCCGCCATCAGACCGCCCATCGAGGCCGTGTTGACGATGTGTCCGCCACCCTGGCGCACCATCGACGGGTAGGCCGCCGCGACGCCGTGCACGACGCCGCGGATGTTGACGTCGATGATCGAGTCCCACTGCGCGAGGGTCAGGTCCTGGGTCTCACCGATCAGACTGATCCCCGCGTTGTTGAACATCAGGTCGAGGCGGCCGTGCTCGTCGACCACCTCGTCGACCAGCGCCTGGACCGCCGCTGCGTCCGTGACGTCGAGCCGGACCCCTCGAGCCGACCCCGGACCGGTCAGACCGGCGGCGACCCGGTCAGCCGCCGGACCGTTGATGTCGGCGAGCACCACGTGGGCGCCGGCGGCGACCAGGGCGGCGCCGAGGCTTGCCCCGATACCGGAGCCGCCGCCGGTGACGATCGCACTGGCGCCGACGTACAGGCTCTGACGCTTGTCGGTTTTGATTGACACGTGTCAAACCTAACGCCTACGGTGCGGTCATGGCTACAGCGATCATCGGTGCCGGTATCAGCGGACTGACGATGAGCAAGATGCTCAGCGACTACGGCATCGAGTACACCACCTTCGAGTCCTCCGACAGGATCGGCGGCAACTGGGCCTTCGGCAACCCCAACGGGCACAGCAGCGCCTACCGGTCGCTGCACATCGACACCTCCAAGCACCAGCTGTCCTTCAAGGACTTCCCGATGCCGGCGAGCTACCCGGACTTCCCGCACCACACCCAGATCAAGGCCTACCTCGAGTCCTACGCCGACGCCTTCGACCTCAAGGCCAACATCGAGTTCGAGAACGGCGTCGTCCATGCCCGTCGGATCGTTGGGGACAACGGGAAGGACGGTGGCTGGGAGCTGGACCTGGCCGACGGGAGCACCCGCAGCTTCGAGTTCCTGATCGTCGCAAACGGTCACCACTGGGACCCGCGCTTCGCGAACTTCCCCGGCACGTTCGACGGTGTCTCGCTCCACTCGCACGCCTACATCGACCCGTACACGCCGATGGACTTCTCGCACAAGCGGATTCTGGTCGTCGGCATCGGCAACAGTGCCGCCGACATCGCCGTCGAGCTGTCGTCGAAGGCACTGCAGAACGAGGTCACGCTGACCACACGGTCAGGCGCCTGGATCGTGCCGAAGTACATCGCCGGCAGGCCCGCGGACAAGTACTACAAGACCTCGCCGTACGTCCCGATGAAGTGGCAGCGCAAGCTGGCGCAGCTCGGCCAGCCGATCATCTCGGGTCGCCCCGAGCTCTACGGCCTGCCGAAGCCGAACCACCTGTTCTTCGAGGCTCACCCGACCCAGTCGGTCGAGCTCCCGCTGCGGCTCGGGTCGGGCGACGTGGTCGCCAAGCCGAACGTCACCCTGCTGGACGGTGACACCGTGCACTTCGAGGACGGCACCAGCAGCGACTTCGACGTGATCCTCTACGCCACCGGGTACAACATCACCTTCCCGTTCTTCGATCCCGGCTTCATCAGCGCGCCGGAGAACGACATCCGGCTGTTCAAGCGGATCTTCAAGCCCGGCATCGACGATCTCGCGTTCGTCGGGTTCGCGCAGGCCACCCCGACGCTGTTCCCGTTCGTGGAGGCGCAGACGCGACTCGTCGCGGCGTACCTGACCGGGCACTACGCACTCCCGCCGATTGCCGAGATGGAGCGCGTGATCAGTGCGGACCAGGAGAAGTACACCGGCCACATGGTCGCCAGCGCGCGGCACACACAGCAGACCGACTACTTCCTCTACGAGCACGACCTGCGCGCCCGCGAGCTGCCGGCCGGACGGGCCCGCCAGGTGCAGGCATGACCAGCACGAGTCCGCTCGACCGGCGCGGCCCCAGCCGGGGCGACGAGCGCCGGGCGGCGCTGCTCGCGGCACTGGACGGGATCCTGCGCGACGGGACCGGCCTGGAGGAGATCAATGTCGCCGAGCTGTCCGAGCGCGCCGGGGTGACGCGGTCGGCGTTCTACTTCTACTTCGAGAACAAGGCCTTCGCGGTCGCTGCCCTGATGGACGAGCTGTACGCCGACGCGGCGACCGTCACCGATCTGCTGGGCAGCCAGGAAGGCACCCCTGCGCACCGGATCGAGACCATGATCCGCGGCCTGTTCGCTTCCCTGGACCGGCACCTGCACCTCTACCGGGCCATGCTCGACGCACGCGGCAACAACCCGACGGTGCGGGAGATGTGGGACCGGGACCGGGCTTCCTTCGTCCCGGCCGTCGCGGCAATGATCCGCGCCGAACGCAAGGCTGGCCACGCGGTGAAGGGCGCCGACGCCGATGCGCTGGCGGCCGTCCTGCTCGATCTCAACGACCGGGCCATGGAGCGCCGCGCCCGCGGTGACGGCCCACCGACCGACCGGCACGTCGACGCACTGGTCTCCCTCTGGCTGAGGAGCATCTACGGCTGATGAGCAGTCCACGTACACCGACCACAATCAGGTTCACGTCTGCCGGCACCGACTGCGAGGCCTCGCACTTCGCGGCGCTCGACGACCGGCTCGCTGGACCAGCCGGTCGCCCGGTGGTCGTCCTGGCCCACGGCCTCGGCGGTACCCGCGACTCCGGCCTCGAGCCGTTCGCACGTGCCTTCGCCGCTGCCGGTCTGGACGCGCTGACCTTCGACTACCGCGGGTTCGGCACCAGTGCCGGTACGCCGCGTCAACGGGTCTCGCTCGACGCCCAGCTCGCGGACTACCGAGCCGCGATGCGGGCAGCAGCGGCGCTCCCGGGTGTCGATCCCGGCCGGCTCGTCCTGTGGGGAGTCTCGCTGGCCGGCGGACACGTGCTGCGTGTCGCGGCGAACCGGAGCGACGTCGCGGCCGTGATCTCGGTGGTACCGATGGTCGACGGCCTGGCAGCCGGGCTGCACGCGATCGGAAGTCACCAGCCGGTCGAGCTCCTGCGCGCGACCGGACTCGGCATCAGAGGCCGGCTCGCCTCCCAGTTAGGCCGAGCGCCCGTGACGATGCCGATCGTCGCCCGTCCCGGCGAGCTCGGCGCGATGACCCTTCCGGGCGCGCTGGAGGACTACCTCTCGATCGCCGGCCCGTCCTGGGTCAACGAGATCCATGCCGACGTCACCCTGGAGCTCGGAACCCGCAAGCCCGCCCGGGCTGCAGCCGACATCGCTGCTCCCCTGCTCGTGCAGATCGCCGACTTCGACCTGAGCGCACCACCGCACGCGAGCGCCAAGGCGGCGTTCAAGGGCCGCGCCGAGGTCCGGCACTACCCCGGCGACCACTTCGACCTGTTCGCGGGCAAGCCGTACCACGAGGCGGCGGTCAGGCACGCGGTGTCCTTCCTGACCAGGCACCTGAGTGCGAACGTCATCGCGTCTCGACAAGCTCGACGACCGGAGACCGGCGCGGCCATCGAGCTCACCGAGATGCTGGCACCCGAGAGCGAACCCACCCATGGCTGACACCGTCCAGCAGCTCGTGCGCGCCCTGGCGGAGAGCGACGACATCGGGCTGGCGTTCGGCGACGGGACCTGGACCTGGCGCGAGACCGTCGCGGACTCCGCGGCCCGGGCCCATGTCCTCGCAGGCTGGGCCGCTCCGGCTCGACCGCTGCACGTCGGAGTCCTGCTCGAGAACACCCCCGAGATGATCCGCGCCCTGCTCGCGGGCGCGATCGGCGGGCACGTCACCGCCGGTATCAACGCGACCCGTCGGGGCGACGCCCTGGCGGCCGACGTACGCCGGGCCGACTGCCAGGTGCTGCTGACCGACGCCGAGCACCTGCCGCTGCTCGACGGCCTGGACCTGGGCGGCGCCCGGGTGGTCGACACCGACTCGGCGACCTGGGCCGACGTGACCGCGGCGGCACCTCGGACGACCGAAGGCTTCGCCGACGTCGCCCCGATGGATACCTTCATGCTGATCTTCACCTCCGGGACCAGCGGCGAGCCGAAAGCGGTCCAGGTCAGCAACTTCATGGTGGTGATGTCGGGAAGCGTCCTGTCGGAGAAGTACGCGCTGACTCCGGACGACACCTGCTACTGCGCGATGCCCCTGTTCCACAGCAACGCGATCATGGCCTCGCTGTCACCAGCACTCTGCGGGGGCTCGACGATCGCGTTGGCCAGGAGATTCAGCGCGACCAGCTTCCTGGCAGACATCCGGCGCTTCGGCGCGACGTATATGAACTACGTCGGCAAGCCGCTCGCCTACGTGCTGGCCACGCCCGAGCTCCCTGATGACGCCGACAACCCGTTGCGGACCGCCTTCGGCAACGAGGCCTCCGACCGCGACATCGCCGAGTTCGGTCGCCGGTTCGGCTGCACGGTCTGGGACGGCTTCGGATCGACCGAGACGGCCGTGATCATCACCCGCACCGACGACACCCCACTCGGCTCGATCGGCCAGCCGTTCGAAGGTGTGGCGGTCTACGACAAAGAAACACGGACCGAATGCCCACGCGCAGTCTTCGACGAAAGCGGTGCCGTCGCCAACCTGGGTGACTGCGTAGGGGAGCTCGTGAACACTGCCGGGGCAGGGTTCTTCAGCGGCTACTACAACGACGAGGCTGCCACCGCATCGCGACTCGACGGCGGGATGTACTGGTCCGGGGACCTCGGCTACCGCGACGAGGCGGGGTTCGTCTACCTGGCCGGACGCACCGACGACTGGCTGCGGGTCGACGGCGAGAACCTCGCTGCCGCGCCGATCGAGGCCCTGCTGCTGCGCCACCCTGCGATCAGCCAGGCCTGCGTGTACGCCGTACCGGATCCGAACGTGGGCGACCAGCTGATGGCCACGCTGGTGCTGCGCGACGGATCGGTGTTGGAACCCGGGGCGTTCGAGACCTTCCTCGGCGAACAGAGCGACCTGTCGCCGAAGGCATGGCCACGCTTCGTCCGGATCGCCGAGACGGTCCCGACCACAGCGACCAACAAGGTGCTGAAGCGAACCCTGCGCACCGAGGGCACCTCGGTGTCGGACCCGGTGTGGGAGCGCGAGGAACGCGGCCACCGGTACGTCATCTCGACAGGCTCGATGACCGGCGCCTCGGGAGGCACCCGATGAAGGTCGCAGTCACCGGCGCCGCCGGCTTCCTCGGCCTGAACCTGCTCACGGCGCTGCTCGCCGACGGCCACGACGTCCTGGCGCTGGACACGGCGCGTCCGCCGATGCCGGCCGGCCAGCACGGGGCGGGCACCTTGCGTTGGGGTGCTGTCGACATCCTCGACGAGACCGCGGTGACGCGGGCTCTGGCCGACATCGAGGTCGTCCACCACCTGGTGGCGGTGATCAGCCTGCGCCAGGAGGATCCGGTGGCGGAGAAGGTCAACGTGCACGGCGTCGGCGCGGTCGCGCGAGCCTCGCTGGCAGCCGGCGTCCGGCGGATGGTGAACTGCGGCTCGCTCGCCTCCTTCGACTACGAGAAGGGCGCGACCGTTGACGAAGGCTCAGCCCGCTCGACCGATCCGGCTCTGCCGGTCTACCACCGCTCCAAGTACGGCGGCGAGGTCGAGCTCCTCAAGGTCATCGACGCCGGGCTCGACGCGGTCATCTGCAACCCGACCGGCATCTACGGACCCCTCGACCACCCGGACAGGCTGTCCCGGATGAACCAGAGCCTGCTCGAGGCCGCCCTGGGCAAGCTCGCGGCAAGCGTCTCCGGCGAGTTCGACATGGTCGACGCCCGCGACGTCGCAGCCGGCTTCGTGCTGGCCGCCGAGAAGGGCCGGACCGGTCACAACTACCTGATCGGCGGCCACCGCCACGACTTGTTCGACGCTCAGGTGCGCGCAGCCGAGCTCGCGGGCCGCAGGGGCCCGCGGATCAGGATCCCGATGCGCGTCCTGGAGGCCGTCGCACCACTGGTGGACCCGGTGGCGCGACGCTTCGGTTCGGACTCGTTCGCCCCCGCGGCACTGGAGAACATCTCGATGAGTCCGGTCGTCGACCGCACCAAGGCGGGAGCCGAGCTCGGTTACCAGCCACGTGCGACCGAGGAGACCCTCCGCGACCTGGTGGCGTTCTTCGCCGCGTCCGGGCTGCTGGGACAGGCTGCGGTGTCCTGATGCTGCTCGACGTCCAGCTCGACGCCCGCCCGGACCAGGCGGCCGAGCGGGCGCGACACCTGGTCGCTGCCGGGGTCGACGGACTCTTCACGTTCGAGGGACCGCACGACGTCTTCCTACCGTTGATCGTGGCCGCGAACACGGTCGAGACCGACCTGATGACCAACGTTGCGATCGCGCTGCCGCGCAGTCCGATGCACCTGGCCAACATGGCCTACGACCTGCACCTGCTGTCGGCGGGCAGGTTCCGGCTCGGCCTCGGCTCGCAGATCAAGCCGCACATCGAGAAGCGGTACGGCGGCGTCTGGAGCAAGCCGGCGGCCCGGATGCGTGAAACGGTGCTGGCGACCAAGGCGATCCTGACCTCGTGGCAGGACGGCACCAGGCTGGACTTCCGTGGTGAGTTCACCCAGCACACGCTGATGCCGCCGACTTTCGTCCCCGGCCCCAACCCGTACGGCGTCCCGCCGGTCCTGCTCGGCGCCCTCGGACCGATCATGACCCGCACCGCTGCCGAGGTCGCCGACGGACTGCTGGTGATGCCGTTCAACAGCGCGCGGCACTTCCGCGAACGCACGCTGCCCGCCGTGGCCGAAGGGCTCGAACTGGCCGGCCGGCCCGCTCTCGACGCCGGCGGGTTCGACCTCTACCCGCAGGCGATCGTCGCGATGGGCACGACGCCGGCCGAGATCGAGGCGGCCAGTGCCGGCGTACGGGGCCTGCTCGCGTTCTACGGGTCGACGCCGGCGTACGTGCCCGTCCTGGAGATCGAGGGCTGGGGCGACCTGCAGCCCCAGCTCAACGCGCTGTCCAAGACCGGCGACATCACCTCGATGATCGACCTGGTCGACGACGACATGCTGCGGACGCTCGCCGTCGTCGGCACCCCGTCCGAGTGCGCCGCCGAGATCAAGGACCGCTTCGGCGATGTAGCGGACCGCATCTGTGCCTACTTCCCGGGTTCTGACCACTCGGCCACCACGATCCGGGAGCTGGCCGAGTCACTGAAGCGCTAGACCGGGACCGCGAGCGTCGTCGGCGCGAGGCGCCCGCGCAGCAGCATCGGTTCGAGCAGTCGCCAGCGCGCCCGTTCCCCGGCCTCGGCCCGATCCACGATCCGTTCGGACGCCACCACGCGCTCGGGCCGGTCCTTGGCCTGCTCGGTCAGCCGGGCCGCCTCGTTCACGGCATCGCCGATGACGGTGTACTCCAGCCGCTGCGTCGCCCCGATGTTGCCGGCGATCACCAGGCCGTGCGAGACGCCGATACCCGCGTCGAGGTCAGGGACCTCCTCACGCAGGCGGACGGCCATCGTGCGCGCCGCCGCGAGCGCCGCGGCCGCCGGATCGGGGAGTTCCAGCGGTGCTCCGAAGATGCACAGCGCCGCATCGCCCTCGAACTTGTTCACGAGGCCGCCGTACTCGGAGACCACGGAGACCACCACCTCGAAGAACCGGTTCAGCGCGGCCACCACCTCGCCGGCCGGGCGCGAGGCCGCGAAGGTAGTGGACCCGATCACGTCGACGAACAACGCAGCCGCTTCGCGCTCCTCTCCCCCCAGTGCCACCCCCTGCTGCAGCGCCAGCCGGGCCACGTCCTCGCCGACGTGGCGTCCGAAGAGGTCGCGCAGCTGCTCGCGTTCGCGCAACGCGAAGACCATGTTGTTGAGGCCGGACTGGAGCTGGCCGATCTCGCCGGCGTCGTCGACGACGACCGTGACGTCCAGGTCGCCCTTCTCGATCTCGGCCAGTGCCTGCGTCAGTCCGCAGAGCGGCTCCCCGACCGACTTCGCGAACAGCACCGTGGCGAACAACCCGGTCACCAGCGCGCCGAGGCCGACGACCAGGCCGCTGATCGAGAGCTGGTGCAAGGAGACGCCGGACTCGCCCGCGAACGCAATCATGCCGATCAGGCCGAGCATCGGGACGCCGGTGGTCAGGGCCCAGGCGAAGACGGCCTTCTGGCCCACGCCTGCCGTCGAGCCGCGCTGCGGCGGCGACAGCTCGAGGACCCGGGTGATGGCCGACTTGAAGAGCCGCATGCACAACAGGTACGACGTCGCGGCGGTCGCCAGGCCACTGATCATCACCGCCATCGCCATCTGCAACGCGTACATGCCGCCGACGTGGAGGTTGGCGTAGAAGAAGACGATGCACGAACACGCCCACAGCACCACCTGCATCCAGAACAGCCACCACGGCAGGTTCAGGGTGAGCTCGCGCTCCTCCTCGTCCGGCGACATCCCCCGCATCGTCCAGTCCAGCGCCCGGTGCGCCCGGGGGGCGGCGACCGCCCCGACGAAGATCCAGCTCACCCCGACGCAGACCAGTCCCAGGATCACGTTGCCGCGAACGATCGACGGCGTGGACTCGTTCGGGGGGAACGGGAAGACGACGAGGTACTCCACCATCAGGACCGCGGCGCCGACGACGTTGGCGAACCAGACCAGGCCGATCACCTGGTACGGGCGCACCCCACGGATATCCGGACCGTGCAGGCCATGACCACCGTAGAAGTTGAACATGGTCGAAGCGTGACGGCCCGGGTTCACCTTGGCAATCAGGCCGACGGCAACCGGTCCAGCAATTCCCGCACGAACCGGGCCGTAGCGCCCCACACCAACTGCCCCTCGACGGTGTACGTCGAGGTCCGGAACGGGATCCCCTTACTGAGCAGGCGTGTGTGCCGGTGTCCGGCGACCAGGTCTGCGATCGGGAACTCGAAGACCCGGGCGACCTCGCTCGGAGCCGGCGCCCAGGTCAGACCGGCCGGGATCACTCCCACGAAGGGGTAGACCCGGTAGTCGCTCAACACGGTGCCGAGCGGGGGAAGGGCGCCGAGGATCCGGACCTGCTCCCGCGGCAGGCCGATCTCCTCCTCAGACTCGCGCAGGGCGGTCTCGAGCAGGGTCTCACCGGGATCGCGACGCCCACCGGGGAACGAGATCTGGCCGGCGTGCCGACGCAGGTCCGCACTGCGCTCGGTGAAGATCGCGACCGGCCCGCGCTCGTCCCAGAACAGCGGAACCAGGACCGCAGCCTCGACGCTGCCGCCGGTCTTGATCGCGCTGGCCTCGGCCGGATCGAGCAGGACCGCGGCGAGGTCGTCGGGCGTCATCGGCCCATCATGCGGGTTTGGCGTCGCCGAACGGTTCGTCACGTTCACGCACGGCTTGCCGGAACCCGGCCTCGACGGCCCGTTGCTGGAAGGCGTAGCCCTCGCGGGTGTGCCGGGAGATGCCGTCGAAGACCGTGCTGACCATCGCCGAGGTGGCCACGCCCTGGGCGAGCAGCGCGCTGTTCAGCGCGAGCTTGACCATGACGAGCTGGTTGATCGGCATCCCCGCGATCCGCTGGACCAGCGCCTCGGCGTGCTCGTCGAGCTCGTCGGCCGGCCAGGACTCGATCGCGAGCCCCCACTCGGCGGCCTGCTTGCCGGTCAGGCAGTCACCGGTGAGCAGCAGCCGCTTGGCCCGCTGGTCGCCGAGCCGGTGCGCCCACAGACCGGTGGCCGGCACGCCCCAGACGCGGGTCGGCGGGTAGCCGATCTTGGTGTCGTCGGCGCAGATGATCTGGTCGCAGTGCAGCGCGATGTCGGTCCCGCCGGCGACCGCGAAGCCGTGCAGCTTGGCCACCGTCGGCTTGTTGGCGTGCAACAGGCTCGCGAAACCGCGGTTGAAGCGGCTCATCATCGCGTAGTCGACCATCGGGTCCCAGGTACGCGACGGGTCGTGGTTCTCGGCCTGGACGGCCGGGTCGAGCACAGTCCCGCTCCGCCGATCAGGCCCGCCGTCGGCACCCATGTTCTCGGCGCTCGGCCCATGGCCGCCTTCGGCAAAGATCGACAAGTCGTAGCCGCCGCAGAAGCCCTTGCCCCGACCCGAGAGCAGCATCACGTGCACGCGCGGATCGAGATCAGCACGCTCGACGACCTCGGCCAGCTCGATCGGGGTGTCCGAGGTGATCGCGTTGCCGTGCTCGGGCCGGTTGAAGGTGATCCGCGCGACCCGGTCGTCGACCTCGTACGTCAGGGTCCGGTAGTCCCTCCCAGAATCGGGCACAGCTCAGGAGCCTTCGGGGAGCGCGCGGTCGAGGATCGCGGCGAAGTGGGTGCCTGCCGGCAGCGTGCCGAACGCGAACCCGCCCTGGCCGTCGAGCCGGCTCCCGCAGAACGCGTCGGCCACCGCGGCCGGAGCGTGCCGGACAAGCAGCGAGCCCTGCAGCACCAGCGCCATCTGCTCGACCAGCGCGCGAGCGCGGGTCTCGAGGTCGGTCGGATCCGAGAGCGCCGTCCCGAGGCGGCCGACGGCCGAGTCCAGACGGGCATCCGCACCTGCCGACAGGGCCAGCTCGCCCATCAGGGCGTCCAGCGAGGCCGGTTCCTTGCCGAGCGCACGCAGGACGTCGAGGGCGTTGACGTTGCCCGACCCCTCCCAGATCGAGTTCAGCGGGGCCTCGCGGTACAGCCGCGGCATGCCGGAGTCCTCGACGTACCCGTTGCCGCCGAAGCACTCCATCGCCTCCGCGGTGAACGCGGCGCCACGCTTGGTCACCCAGTACTTCCCGATCGCGGTGGCGATCCGGCGAAACGCCTGCTCGCCCTCGTCACCGCGGATGGCACGGTCGGCAGCTCCGGCTAGACGCAGTGCCAGCGTGGTGGCCGCCTCGGACTCGATCGCCAGGTCGGCCATCACGTTGCGCATCAGGGGTTGGTCGATCAGGTTCGCGCCGAAGGCAGCCCGGTGCTTGACGTGGTGGCCGGCCTCGACCAGCGCCTTGCGCATCATCCCGGCCGAGCCCGTGACGCAGTCGAGCCTGGTGCAGCTGACCATGTCGATGATCGTCTTGACGCCGCGACCCTCCTCACCGACGAGCCAGGCGACGGTGCCGTCGAACTCCGGCTCGGAGGACGCGTTCGAGCGGTTCCCGAGCTTGTCCTTGAGCCGCACGATCCGGAAGGTGTTGCGGGTGCCGTCGGGCAGGATCCGCGGCACGAGGAAGCACGACGGGCCGCCGGGAGCTTGGGCCAGCACGAGGAACAGGTCGCACATCGGCGCCGAGGTGAACCACTTGTGTCCGGTCAGTGTGAAGACTCCCGGCTCGGCGCTCGGCACGGCGACGGTGGAGTTGGTGCGGACGTCCGAACCGCCCTGCTTCTCGGTCATGCCCATCCCGGCCAGCAGTCCGCGCTTGGTGGTCGGGATGCGCAGGCCCGGGTCGTAGACCCGACTGGTCAGGCCCGGCTCGTAGATCGCGGCAAGCTCGGGACTGTGCCGCAGCGCCGGGACCACGGCGTACGTCATCGTGATCGGACAGCCGTGACCTGCTTCGGTGTGCGACCACGCCAGACCACCGGCCGTACGGGCGACATGCGCGCCCGGCTGCGGATCGCTCCAGGCAGCACCGGCGCCGCCCTCGGCCACCGAGACCCGCATCAGGTTGTGCCACGACGGGTGGAACTCCACCTCGTCGATCCGGTTGCCGTAGCGGTCGACGATCCGCAGCTCGGGCTCGAACCGGTTGGCCTGTTCGGCCCAGAGCTGTGCCTCCTGCGAGCCGGCCAGCTGTCCCAGGCGTCGTACGTCTGCCTCGGCCCACCCCGCGCCCTCGCGGTGCAGTCCCTCGATCAGCGCGGCATCGGCGGCTGCGTCGTACGGCGCGTGCGGCGGAGGCTGGTTGGTCACCTCGTGCGTGGCGTACGGCGCAGAGGTGTCGGAACTCTCGAGACTGGTCGTCATGGCACCAAGTATTACAACTATTCGACGACCGTGACAAGAGTGTAAGGTCCTCGGTGTGACGACGCCCCGCCCCCTGAGTGCCCGCTCGGTGGTCCTGAGTCTCCTACTGGGAGCGCACCCGCCCGAGCTACCGGTCAGCGCGCTCGTCGACGCCGGCGAGATGTTCGGGATCGCCGAGGCCACCCTGCGGGTCGCGCTGACCCGGATGGTCGCCAACGGCGACCTGGAGCGCGCCGACGGCACCTACCGGCTGGCGACCCGACTGACCGAGCGCCAGCGGCGCCAGGACCTGGCTCTGGAGCCGGAGCTTCAGGGCTGGGACTCGACCTGGGAGATGGTCGTGGTGACCTCGGTCGGCCGGAGCGCCTCGGATCGGGCCGGGCTGCGAACGACCCTGGCCGAGCTGCGCCTGGCCGAGCTCCGCGAGGGCGTCTGGATGCGTCCGGCCAACCTGTCCCGGAGGCTGCCCGCCTGGCCGGAGGAACTGATCAGCACCTTCCGCTCGGTCCCGGCCCAGGATCCGGCGGCCCTGGCTGGGCAGCTGTGGGACTTGCCGGGATGGGACCTCGACGGTCGGCACCTGCTCGAGGACATGGCGCACGCGCGCACGGCCGCCGAACGGCTCACCGTCGCGGCCGCAGTCGTCCGGCATCTGCGGACCGATCCCGCCCTCCCGCTGGACCTGGTCGGGTCGGACTGGATCGCGCCGCGGCTCCGGTCGGCATACACGGCGTACCAGCAGGAGCTCGTGGCCACCGGGATGCAGCTGCTCCTCAGCGCGCCCGATACCCACTGAACGACCGCAGCCGCAAGCTGTTGCCGACCACGAACACCGACGAGAGCGCCATCGCACCGCCCGCGATCATCGGGTTCAGCAGCCCCGCTGCCGCCAACGGCAGGCCGGCCACGTTGTAGGCGAACGCCCAGAAGAGATTGCCCCGGATGATCGCGAGCGTGCGCCGCGAGAGCCTGATCGCATCGACCGCGACCATCAGGTCCTCGCGCATCAAGGTCAGGTCACTCGCCTCGATGGCGACGTCCGAGCCGGTGCCCATGGCCAGTCCGAGGTCGGCCTGCGCCAGCGCGGCAGCATCGTTCACGCCGTCCCCGACCATCGCCACCACGTGTCCCCGGCCCTGCAGGGCCGACACCGCCGCGACCTTGCCGTCCGGCAGCACCCCGGCGATCACATCGTCCGGACCGATCCCGACCTCGGCGGCGACTGCCTGCGCGACAGCGGCGTTGTCCCCGGTCAACAGCACCGGCCTCAGGCCGAGCTCCCGCAATGCGGCGATCGCCCCGGCCGACCCGGCTTTGGGCTCGTCCGCCACCACGATGGTGCCGATCCGGGACCCGTCGCGCAGCACGTCGACGCCGGTCCCGGCAACGACCTCTGCGGAGCGTCGGGCTTCCACCCGGTGACCTTCGACAACCCCCGCGACCCCGACGCCCGGCGTGCTCACGAAGTCCTGCACCTGCGGCAGGTCACTGCCCGCAGCAGCCGTGATCGCCCGGGCGATCGGATGGTCGGAGGCACGCTCGAGGGAGCCGGCCAGCCGGAGTACGACGCTCTCCTCGATGCCATCGACGGCCAGCACATCACGCAGCGTCATCTCACCCGTCGTCACCGTGCCGGTCTTGTCGAGGACGACCACGTCGACGCGATGGGTCGACTCGAGCACCTCGGGACCTTTGATCAGGATGCCCAGCTGCGCTCCCCGCCCGGTGCCGACCATGAGGGCCGTCGGCGTGGCTAGCCCGAGCGCACACGGGCAGGCGATGACGAGGACCGCGACCGCGGACGTGAAGGCGTCGGTCGCGGAGTGGCCCGTGACCAGCCAGCCGGCGAGCGTGGCCACCGACAGGGCCAGCACGAGGGGCACGAAGATCCCCGAGATCCGGTCCGCGAGCCGCTGCACCGGAGCCTTGCCGAACTGGGCCTGGGTGACGAGCCGGGCCAGCTGCGCCAGCTGGGTCTCGGACCCCACCCGTGAAGCCCGTACGACGAGCCGCCCGCCGACGTTCATGGTCGCGCCGACCACGGGGTCGCCCGGACCGACCTCGACCGGCACGGACTCGCCGGTGAGCAGCGAGACGTCGATCGCCGAGGTGCCGTCCTGCACGACGCCGTCGGTCGCGACCTTCTCCCCCGGCCGCACCACGAAGGCATCGTCGACCGCGAGCTCGCTGATCAGGATCCGGGTCTCGGTCCCGTCGCGCAGCACCGTCACGTCCTTGGCACCGAGCTCCAGCAGCGCCCGCAGCGCATGTCCGGACCGGAGCTTGGCGCGTGCTTCGACGTACCGGCCGGCGAGCAGGAACGTGGTCACACCGGCAGCGGCCTCGAGGTAGATCTCCCCGTGACCCACCAGCACCGTCCACAGCGACCACCCGTAGGCGGCCAGCGTCCCGGTCGAGACGAGGGTGTCCATCGTGGTGCTGCCATGCCGCAGGTTGGTCCACGCTGCCCGGTGGAAACCGGCGCCACCCCAGACGACGACCGGGGTCGCCAACGCGAGCGAGAGCCACTGCCAGCCGGTGAAGTGCCAGCCTGAAACCATCCCAAGGACCACCACCGGAAGGCTCAGCACCGCGGAGACGAGCAGTCGGCGGCGCATCAGCTCCGAATCGGTCTCAGACCCGGACTCGGCAGGAACGTGGGCGCCGTAGCCGGCTTCTTCCACGACACCGACGATGTCGGCGGTGCCGATGCCCGCCGGGACGCTTACCCGGGCCTTCTCGGTCGCGAAGTTGACCACGGCAGCAACTCCGTCGAGCTTGTTGAGCTTGCGCTCGATCCGGTTCGCGCACGAGGCACACGTCATCCCGGTGATGTCGAGCTCGAGATCTGTCTGACTCACGAGCGCACCAGCCGGGCGATCGCGTCCGAGGCTTCCTTCAGCTTGTCGGCGGCCTCAGGCCCCCCGGCTCGGGCCGCCTCGAGCACGCAGTGGCCGAGGTGTTCCTCCAGCAGGCTGAGGGAGACCGCCTGGAGCGCCTTGGTCATCGCGGAGACCTGGGTGAGGATGTCGATGCAGTACTGCTCCTCCTCGACCATCCGCTGGAGTCCGCGCGCCTGGCCCTCGATCCGGCGCAGCCGCTTGAGGTAGTCGTCCTTGGACTTGTTGGCCAGGTAGGAGTGCTGGTGCTCGCCCATGCCGCCTACTATACCCCCCATGGGTATAGGTCGACGGCCTCAGACAGCGAGCTCCTCGACGGCCGCGACCGGCGCCTCGGGCTTGCTCCCGCGCAGCGGCACCTCGCGGACGAACCAGGAGACGACGAAGCCGACGATGATCAGCACTGCGGCGGTCAGGAAGATCGAGTGCGTGCCGGCCACGACCGCGTGCCGGAACGCGGAGATGAACGAGGCCGGCTCGCCCTTCAGGCGCTGCGGCGTGAGACTCTGCACCGACCCGCCGAGCTTGGGCGCGCTGCCCAGCTGACTGGCCAACGCCCCGGTGAGCTGATGGGTGTAGATCGTGCCGAGGATCGCCACCCCGATCGACCCACCCAAGGTGCGCACGAACGTGAAGGTGCCCGTCCCTGCCCCGAGATCCTTCAGCGCGACGCTGTTCTGCGCGATCAGGTTGGTGGTCTGCATCAGGCACCCGAGGCCGAGGCCCATCACGATCATGAACAGCGCCGAGGTGAAGGTGGTGGTGCCCACGCCCATGGTCGAGAACAGGTAGAGGCCGATCCCCAACAGCGCCGTCCCGACGATCGGGAACACCTTGTACCGGCCGGTCCTGCTGATGAACTGACCACCGCCCAGCGAGGTCGTCATCAGCGCGAGCATCATCGGCATCAGCAGCAGGCCGCTGTTGGTCGCGGACTTGCCCTGGACGAACTGCTGGAACTGCGGCAGGAACGTGATGGTGCCGAACATCGCGAACCCGGCGATGAAGCCCATCACGGTGGCCAGGCGGAAGTTGCTGCTCGAGAACAGGTGCAGGCCGATGATCGGCTCGGCCGCCCGGCTCTCGATCACGAGGAAGGTCACGAAGAACACCGCGGCGACGGAGAACAGGGTGATGATCTGCGGCGAGCCCCAGGGGTACTGGGTACCGCCCCAGGTGATCGCCAGCACCAGCGAGACGATCCACACGGTCAGGACGGCGGCGCCCCACCAGTCGATGATGATCTTGCCCCGGTGCTTGGTCTCGGTCGAGAGGTGCAGCGTCGACCAGATCACCGCGAGCGCGACTACTCCCAGCGGCAGGTTGACGTAGAAGTTCCAGCGCCAGGAGACGTGGTCGGTGATGAAGCCACCGACCAGCGGACCGCCGATCATCGCGACGGGCATCACGGCCATCATCACGCCGATGTACTTGCCGCGCTCGCGCGGCGGGACCAGCATCCCGACCACCGACATGATGCCGACCATCAGGCCGCCGGCACCGATCCCCTGGAACGCGCGGAACATGATGAGCTGGTTCATGTTCTGCGACAGCCCGCAGAGCGCGGACCCGATCAGGAACAGCACGATGGCGATCATGAACGTGTACTTGTGGCCGAACAGGTCACCGAGCTTGCCCCAGATCGGGGTGGCCACGGCAGAGGCCAGGATGTAGCCGGTCACCACCCAGGACAGGTGGTTCAGGCCACCGAGGTCGCCGACGATGGTCGGGAGCGCCGGGGCCACGATCATGTTGTCCAGCTGGGCGAGCAGCATGGCGACGACCAACCCGCTCATCGCCGTGATGATCTGTCGGGGGGTCAGCTCGGTGCCGACCGTCCCCTCGGCTTCGACATTCGTGTCCTCGGACAAAGAGCTACCTCATCGACTTCCTGCGTCCGTCACCTGCCCTGATCGGCCAAGGTACCCACCGCTCGATCCCTGGACAACCAGATTAGGCCCTGACCCGGCTCGAAATGCGACCTGTCACGATATCCCGCGAAAGCGAGGACATCCGATGACGAACCCGCCAGCGGCGACGGCCGGGCTGCTCGACCTCCTGGACCTGGAGATGCTCGAGGAGAACACCTACCAGGCGTTCCACGTCTTCGACGAGGACTGGCCCCTGTACGGCGGTCAGGTCGCCGCCCAGGCGCTGCTCGCCGCCGGGCTGACCGTCGAGCCCAGCCGTCATCCGCACTCCCTGCACGGCTACTTCCTGCGCGCCGGCGACGCGTCCCGCCCGACGATGTTCAAGGTCGACCGGGACCGCGACGGCCGGTCGTTCTCGGCCCGGCGGGTGGTGGCCATCCAGCGCGGCGAGGTGATCTTCTCCGCAGCGGTCTCGTTCGCCGCACCGGCCGACGGGATGGAGCGGCAGGCCCTCGAGCTGCCCGACGTGACCGGGCCGGCAGAGAGCCTGGCCTGGGTCGTCCCGCGGATGTTCTCACTCGAGGTGAGGATCCCGCCCGAGGACGGGATCACAGCCTGGCCGGCACGCTTCTGGTCCCGGTTCACCACCGGCATCGGTGACGACGTGCTGCTCAACGCCGCGGCCCTGACCTATCTCTCGGACGTGTCCGCGGACCTGCACAGCTTCCACACCGACGGCTTCATCCCGGCCGCCAGCCTCGATCACGCGGTCTGGTTCCACCACCCGGTCCGGATGGAGGACTGGGTGTTCACCGACCACACCGCACGCGCGATCGCCGGGAACCGGGGGCTCTACACCGGCTCTGTCTTCGACCGCTCGGGTCGTATGGTCGCGAGCATCGCGCAGGAGGCGCTGTACCGGAAGTTCAGCTGAGGTCCGTGACGCGGATCCCGGCATGCGCCTTGTAGCGACGGTTGATGCTGATCAGGTTGGCGGTCATCGCCTCGACCTGGTGGGCGTTGCGGATCCGGCCGCCGTACACGCCGCGGACACCCGGGATCGTGTCGGCCAGCGCCTGGACCAGGTCGGTGGCGGAGCGGTCGTCGCCCAGCACCAGCACGTCGGTGCCGAGATCGGTGACCTCGGGGTCCTCGAGCAGCACCGCGCTGACGTTGTGGAAGGCGCCCACCACCGTGCTGTCGGTCAGGATCGCCGCTGCCTGCTGGGTCGCGGAACCCTCGGCGACCGCCAGCGCGTAGGCACCCTGCTTGTCGAAGCCGAGCGGGTTCACGCAGTCCACGACGACCTTGCCGTCGAGCACGGGCTTCAGGTCGGCCAGCAGCTCGCCGTGGCCTTCCCAGGGCACGACCACCAGCACGACGTCGCCGGCCTCGCTGGCGCCGCGGTTGTCGGAGCCGGCGACCGGCACACCGATCGCGTCGCTGAGCTCGGCGGCGGCGGCGGCTCCCTTCTCCGCGGTCCGGCTGCCGAGCACGACGCTCAGGCCGGCCTGGGCGAAGCGTCGGGCCAGACCGCGCCCCTGCGGACCGGTGCCGCCCAGGACGGCGATGGTCAACGCAGCGAGGTCAGGGGCAGCAGCATCAGAAGTCACGCCCGTAGGTTACGGCCCCTTGACCGCACGGCGTTCACGGGGAGACTGGATAACTCACACACGTGTTCACACCCGGGGAGGGACCCACATGACCATCGTGCGCGCGGCGATCTCGCAGACCACCTGGACCGGCGACAAGGAGTCGATGCTCGATCGGCACGAGCAGTTCGCCCGCGACGCCGGCGCCCAGGGCGCACAGGTCATCTGTTTCCAGGAACTGTTCTACGGGCCCTACTTCGGGATCACCCAGGACAAGAAGTACTACGCGTACGCCGAACCCGCCGACGGCCCGATCGTGCAGCGCTTCGCCGCGCTGGCCGCCGCGCTCGGGATGGTGATGATCCTGCCGATCTACGAGGAGCAGCAGACAGGCGTCTACTACAACACCGCCGTGGTGGTCGATGCGGACGGCACGATCCTCGGCAAGTACCGGAAGCACCACATCCCGCACGTCGAGAAGTTCTGGGAGAAGTTCTACTTCCGCCCGGGCAACCTCGGCTACCCCGTCTTCGACACCGCGGTCGGCAAGATCGGCGTCTACATCTGCTACGACCGACACTTCCCCGAGGGGTGGCGCGAGCTCGGCCTCGCCGGCGCGCACATGGTCTTCAACCCGAACGCGACCAAGCCCGGGCTGTCCAACCGGCTCTGGGAGATCGAGCAGCCCGCCGCCGCGGTCGCAAACGGGTACTTCGTCCTCGCACCGAACCGGGTCGGCCTCGAGGACAACGAGTACGGCGACGAGGCCGTGAACTTCTACGGCACCAGCCAGGTCGTCGACCCCCGCGGCAACTACGTCGGCGAGCTCGGCAGTGGCGACAAGGAGGAGCTGCTCGTGCGCGACCTGGACCTCGACCTGGTGCGCCAGATGCGCGACGACTGGCAGTTCTACCGCGATCGTCGCCCGGACTCCTACACGCAGATCGCGCAGCCGTGATGGTCACCCTGATCAAGAACGGCACGGTGGTCAACGCCACCGGCAGCCACCCGGCTGATGTGCTCACCGACGGCGAGAAGATCGTCGCGCTGCTCTCCCCCGGCTCCACGGCGCTCGGGCAGATCAACGCCGACACGGTGATCGATGCCACCGGCAAGTACGTGATCCCCGGCGGGGTCGACGCCCACACCCACATGGAGCTGCCGTTCGGCGGCACCAACGCCTCGGACACGTTCGAGACGGGCACCCGCGCCGCCGCCTGGGGCGGTACGACGAGCATCATCGACTTCGCCGTCCAGCGGACCGGCGAACGGGTCGAGGACGGCCTCGCTGCCTGGCACGCCAAGGCGGACGGCAACTGCGCGATCGACTACGGCTTCCACCAGATCATCGGCGGCGTCGACGAGTTCTCGCTGAAGTCGATGGAGACGCTCGAGGCCGAGGGCATCACCAGCTACAAGCTCTTCATGGCCTACCCGGGCGTCTTCTACAGCGACGACGCGCAGATCCTCAAGGCGATGCAGAAGGCCGCCGGGCTCGGTCTGCTCACGATGATGCACGCCGAGAACGGCCCGGCGATCGATGTCCTCGCCGAGCAGCTGGTCAGCGCAGGCAAGACCGACCCGTACTTCCACGGCATCGCCCGCGCCTGGCAGATGGAGGAGGAAGCCACGCATCGCGCGATCATGCTGGCCAACCTCACCGGGGCGCCCCTGTACGTCGTGCACGTGTCGGCGAAGCAGGCCGTCGAGCAGCTCGCCTGGGCCCGCGACAAGGGCCAGAACGTCTTCGGCGAGACCTGCCCGCAGTACCTCTACCTCTCCCTGGAGGAGCAGCTCGGCGCGAGCAGTCCTGCGTTCGGGAGGTTCGAGGGCGCCAAGTGGGTGTGCTCGACGCCGCTGCGCTCGCGTGCCGAAGGGCACCAGGACTCGATGTGGCAGGCGCTGCGCACCAACGACCTGCAGATGGTCTCGACCGACCACTGCCCGTTCTGCATGAAGGACCAGAAGGAGCTCGGTGTCGGTGACTTCCGGGCGATTCCCAACGGCATCGGCTCGATCGAGCACCGGATGGACCTGATGTACCAAGGGGTCGTGACCGGCGAGATCTCCCTCGAACGCTGGGTCGAGCTGACCTCGACCACCCCGGCGCGGATGTTCGGCCTGTACGGCACCAAGGGCGTGATCGCGCCCGGCGCCGATGCCGACATCGTCGTGTACGACCCGAACGGGCACACCAGCATCGGGGTCGGCGAGGGCCGGACCCACCACATGAACATGGACCATTCGGCCTGGGAGGGCTTCGAGATCGACGGCCACGCCGACGTCGTGGTGTCGCGGGGGTCCGTGCTCGTCGAGAACGGTACCTATTCCGGTCGGCCGGGTCATGGCAAGTACCTGAAGCGCGGCCTCAGCCAGTACCTGATCTGAGCTTTCGAGACGGTTGCCGCGCAACCTCCTCAACCAACGGAGAACGAGAGGGAGCACGTGGATTTCGGCGTCGTACTGCAGACCAACCCGCCCGCGTGGCGCACCGTTGCGCTCGCCAAGCAGGCCGAGGAGCACGGCTTCGACTACGTCTGGACCTTCGACTCGCACCTGCTCTGGCAGGAGCCGTACGTCATCTACTCAGCGATCCTGGCCGAGACCCACCGGGTGATCGTCGGGCCAATGGTGACCAACCCGGCCACCCGGGACTGGACCGTGACCGCGTCGGTCTTCGCCACCCTCAATGAGATGTACGGCAACCGCACGGTGGTCGGGATCGGACGCGGCGACTCGGCCGTCCGCGTGCTCAACGGCAAGCCGACGACGCTGCAGGAGGTCCGTGACGCCACCCACGTGATCCGCGAGCTGGCCAACTGCCGGCCCGTCGAGGTCAACGGCACCACGTTGCAGTTCCCGTGGGCGACGACCTCGGAGGTCGAGGTGTGGGTGGCGGCGTACGGACCGCTCGCGCTCAAGACCGCCGGTGAGGTCGGGGACGGCTTCATCCTGCAGCTCGCCGACGTCGACATCGCGACGTGGATGATCGCCCAGGTGCGAGACGCCGCCGAGAAGGCGGGTCGCGATCCGGACGCGTTGACGTTCTGCGTCGCAGCGCCGGCCTACGTCGGCACTGACCTCGCGCACATGCGCGAGCAGTGCCGCTGGTTCGGCGGCATGGTCGGCAACCACGTCGCTGACATCGTCGAGAAGTATGGAACCGACACCGAGTTCCCCCAGGTCCTGACCGACTACATCAAGGGCCGCCAGGACTACGACTACAACGAGCACGGCCGGCCCGGGAACACGCACACCGGGTTCGTGCCGGATGAGATCGTGGACCGGTTCTGCATCCTGGGCACACCCGAGCAGCACATCGCCAAGCTCGCCGAACTGAAGGCGATCGGGGTGGACCAGTTCGCGATCTACCTGCAGCACGACAACAAGGAGGAGACCTTGCGCCAGTACGGCGAGACCATCATCGGGGCCCTTCGCGACCACGTGACGGCGAAGGCATGAGCGCCGAATCGAACGAGGGGGGCGACGCCCGCGCCGCCGAGCTGGACCGCGCGCACGTCTTCCACTCCTGGTCGGCCCAGGGGGCTCTCCAACCGTTCGTGATCGCCGGCGGCGAGGGGTGCACGGTCTGGGACCACGCCGGACATCGGTACCTGGACTTCTCCAGCCAGCTCGTCAACCTCAACATCGGGCACCAGCACCCCAAGGTCGTCGCGGCGATCCAGGAACAGGCCGCGACCCTTGCGACGATCGCACCGGCCACGGCCAACCTCGCTCGCGGCGAGGCAGCCAAGCGGATCACCGACCGCGCGCCGGAGGCGTTCCGCAAGGTGTTCTTCACCAACGGCGGGGCCGATGCCAACGAGAACGCGATCCGGATGGCGCGGTTGCACACCGGGCGCGACAAGGTGCTCTCGACGTACCGCTCCTACCACGGCAACACCGGCGCCGCCGTCGTCGCGACCGGGGACTGGCGCCGCGTCCCGAACGAGTTCGCCCGCGGCCACGTGCACTTCTTCGGACCGTACCTGTACCGCACCGAGTTCTGGGCGACGTCGCCCGAGCAGGAGGCCGAACGCGCGTTGACGCACCTGCGCCGGGTCATCGAGGCCGAAGGACCGGCCAGCGTCGCGGCCATCCTGCTCGAGACAATCCCCGGCACTGCGGGCGTGCTGCTGCCGCCGCCCGGTTACCTGGCCGGCGTACGGGAGCTCGCGAGCAGGTACGGCATCGTGCTGATCCTGGACGAGGTGATGGCCGGGTTCGGCCGTACGGGCGAGTGGTTCGCGTTCGACGCCTACGACGTGGTGCCCGACCTGATCACCTTCGCCAAGGGCGTGAACTCCGGGTACGTGCCGACTGGCGGCGTGATCATCAGCGACGACATCGCCGCCGACTTCGACGACACCGTGTTTCCTGGCGGGCTCACCTACTCCGGCCACCCGCTCGCGATGGCATCGATCGTGGCCACCCTGGACGCGATGGCCGACGAGGGCATCGTCGAGAACGCCGCGACGATCGGCCGCGAGCACCTGGAGCCGGCTCTGCGGAAGCTCGCCGAGAAGCACGACATCATCGGCGAGGTCCGGGGCACCGGGGTCTTCTGGGCGCTCGAGCTGGTCACGGACCGCGAGACCCGGGCACCCGTCCCGGCGGCGGTGATGGGGCGGGTGAAGAGTGAGCTGCTGGCGCGTGGTGTGCTTCCGTTCATCGTCGAGAATCGCATCCATGTGGTGCCGCCGTGCATCGTCACCCCGGACGAGGTCGCCGAGGCGCTCACGGCGTACGACGAGGTGCTCGGGCTCGAGCTGACGTGAGAGGGAACCTAGATGACTGACGTACTTGACCACTGGATCGACGGCGGCACCGCCGCGGGCACGTCGCCCCGCACCGGAGACGTCTTCGACCCGGCTCGCGGTGTCGTGACCAAGCAGGTCCGGCTGGGTTCGGCGGCCGACGTCGACGCGGCCGTGGCTTCGGCATCGAAGGCGTTCACCGACTGGGGGCAGGCCTCGATCGCCCGGCGCCAGGGAGTGATGTTCGCGTTCCGCGAGCTGCTCAACGCCCGCAAGGGCGAGCTCGCCGAGATACTCACCGCCGAGCATGGCAAGGTGCTCTCCGACGCGGCCGGGGAGATCGCGCGCGGCCTTGAGGTCGTCGAGTTCGCGTGCGGGTTGCCGCACCTGCTCAAGGGAGCGATGAGCGACCAGGTCTCCCAGGACGTCGACGTCTACACGCTCAAGCAGCCACTCGGCGTGGTCGGCGTGATCACCCCATTCAACTTCCCGGCAATGGTGCCGCTGTGGTTCTTCCCGATCGCGATCGCTACCGGGAACACGGTCGTCCTCAAGCCGAGCGAGAAGGACCCGTCGGCGGCCAACTGGATGGCGGCGCTGATGGCCGAGGCCGGGCTGCCCGCCGGTGTCCTCAACGTGGTGCACGGCGACAAGGAGGCGGTCGATGCCCTGCTGGAGCATCCCGATGTCGCCTCGATCTCCTTCGTCGGATCGACGCCGATCGCGCGCTACATCTACGAGACCGGCACCGCCCACGGGAAGCGGGTACAGGCCCTGGGCGGTGCGAAGAACCACATGCTCGTGCTGCCCGACGCCGATCTCGACCTGGTGGCGGACTCGGCGGTGAACGCCGGGTTCGGCTCAGCCGGCGAGCGCTGCATGGCGATCAGCGTCGTCCTGGCCGTCGACAGCGTCGCCGACACCCTGGTCACGAAGATCAGTGACCGGATGGCCACGCTCACGACCGGCGACGGTCGCCGCGCGTGCGACATGGGTCCGCTGATCACCCGCGAGCACCGCGACAAGGTCGCCGCGTATGTCGACCTGGCGACCGAGGACGGCGCCACTGTGGTCGTCGACGGCCGTGACCCTCAGGTCGACGGGGAGCCGGACGGCTTCTGGCTGGGACCGACCCTCATCGACCACGTGCCGACCACGTCGCGGGTCTACACCGACGAGATCTTCGGCCCGGTGCTGTCGGTGGTACGGATCACCGGATACACCGAGGGGCTCGGCATCATCAACGCCGGCCCGTACGGCAACGGCACCGCGATCTTCACCAACGACGGCGGCGCGGCCCGTCGCTTCCAGCGCGAGGTCGAGGTCGGCATGGTCGGGGTCAACGTCCCGATCCCGGTGCCGGTGGCGTATCACTCGTTCGGTGGCTGGAAGGCCTCACTCTTCGGCGACGCCAAGGCCTACGGTCCGCACGGGGTCGACTTCTTCACCCGCGAGAAGGCAGTCACGGCCCGCTGGCTCGACCCGAGCCATGGTGGCCTGAACCTGGGGTTCCCGCAGCACGACTGAGGCAACCCGGTGGCCCGACCCTCCGGTCACCCGCCCCTCCGGTCACCCGCCTCTCCTGCCGCCTGCCCTCCGGTCACCCGACCCGCCGACCCTCCGGTCACCCGACCCTCCTGCCGCCTGCCCTCCGGTCATCCGACCCTCCGGTCGTCGAGCTTGCCGAGACGTCTCGAAATTTCTCACCGAAGGCACCCAGAACCCTTATTTCTAGGGCAAAACCTGGTTTCAATGTTCAGGTACTGCAGACTGCCTGGAACCCTCCCTCTGTGGACGACACACAGCGCCCCAGCCGGCCTGATGCCGCACGGAGGGGCGCTGTCGGTTGTCAGCCCACGCGCGACTTGCACCTCGCCGCAGCCTCGGTTGGTCCGTGGGGGAGATTGGACGCAACCCCTCGACTGTGCCCGCTGTGTCGATGCTGAAACGTCCCATACGCAATCCCGGCCACACGACCGAACGCTCGTGTGGCCTAGCGTTGACTCGATATCAGCGTCACTTCTCGCACGCCGTGCCGTCGCGGTCCCGGTCGAGTCGTGTGTAGTTCCTCCAGTAGACCCTCTGCGCCAGGGCGCTGTAAGCCGGCAGGCCGTAGCCCTGGCGCACCTGACGCAGGGCAGCCGCGCGGCTCTTGGACACCCCGTGGTGGAACCTCACATGGAGCTTCGTACACGAGGAGTAGTAGATGGTGGTGGCGTCTGCAGACGTGGCCGTGAGAGCGATGCTCACAGGAGCTGCCAGGACCACGGCGAGGAGGGAACCGATCAGACGATTGCGCATGCTCGGACCGTACCCCTGAGATCGCTGCTGTGTCTCTGCGCCACCGCTCTGCCGACACCGACGTTGTCGCTCAGCCGCGATCGCGAACAGCTTCGACCGCACTCGCAGCCTCACTCGCTACGACCGCCGCGCCCGAAGCCCTCGCGGTGGTCTCAGCAGCAGCCCGGTCCGCAGCAAGGGAGCCCATGCCCGCAAGCGCCCGGGCCGTAGCGACGACCTCCGCCTCCACTGCGGCATCCAGCGCGGACACGGTCTGGGCCACCTCGGTGGCCGCAGCAGCTACGGCGTTCGCCACCGCCGCGGCCGCGCGCGTCGTTTCCAACGTCGTCGCATCGGCAGCGGCCTCGACCATGGCCGCGACCAGGAGTGCCGCGGCAGATGCCTCCGCCTCCTGACCGGGGATTCCGGCGGCGACGACGACCAGCGCTGCCCGCGCCGCAGCCTGGGCAACCTGTTTGGCGGCGGCTTCAGCATGTGATCGCGTCACGGCTGCGGACTGAACCGCGTCGGACGCCACCATTCGGGCCGCCTCCTGCGCCGCGAACGTTCGCGCCTCCCGAGCTCGAGCTGCGGCTTCGGATGCCATGTCGGCAGCAGCTGCCACGGCGGCGGCGATCAGCAATACCGCCTCCGCTGCCGCCTCCGCCTCGGCCTCGGCTGCGATGGCGACTGCCTCGGCGACCACGACTGCGGCCGCCGCATCATGCAACCCGGTCGGCGCCTCGACGTGCCACGCCGGATCGTAGTCACGGTGACCCGCGTGCGGCAGTGCCATGACCTTCAGCGCCGTACACGGACGAGTCGGTTCCTTCGCGCAGATTCCGCAGCGCACGACCGTCTCGGTGCCGGAGCGGGAGGTCACGACCATCGTGTGGTCGTGATGCTGGTCGATCGCGGCAAGCTCTCCTTCGAAATCCCGATGAAGGCCGACCTGACCCCTCCCAGAGAACAGGCGGAACGTCTCCTGGTCCTCCTGGACTCGGGCGCAGAGGAACGGAATGATCTTCACGGAGAGCTGCTCATGGTTCGAGCATGCACCCGGCGGACGCGAATAGATAGACCGGTCTACTCCTACGAGAGTTCGCGCTCGCCGACGAGGATCGGGACCCGCCACAGCGGGCCGCCGCGGTCGAGGAGCAGCGCCTGGAACGTCCACCGGAGCAGGCTCAGCGAGGCGTAGATGAGGAACACCGCCACCGGGATCTCGATGAATGCCGCGAGCCCGATGGCCGTCGGTCGGTCGTGAGGAGCTGCGGTCGTGATGTCGAACCACGCGTCGCACAGCAGGAGTACGCCGGAGGCGAAGGACGCGAGCACCACGAGTTGGCGCCCGCGGAACGCCAGGGCCGCGGTGGCGACGAACATCAAGGTGAGGATCACGTCGAAGCCGACCCAGGTGAGCGTCCAGTTGGGCACGACATAGCGACCGGGCAGCGTGATGCCGAGGTAGATGGTCCACGGCACCAGCCCGACTGCACCGACGGTCAGCAATGCGACGCGATGGCGGCGGATCTTCCGGGGGTCGACGTGAGCGCGTGGTCGCCCTCCCGGCAGGCGCGTGAGTCGGGCCATCAGCTCACGTCGTTCCTCGAGCGTCAACGCCCGGAGGTCGGCATCAGTGGGCCAATGTCCGCGATCGCGGCTCTCGGCATCGGTATTCGACACAGCTCCTCCAGACAAAGGTCGCCAACCCGAGCTACGTGGAAGCCAACACCCGCGGAGCCAAGAAGATTTCCGTTTGCCCTCAGCAAGGCGGGTCCGCAGCCGATGTAACAGGGAGTAAGCCCACCACGGCAAGGATTTTTGGTGTCTCGTTCTCTTCGTCAGCCGCGGCGCCAGTCAGGTGCCCTGGTAGCCCGCGGCGTACTGCTGTCCTTGCTGGTGTGCGCACTCGGCCTCGGGCTCGGCACCGCCACGCGCTCCATGGCCGCGACGCCCTCCGGTCGGGCAACAACGCCTGCTGCGACGAACCCGCTGAGGGCTGAACCGTGGGGCATCTACCGCGATCCGTACGAGAGCGCGTACGCCGCCTAGAGCAGCGCCACCGGCACCGACAAGGCCTTGCTCGCCAAGATCGCGCTGCGACCGCGGGTGATCTGGGTGGGTACCTGGATCAGCACCGCGAACATCGCAGCCCTGGTCCGCAGCCACATCCAGAACTTCCAGCGCGACGACCCGAACGCGCTCGTCCAGTTCGCCACGTTCCGGACCTTCCCCTACGGCGAAGGCAAGGTGGGCCAGCCGCTGACCGCCGCAGCGCAAGCCGACTACCGCGCCTGGTACGACCAGCTTGCGCTGGCCATCGGCTCGACGCACGCCGCGATCATCCTCGAACCCGACCTCGGGCTTGCCTGGAAGGGATGGCGACCACGAGTCCGGTTCGCCTTGGCGGCGTACGCCGCGCGAGTCCTCGGAGCGCTGCCGCACACCTCGGTGTACATCGACGCCAGTGACGCGGACTGGCTGCACCTGTCACAAGCGACCCAGCAGCTGTTGCTCTCCGGCGTGAAGTACGTGCGCGGGTTCGCGCTCGGAGCAACGCACTACTCCTCGACCGCGGGCAACATCGCCTACGGCGCGGCACTGGTCAGCGCGCTCGCCCGCGCCGGCGTACCGGGTCGTCACTTCGTGGTCGACACCGCGGACAACGGCCGTCCGTTCACCTGGCTCCAGTTCTACGCCGCCCACCCGCACGGCACCTTCGACAACGCGAACGTGTGCGCCAGCCGTGCCCAGACCCGGTGCGACACGCTCGGGATCCCGCCGACGACCTTCACGGCGTCGGCAACCTGGGGGATGTCGACCACGGTGCGTCGGGAGGCCGCCCGGTCGGCCGACGCGTTCCTGTGGTTCGGTCGCCCCTGGCTCTACCTGCAGGCCAATCCGTTCCAGCTGGCCCGGGCGCTCGCCGTTGCCCGGACGACTCCCTACTGAGCCAGGTCGCCTGCAGCCTCCAGACCGCGGGTGATGAGGTCTCCCAGCGCCGCGTACGCCGCCGCGTCACCGAGCCCCGTCGCTGCTTCGATCCGACCCTCCGCGATCGCTGACATCACCACGGCGACGGCAGCGCCGACGAACCGCGCGTCGACCGGACGCAGGGCTTGCGAGGCGACACCCGACGTCACGATGTCCTGGACCCGCTGGGCGGCCCGCTCGGTGTTCTCGACGTAGATCGCGCGCGCCGGCGGGTAGTCGGCGAGATCGGCGTAGAACTTCTCCGACGCCGGGGCGAGCTCCTCTGCGACGGCGGCGAGGGAGACGGCCAGCCGTCGTCCGGGGTCGGGTTCGGCTGCGACCCGGGCCTCGATCCGGTCCTCGGCACGACGGAAGTACCGTCGTACCGCAGTGACCACGATCTGCTCCTTGCTGGACGCCACCAGGTACAGGCTGGATCGTGAGCACCGCAGCCGAGCCGCGAGGTCGCCCATCCCGAAGGCAAGGAAACCCTCGGCCAGGTAGAGCTCGACCAGTGCTTCGAGAAGTTGTTCGCCACGGGCTTCGGGGGCCATGATTGAGGATACCAGAACCGATACTGTAGTACTAGGTCTGTTACTCACGGCGTTGGCAAGCACGCCGACCGCAAGCTGGAAGGTTCCGATGACTGCACGACGCGTCCTGCCCACCGACGAGGCCACCGACCTGCTCAGGCTGGTCCGGGACCTGGCCACTCGCGAGCTGCTGCCCCTGGCCGCGACCGCCGAGCGCAACCAGGCCTTCCCTCGGGAGACCTTCCGCCTGCTCGGACGCACCGGTCTGCTCGGACTCCCCTACCCGGAGGAGTACGGCGGAAGCGGGTTGCCCTACGAGGTCTACCTCCAGGTGCTCGAAGAGATCGGCTCGGTCTGGTCGAGCGTCGGCGTGGGCGTCAGCGTGCACGCGCTCTCCTGCTTCGGCCTCGCGACGGTGGGCACCGAGGAGCAGAAGCGGTCCTGGCTCCCGGACATGCTCGGCGGCGACCTCCTCGGCGGCTACTGCCTCTCCGAGGCCCACGCCGGGTCCGATCCGGCTGCGATGCGGACCACCGCCCGTCGCGAGGGCGATGAGTACGTCCTGAACGGCGCCAAGGCATGGACGACCCACGGCGGGCAGGCGGACTTCTACAAGGTGATGGCCCGGACGTCGACCGAGCGCAACGGGATCTCGTGCTTCCTGGTCCCGGCCGACACCCCCGGCCTGAGCGCCGATGCTCCCGAGGACAAGATGGGTCTGACCGGCTCGACCACCGCGACGATGCTGTTCGACAACGTCCGGATCCCGGTCGAGCGCCGGCTGGGTGAGGAGGGCGACGGCCTCAAGATCGCGCTGGCCGGCCTGGACTCCGGTCGCCTCGGCATCGCGGCCGTGGCCGTCGGCCTGGCCCAGGGCGCGCTCGACAACGCAGTCGCCTACGCCAAGGAGCGGGAGACCTTCGGCAAGCGGATCATCGACCACCAGGGACTGGCCTTCGTCCTCGCCGACGCCGAGGCGGCGATCGCTTCGGCACGTGCGACGACCCTGCACGCGGCCCGGCTCAAAGACGCCGGACTGCCCTTCAGTCGCGAGGCGTCGATCGCCAAACTGGTCGCCACCGACAACGCGATGAAGGTGACCACCGACGCCGTCCAGGTCCTCGGTGGCTACGGCTACACCAGGGACTTCCCGGTCGAGCGCTACATGCGCGAGGCCAAGGTCATGCAGATCTTCGAGGGAACCAACCAGATCCAGCGGATGGTCATCAGCCGCGGGCTCGAGAACGACAACCACGGCACGATCACGCGGAGGCCGTAGCGATCAACGGTCAGGGTCCTGCGGAGGGTGGAACGTAGGCGGTTCGGAG
>NZ_JAOPXI010000135.1 GCF_025965215.1 Marmoricola sp.
TCACCACCGACAAGGTCAGCTCGGTCAGCGCCGACGGCCAGACCTCGGACGTCTCGTGGTGGTCGCCGACGTACAAGAACGACGCCAAGGAGATCCTGGTGCTGCCGCTCAGCGGAGCGCAGTTGACCCTGAACCGGGCGCTGTCCTCCGCGTCGACGCCGGCCGGTCCGCAGTTCAGCGCCACCACCACGCCATCGCTCACCTGCGCAGGGGGCACGATCACGGTGGCGGGCAACCTGAACACCGGCACCTCCGGTGTCCCGGTCACCGTCCACCTGGACGAGAGCCAGATCGACCCGGGTCAGGCGGGCATCAGCGCCTCGACCACGACCGGTACCAACGGGGCCTACAGCGTCACGATCGCGACGCCGGGTGCCAGTGACGGTCTTCTCAAGGTCGGCTCACGTGCCAACTGGGGCATCGAGGTCACCAGCGCAGCCACGACCGCGGTCGGTGCCAGCACCGTCGTCGTCACGCCGACCGACTGCAGCTCCATCGCGTACACCGGTGCGACCAGCGCGCCGGTGGCAGGCTCGGGCACCGCCAGCGCCACGCTGACCGACCTGGCCGACCCGAACGGTGCCGGGGGCAAGGTCGTGACCTTCACCCTCGCTGGCGGAGCCACGGTCAGCGCCACCACCAACGCCGCCGGCGTCGCCACGGCGACGCTGCCGATGAACGGTCCCGTCCGGAACACCACCGTCTCAGCCTCGTACGCGGGCTCGCCCGGCCTCGCGGCAGCCAGCACCTCCTCGGCGTTCTCGGTCCGGGTCAACCCGACGACCACGTCGGTGGTGGCCTCGCAGTCCTCGGTCACCATCAACGACCCGGTGACCTTCACCGCCAGCGTGACGCCGACCATCGGCAGCAACCCCGGCGGCGGGGTGCAGTTCCTCGTGGACGGCAACGCCTTCGGTGCGCCGGTCGGTTTGAACGCGTCCGGCTCCGCGACCAGTCCGGCGATCTCGACGCTGGGCCTGGGCACCCACACCGTGCAGGCCATCTACAACGGTGACGCGAACTTCGGTTCGAGCCCGTCGTCGGTCATCACCATCAAGGTGCACGTCCCGTTCCTGCCGATCACAGTCAGTGAGTCCATCACCCCCTCGAGCAGCGTCGCCGGCCAGGCGGTGACCCTGTCCTCGCACGTGGGCACGACCTCGGGGTCTGGGCACCTGCCAGGAACCGTGACCTTCACCGAAGGCGGCAACGTCTTCGGTACCGCGCCGGTGGACTCCTCGGGCAACGCCTCGGTCGTCACCTCGTCGATCCCGGTCGGTGCGCACTCGATCGTCGCCACCTACTCCGGTGACGACGAGTACAACGGCGGGTCGTCGGCGCCGGGCAACCTCAGCGTGGCCAAGGACGATGCCACCGTCGTCCTCAGCTCGTCGAACACCACCCCGGTCTCGGGTGAGTCGGTCAACTTCACCGTCAACGTGGGAGCGGCAGCCCCTGGTTCGGGGACGCCGACCGGCACCGTCCAGCTCCTGATCGACGGTGCCGATTCCGGCTCGCCGGTCGCCCTGACCGGTGGCTCGGCCAGCTTCGACCCGGTGACCACGCTGCTCGCGGGCAACCACACGGTGTCGGTCGCGTACAGCGGCGACAACAGCTTCAAGACCGGTGCCGACACCCGGGCCGAGACGGTCTCGGTGGCTGCCACCAAGACCGTGCTGACGGCAACCCCGTCGCCGGCCTCGGAGAACCAGCCGGTCACGATCAAGGCGAACGTCTCGGCGATCGCACCAGGTGGGGGTTCGCCGACCGGAACCGTGATCTTCTCCTCGGACGGCGGGGTCATCGGTGCCGGTTCGCTCAGCGGCGGGCAGGCCACCACCACGGTGACCGACCTGGCTCCCGGACCGCACTCGATCACGGCCAGCTACTCGGGTGATGCCGCCTACAGCGCGAGCAACGCTGCGCCGATCAGCCTGACGGTCATCGCCGGCGCGGCGGTCGTCGCGACCCACGCGAGCGTCACCTCGTCACAGAACCCGTCGACCTACGGCCAGCTGATCACGTTCAGCACCAAGGTCACCGCGGACGACGGGTCTGTGCCCTCGGGTTCGGTCCAGTTCGCGGTCGACGGCACCAACGTCGGCAGCCCGGTCGACGTCGGTCCCACCGGCGTCGCGCAGAGCCCGACCCTTGCCTCGCCAGAGCCAGGCGACCACACGGTCAGCGCGGCGTTCGTCGGAAACCCGGGGTACGGCAACACCGGTGACCAGCTCACCCAGACTGTCGCCGATGCCGACGTGAACGTCGCGCTGACGTCCTCGAACGCGTCGAGCACCTACGGCCAGGCGGTCACCTTCCATGCGGTGATCTCCTCTCCGCAGGCCGGTACGGGTGACCCGAGCGGGTTCGTGCAGTTCCGGGTCGACGGTCACGCCCTCGGTGCCGCGGTCGCGCTCGCGGGTGGCACCGCGGACAGCGCTGCCACCTCGACCCTGGCGCCGGGCACCCACACGGTGACGGCGGTGTACTCGGGTGACGCGCACTTCGTCTCCGGGGTCCAGACGCTGACCCAGAACGTCGGCAAGATCGGCACCGGGACGACCCTCACGGTCGCACCCGGTACGACGACGTTCGGACAGGCTGCCCAGTTCACCGCCACGGTGACTCCGGCCAGCACCGCCCAGGGTGCTCCGACCGGAACGGTGACGTTCAAGGACGGCAGCACGACGCTCGCCACGGTCACCGTCGGCTCCTCGGGCACCAGCGGCACCGCGACCTTCACCACCAGCAGCCTCGGCGGCGGGACGCACCTGGTCACGGCGACGTACTCGGGCTCGGCGGTCTTCGGGGGCAGCACCTCGGCGGGCACCACGCTCACCGTGGCCAGACGGGCGACCACGGTGTCCGCGGACGCCGCGCTGATCAAGCTGCTGCCGGGCCTCGGCATTCCGCTGGGTCAGCTCCGGGCGACCGTCACCTCGGCCAGCGGACCGGTGGCCGGCGTCCCGGTGGTCTTCACGATCGGGACCGCCACGGTCTGCACGACCACGACAGACGGGTACGGCGTCGCGACCTGCAACGCGTTCTCCCAGCTGCTCAGCCTCACCCTGTTCAACGGCTACACGGCCACCTTCGCCGGGAATGCCGACTACGTCGGCTCCGCCCAGCAGGGGACCCTCATCAAGTGATCCTCCACCCTCCGTCTCCAAGCCCCTTCGGGGGTGCGATGCCAGGGATGCCCTGGAGAAGGAAAAGGCCCATCGTGCGCAGACTCACCGCGGTTGTTTCGGCCGCAGCTCTGACACTCGGTTTCACGGTCGCGTTCGCCACAGCGGCTGACGCCACCATCACGTCTCCGCTCACCGGGGCTGTCGTCGCGGGCAATTTCACGATCCAGGACTCCGGCACCGGTGCGGACGGAACGTTGTGCGTCAACGGCACCAAGCCGAACGTCACGTTGTCGCTGATCAACGCGGCGAATGTCACGGTGTTCACCCAGAACATCCAGTCGACCAGCGCGGTGACCAGCAACGTGATCGACTCGCACTCCTTCCCGAACGGGACGTACACGGCCCGCGCGGCCGAGCAGAAGCGAACCGGTTTCATCGGTTGCTCGAACAGCACCACGACGGTGAACAACACCATCACGATCCAGAACGTCACCAACATCGCGCTGTCGGCCGGTACGCCGGGCTCAGCGCCCCAGAACACCAACCTGGTCGTGTCGGCGACGCTGGTCGACCCGAACCTCGGCACCCAGGTGCTTCCGGGACGCTCCGTCTCCTTCACGCTGTCCGGCGGCACGACGGTCGTCGGTACCACCGACGCCAACGGCGTCGCCACGGCCACGCTGCCCATCGCCGGACCGCCGCGCCCCGGTGCCACGATCACGGCGTCGTTCGCCGCGACCGCCTTCTACACCGCGAGCTCGTCGGTCCGATCGATCGACGTGACCCAGAACGCGACCGCGACGACGGTTGCGCAGCCGGCTGACGTCGTCCACGGCCAGGCGACCAGCTTCTCGGCCACCGTGGCCGCCACCAACGGCACCGGAACCCCGACCGGGACCGTCCAGTTCAAGGTGGACGGCACCAACTTCGGCTCCGCGGTCACGCTCGTCGCGGGCGCCGCCTCCAGCGCCTCGACCTCCACCCTGAGCACGGGGTCGCACGCGATCACAGCGGTGTACAGCGGTGACCCGAACTTCTTCGGCAGCACGTCGGCCGCGAAGACCCAGCAGGTCAACAAGGCAGCGACCACCACCGGGCTGACCGACGCCCCCTCTCCGACGGTCAGCGGACAGGCGGTCGTGTTCACGGCGACCGTCGGTGTGACCGGTGCCGGCGCGGGTTCACCGACCGGTGCGGTGCAGTTCAACATCGACGGCCAGCCGTTCGGCACCGCCGTCCCGTTGAGCGGCAGCACAGCGACACTGAGCGTGAGCAACCTGTCGACGGGCAACCACAACGTCGTGGCCGTCTACAACGGCGACGGGGACTTCTCCTCGAGCTCGTCGGCGACGATCACCCACGGTGTCAACAAGGCCGACTCCAACCTGAGCATGACGACCTCCGACGCCAGCGCGGTCGCGGGTGAGCCGCTGACGTTCACGGCGAACGTCACCGCCGTCGGTCCCGGGGTCGGTACGCCGAGCGGAACCGTCCAGTTCGCGGTCGACGGCGTCAACCTCGGTGCTCCGGTGCCGCTGGTCGGCGGCCAGGCAAGCTCGCCGGTCGCCCACCTGGACGCCGGCTCACACCACGTGACGGCCAACTACGCCGGGGACGGCAACTTCGGCGGGTCCAACAACAGCCTGACCCAGGCCGTGATCGCCGCACACACGACGACCACGGTGACGTCCTCGCCGAACCCATCGGTCTTCGGGCAGTCGGTCCAGGTCCACGCCGAGGTCACTCCAGTGGCCCCCGCGACGGGCAACCCGATCGGTGCCGTGCAGTTCATCGTCGACGGGAACCCGGCCGGGGCATTCGCAGTTCTGGCCGGCGGCCAGGCGGACGCGACGCTGACAGGCCTGTCGGTGGGCGACCACACGATCACCGCCAAGTACCTGTCGGGTGACGAGAACTTCATCACCAGCACCTCGGCTCCGCTCACCCAGACGGTGAACAAGGCGTCGACGACCACGTCCCTGGTCAGCAACGCCCCGAACTCGGTCTTCGGCCAGCCGGTGACGTTCACCGCGAGCGTCTCCGTGGTGGCTCCGGGTGCCGGTTCTCCGTCGGGCACGATCGTGTTCACCGACGGCGCGACCGTGATCGGTACCCAGCCGGTCAGCTCGTCCACCGGTGAGCAGGCATCGATCACGGTGTCCAACCTGACCGTGGCGCAGCACGCCATCACCGCGACGTACAGCGGCGACGGCAACTTCAACCCGAGCAACGGCTCGGTGGTCCAGAAGGTCACCCGCGCGCTGACCTCGACGGTGGTCGCCTCCTCGGCGAACCCGGCCCAGAACGGCCAGGCCGTCCAGTTCACCGCCACGGTGTCGCCGGTCGCCCCCGGTGCCGGCAACCCGAGCGGCACCGTGCAGTTCACCGTCAACGGTGTGCCACTCGGTGGCGGGGCCACGATCGTGGACGGGGTGGCGACGAGCACCAGCTTCGCCTCCCTGACACCCGGCAAGTACACGGTCTCCGCGGCGTACAGCGGCGATGGCAACTTCGTGGCGAGCACTGGGGTCCTCGACGAGGGCACGGGCCAGACCATCACCCAGGGCTCGACGTCGATGACGGTCACGGCGGGCCCGAACCCGTCGGCGTACGGCGGAGCGGTCACGGTGACCTCGACGGTGACAGCGGTGGCCCCGGCCACGGGGAAGCCGACCGGTGTCGTCCAGATCTGGGAGGGCAGTGAGCTCCTTGGGGCGACCAGCCTGGCGCCGTCCTCGACGGCCGGCACCTCGGTGGCCACGTTCGTGACCACCCACCTGAGCTCCGGGGCGCACGCCCTGCAGGCCGTGTACGTCGGGAACTACAACTTCACCGGTGCCACCGCCGCAACGTCGGAGACGGTCAGCCGTGCCCCGTCAGTGACGGGCATCGCCTCGTCGGTCAACCCGGCGGTCTACGGCGACCCGGTGACGTTCACCGCCACGGTCTCCTCCGCCGGTGCCACCCCGACCGGGTCGGTCACCTTCAAGGAGGGCAGCACGGTGCTCGGCACCGCGACGCTGGCCACCACCGGTGGGAACCAGACGGCATCGGTGTCGGTGGCCGGCCTGCACGCAGGCACCCACAACGTCGTTGCGGTCTACGGCGGTGACACCTCGACCGCCGGCAGCACCTCGCCGGCGTTCAGCGAGACCGTCACGGCCGCTCCGGTGAACCTGTTCGCGGCCGACGTCAACAACCCGGCCGACCCGCTGCCGCCGAAGAACGGGTACATCCGGGCCCTGCTGACCGACCGCTTCGGGAACCCGCTCGCGGGACAGACGATCCGGTTCGACAGCACCGCGGGCCCGGCACGTCCCTCGAAGCACCTCTGTGACGCCGTCACCGACGCGAGCGGGATCGCGGAGTGCTCCGACACCGTGATCAGCATCGACCTCGGGCTGGCCCCGGGTGACCAGCTGCTCGACATCCACGGGACCTACGACGCGACCTTCGCGGGCACGGCTGACTACCAGCCGGCAACCTCACGGGGTCACGAGTACGGCGACGGGACCGAGTAGCCCGTACCCACGCGCAGCGCCCCCCCGGTGATCACCACCGGGGGGGCGCTGCGCGTGGCCGGTCAGGGGCTCGTCGGCGTGCTCGTCGCGCTCGGGGTGGGCGCCTGGGTCGGGCTGCCGGTGGGCCCGGACGTCGTACCCGAGGTGGGGTCGGACGAGGGATCGCTGGACGGGGTGGCTGACGGGGTGACTGACGGGGTCGGTGCCGGGGGGCCGGGAGTCGTCGTCGGTGAAGGCCGGGTCGTCGGCGCGTTCACGGTCGGCGTACGGGTGTGCCCGGCGCGGTGCGAGCCCGTCGCGGCGCCGAGGGTGGTCCCGCTGGCGCTGGAGGTGCCGAGCAGGGTCGAGAGCGGTCTGCCGAGGATGCCCTCAAGTCCGGTCACCGATCCGAGGCTGAGCGCGAGGACGGCCGCTGCCGACAGGGCGATCGTGTTCCAGCGCGGCCGTGGGTGCTCGGCCGGTGCCGGCGGGGGAGCGACCGCGGCCGGGCCCCAGCGCGTCGCCGTCCTCAGCATCGCGTCCCGGCTGCGCTGCAGGGAGGCGCTGTACATGGAGCTCGCGATGGTCGCGATCACGCTGGCCACTGCGGCGCCGGCGATCGTGCCGGCCACGCCGAGGTAGGAGGAGGCGAAGGCAGCCGACGCAGCCGCCAGGGCGCTGGCGGCGATCTGCGTCAGGGTGATCGTCGGGCGGTGGCCGTGATCGGGTGGTGAGGCTGGCATGGGGTCTTCCGGCTCGGGGTGCTGTCCCCTATGGAACGCGCCGCCCGCGACGGCGGTTTCGTCCCGGCGACGTGATCCCGCCCACGCCGGGTCAGGTTGTGGGGGCGATCCGGTCCAGCACGCCGCGTGCCTCGGTGAGGGCGATCCTGTTCCAGTCGGCCGCGCCGGCGAGCATGTAGTGCCCGCGCCCGGGAACATCGATGAAGCGTGCGGAGGCTGCCTGGGGTGTCGCCCGCTCGACGTAGCGCCGGCTGGCCCTCGGACTTGTGATCCGGTCCTTGCTGCCGTGCGCGACGACCAGGTGCTTGCTGGCGAGCGCGGTGACCGGGTCGTCGTGAGGCAGCCACGGCGCGAGCCCGACCATGCCGACGACCCCGGGCTGGTCGGTGACCCTGGACGCCGCCCGGGCGCCCATCGAGTGGCCGACCAGCACGATCGGCAGGTCGGGGAACTCCTCGGCGACCTGGGCGAGCGCGCGTCGCGCGTCTGCCACCGGGCCGGGCACCGGACCATCGCCCGCGTTCCAGCCCTTGAGGGTGAACTTCAAGACGCCGACGCCGATCCCTGCCCGGCTGAGGCCCGGGGCGATGTAGCCCGCCATGGTACGGGTACGGCGCAGCGCCAGGTTGCGACTGTCCACCCGGCGCCGGCTCACATCGGCGCCCCCGTGCAGCATGACCACGAGGCCGTGTAGGTCCGCGGGCAGCGGTCCCATCTCCAGGTTCGATTCCGGGTTGTCGACCATGCGGCCATCCTCTCGTGCGGGTGGTCGCGGCGGTGGCGACACCGAGGATTCGGAACCCGGACGGCAACGGATGGGTGCCGCGGTGTCGGCGTCACTCGATAGCCTCGACCCGTGAGTGCACCAGACGAGACACCCGCCGACGAGGCGTCCGCCCGGGCCGAGCACGTGGAGATCGCAGAGCAGATCGATGATGCGAGGTTCCGGTACTACGTCCTGGACGACCCGACGCTCTCGGACGCCGACTTCGACGTGCGGCTGCGTCGGCTCGAAGCCCTCGAGGAGGCCTTCCCGGTGCTGCGCACGCCGGACTCGCCCACCCAGAAGGTCGGGGGGGCCGTCTCCACCGAGTTCACCGCGATCGATCACCTGCAACGGATGGAGAGCCTCGACAACGCGTTCTCGCTCGAGGAGCTGCACGCCTGGCACGCGCGCCTGGTCCGCGAGGGCATCGAGTCCCCGGCGTACCTCTGCGAGCTGAAGGTCGACGGACTGGCGATCAACCTCCTCTACGAGGACGGCCGTCTCGTCCGGGCGCTGACCCGCGGCGACGGCCGCACGGGTGAGGACGTGACGCCGAACGTCAAGACGATCGCCTCGATCCCGCACACCCTGATCGGCTCGAAGGCTTTCCCGGTTCCGGCACTCATCGAGGTCCGTGGTGAGGTCTTCCTCCCGATCGATGCCTTCGACAGGCTCAACGCGAGCCTGGCCGACGCCGGCAAGCCGCTGTTCGCGAACCCGCGCAACTCGGCAGCGGGGTCGCTGCGGCAGAAGGACCCACGGGTCACGGCGAGTCGCGACCTGGACATGGTGTGCCACGGCATCGGTGCCCGGGAGGGCTTCGAGCCGAAGGCGCAGTCCCACGCCTACGAAGCCCTCGCCGCCTGGGGCCTGCCGGTCTCCGAAGCGGTCCGGGTGGTGCCCACGCTGGCCGACGTCGAGGCGTTCATCGCGAACGCCGGCGAGCACCGGCACACGATCGTGCCGTACGAGATCGACGGCGTCGTGGTGAAGGTCGACGACGTCACCCTGCAACGCAGGCTGGGCTCGACCTCGAGGGCGCCGCGATGGGCGATCGCGTTCAAGTACCCGCCGGAGGAGGTCAACACGCTGCTCGTCGCGATCGAGGTGAATACCGGCCGCACCGGCCGGGTCACCCCGTACGGCGTGATGGAACCCGTCAAGGTCGCCGGCTCGACCGTCGTCAACGCGACCCTGCACAACGCCTACGAGGTCAAGCGCAAGGACGTCCGGCCCGGCGACACGGTCATCCTGCGCAAGGCGGGCGACGTGATCCCCGAGATCCTCGGTCCGGTGCTCGCACTGCGGCCGAAGGGTCTGCCCGAGTGGGTGATGCCGACCGAGTGTCCCTCGTGCGGGACCCCCCTGGTCGAGCAGAAGGAGGGTGACAAGGACCGGCGCTGCCCGAACCACCGGGCATGTCCGGCGCAGGTCACCGAGCGGGTCTTCCACGTGGCGGGTCGGGGTGCCTTCGACATCGAGGGCCTCGGCTACGAGGCGGCAGTCGCCCTGCTCGAGTCCGGAGCGATCACCAACGAGGGCGGGATCTTCGGGCTCGACCGGGCCAGCCTGCTCAAGGCCGACCTCTTCCGCAGGGCGTCGAAGAAGGACGAGGACGGCGACTTCCAGCTCTCCGCCAACGGGCAGAAGCTGCTCGACAACCTGGAGAAGGCGAAGGCGCAGCCGTTGTGGCGGGTGCTCGTCGCGCTGTCGATCCGCCATGTCGGTCCGTCCGCGGCCCGGGCGCTGGCCGAGACGTTCGGGTCGATGGACGCGATCGACGCCGCCAGCCTCGGTGAGCTTGCTGCCGCCGAGGGCGTCGGCGCGACCATCGCCGAGTCGGTCCGGAGCTGGCTCGACGATGCCGAGGAGACCTGGCACCGCGAGATCCTGACCGCGTGGGCGGCTGCCGGCGTCCGGATGGCCGACGAGCAGGCCGAGCTGGGTGAGCAGACGCTCGCCGGCCTGAGCATCGTGGTGACCGGGTCGCTGGTCGACTTCAGCCGCGACAGCGCCAAGGAGGCGATCCTCCTCCGTGGCGGCAAGGCGTCCTCGGGGGTCTCGAAGAAGACCGACTACGTCGTGGTGGGCGAGAGCGCCGGGTCCAAGGCGGACAAGGCGGCGGAGCTCGGCGTACCGATCCTCGACGAGGACGGGTTCAAGACGCTGCTCGCCGGCGGGCCATCCGGACTCTGAGCCTTTGCCGGTCCTGGCCTGCCGAG
The DNA here is from genome assembly GCF_025965215.1 of Marmoricola sp. Lineage (GTDB taxonomy): Bacteria > Actinomycetota > Actinomycetes > Propionibacteriales > Nocardioidaceae > Marmoricola. Next base: position 10,363 of record NZ_JAOPXI010000135.1, read on the forward strand.
ATGGAAGCCCTGCGCGTACTGGCAGCCCAGTTCTATGACGAGCTCGAGCTGCTGGGTCGTCTCGATGCCTTCCGCGACCACTCTCATCCCGAACGCGTGCGCAGCCTTGATCATCAGCTCGAGCAGGCTGCGCGCTGAGTCGGAATCCGTCACGACGAACTGGCGGTCGATCTTGAGCACGTCGATCGGCAGCCGCGAGAGCTGAGCACTGGACTGGTAGCCGGTCCCGAAGTCGTCGAGGCTGATCACGACTCCAGAGGCGCGCAGCGCCTCCAGGTTGTCGGCGGCAGCACTGCCATCCATCAGCGCGGTCTCGGTCACCTCCACCACCAGCTGACCAGGATCGATCTCCGCGGTCCTCAAGGCGCGCTCGACGTCGTCGCGGATCCGCTGCTGGCTCACGTGCCGGGCGGAGACGTTCACAGCGATCTGGAGGTTGGTGTCGCCTCGTTCACGGTTCCACTCGGACAGCTGCGCCAGCGCCGCACGCATCACCCAGACATCCAGGTCGAAGATCAGGTCGGAACTCTCGGCGACCGGGAGGAACTCGTCGGGCTGCACCATCCCGACACCCGGCCGGTCCCAGCGGACCAGGGCCTCGTAGCTGTCGATCACGCCGGTGGACAGGTTGAAGATCGGCTGGAAGTGCAGCAGGAGCTCGTCGCGCGCGATCGCGTCGGCCAATGCCCGTTCGATGTCGTGGTGCTGGCGCAGAGCGGCGCGCGCCGTGTTGCTGAACAGCTCCACGCGCCCTCGTCCGGCTGCCTTGGCCTGGTAGGCAGCCAGATCAGCCTCGTGCAGGAGCGTCTCGACATCGGTCAGGCCTCCGCGTCCGAGGGCGACGCCGATGCTCGCCCCTACCTTGACCGTCATCCCGTCGTCGACTCCGATCGGTTCGGAGATGGCAGCGATCAACCGCGTCGCCAATTGGACGGCGTCCTCCGGATCGGACGCGTCCTCGATGCCGACCAGGAACTCGTCACCGCCGAGCCTGCCGACGAAGTCGCCTTCACGGATCTGCTGGTCCATCCGCGCGGCGACGACGCGCAGGACCTCGTCCCCGGCCCGGTGGCCATGGTTGTCGTTGACTTCCTTGAAGCCGTCGAGGTCGATGAAGAGCAGCCCGACCGTCTCACGCTTGCGGTTCGAGCGGCCGAGGGCGCCGGCGATCAGCTGCATCGTCCGGATCCGGTTGGCCAACCCGGTCAGCGGGTCGTGCGTGGCTTGCACGGCAAGCTCGTCCTGCAGCACCTCCAGCGAGTGGTGCACGGCGCTGATGCGCTCGATGGCCAGACTCATCCGCAACACCACCAGGAGCGCGATCAGCACCGAGCCGCCGACGACGGCCCAGATGTCGAGGGGCTTGCCGGCGAGGTGCTCGACGGCGAGGATCCCCGGGGCGATCATCGTGGCGACCACAACTGCGAGGAGCCTGAAGCCACGGAACCTGACATCGGGGACCGCTCCTGGATCCGAGAGCCGCCGCATGGACGGGTGCAGGACGGCTGTGCCCCATGCGGCGTAGGACAGGAGCCAGAGGAACTCCACGCCAGAGACCTTGTTGGTCGCGAACAGGTTGAACGAGTCCGACACCGTATCGGCCACGATCAGGAGCGAGAGGGCTGCCAGGAGGTAGCGGAAGGCCGGAGACCGTCCGCCGGGGGAGCTGATCAGGCGGATCAGCGCACCGACGAGGACGACGTCCATCGCCGGGTAGGCCACCGCGACCCCCGCGGCGAGCGGGTTGTGGTCGAAGCTCTCGATGGTCGGCCGGACGAGCAGGACCCATGAGAGCAGGCCCAGGCCCGCGGTCACGATCGCGCTGTCCAGCGCGGATCCCAGGTCGCTACGCAATCCCGAACGGCCCTTGATCAGCACGGCGAGACTGGCCGCGAAGGTGACGTAGCCGAGCAGGTAGAAGACATCGGAGATGGTCGGGTACGCCGTCACGTGGGCGACGTCCTGCTGCCAGTTGAACGTCGTGTCGGCCACCACCCACAGCGACTGCCCGGCGGCCATCAGGTACCAGGCCGTCGGGGCCCGTGGCCGGTAGCGACGGATCCCGACGACGATGGCCACGACCACCGACAGACCCACGAGGCTGTAGACAAGGTCCTGGAGCAGTCGCGGGACAGGCAGCGCTTCCGAGGCGATCACCACGCAGACCACGGCGACCAGGTAGTTCCGCGACGTACTGGTCCTCGCGTCGGTGCCCGAGCCCGCCGTCTCATGCATGCTGTGGTGCCATCGCCGTCCGCACCCGCGCGGAGGCAGCCCGGCCCTGGCGGACCGACAAGCTCGATGGCGGCACGGTCGACGCGGCTGCGGGGACGCCGTCCGGGAGGCCGGGGACGGCGCCGGGGAGCGTGCGGAACAACCACAGCGACAACGTCCTCATCGCCGCCCAGTCGCCCGGAACAGTCCGCAGTGAGATCAGTCCTTCGTCGGGCGCAGCACCGCGTTCTTCGCGAACCACCAGGAGCTCGAGCGGTCGGGCCCCGCGCATCTCGACCTGGACATGAGTCTGGTCAGCCAGCACCCAGAACGGGACGCGAGCCCGCATCCCGCCGACGGAGACGTCGACCAGTTCGCTGGCGAACCCGTTGACCGTCACGGTGCTGTTGACGGTGAACCGCGGCGCGTTGCGACGAGAGGACGCGTACTCGACGGCACGGATCCGACGCACCCCCAGCGTCACGGCGGTCGCCGCGATCAGCAGCCAGATGCCCGAGGCGACGGTTGCACCGGGGGTCGCCCGCCACGGAACCAGGCCCGCCAGGCCGACGGCGGCGTAGCCCAGGACGGCGACCAGGACGGCGAGCAGGACCTCGAGCACCCGCGGAACCCGGCTCTTGGTCCGTACGGCGCTCCCGGCCTTCGGCGTGACCTGGAGCTGCGGGCTCCGACGCGTCAGCAACCACCAGGCGCAAGACAGTCCGACCGGTATCCGCACCATCCGCAGGGCAAGTGCAGTGGTCCAGCTCAGCTGGTGCCGATAGAACCGCTTCGTTCCCCAGAGACGGATCGCGAACGTCGCCGAGAAGACCGCGGCGAAGGTCAGCGGCGGTGCGGTCGAGGTCTGCGCACCGGTCAGCAGCAGCGCCACCGGGACCATCAGGACCAGGACGGTGGCTGCACCTTCGAGCCACCACAGCGATCCGGACAGGTACTCGTAGTAGTTGCGCCAGGACATCCCGCGCTTGGCTCCCCACAGCCCCTCCTTGACGAGGACCTGCATCGCTCCGAGGCCCCAGCGTCGGCGTTGGAGCAGGTACTGCTCGGCGGTGCTCGGCGCCAGGCCGACGGCGAGCGTCTGGTGGTGGTACGCCGTACGCCAGCCGGCCCTGATCAGTGCGAGCGTGGTGTGCATGTCCGCGACGACCGTGTCGGTGGCGACCCCGCCGATCTCTCTGAGTGCGGCGGTGCGGACCACCGCGGTCGAACCGCACCAGAACGGTCCGGCCTCGGGATGGTTGCGTGCGGCCATGCGCACGTTGAAGAACAGGCCCTGCTCACCGTTGATGCCGTCGTCGTCGAAGGCTCCGGCGTTGTAGAAGCTCTGCGGACCCTGCACCAGGCCGATCCGGGGATCGGCGAACCAGCCGAGGGTCGAGGTGAGGAAGCCCTCCAACGGGACGTGGTCGCAGTCCAGCACGGCGAGCAGATCGATGTCCTCGGCGCCGGCCGCGGCTTCGTCGGCGATCAGGGCCAGCGCGTGGTTGAGATTGCCTGCCTTGGCGTGGTCGTGGACAGGGCGGCACACGTAGCGCGCGCCGTAGGTGCGGCAGATCTCGGCCACCCACGGTCGGTCGCCGTCGTCGAGCACCCACGTCTCGTGCGCAGGCTCCAGCGCGACGGCGGCGGCGATGGTCGGGGCGATCACCTCGGCCAGCTCGTCGTACGTCGGGATCAGGACAGCCACGCGCATGCCGTCCGGTGCCGCGGTCACCGGCGCAGGAGCGGAGGAGTCGATGTTCCACAGCGTGCCCAGCCGGAAGACCATGCCGATCAGCGGGATCGCCTCGAACGCGACCAGGACGATGGCAGCGACCAAGTTCGGGCCCGAGGAAGGCAGGGTGAACACGACGCGCCAGGTGACGTAGCCGATGAGAGCGGTCAGTGCGGCCAGGCCACCCAGATGGGCCATCACGCGGGAACGCCGCTCCTCGGCGCTGGGCGGGCCCAGCAGATCGGCCCAACCTGCGATCTCGCCGGGCGAGGAGGCGTGCTTCGGCGGGCGCGCGCTCAGGATGTCGATGGCCATCCATCAACCATGATTCACACCAGGGCGATATGGGGCGAATATGGCCTAATTGGGACTAAAGTCCTTGAAATTACATCCGATCGGCCTGCTCGGGCTCAGCGGCCGTCCTCGTTCAGGATCTGCTCCCGCAGGATGTCCGCGTGACCGGCGTGCCCGGAAAGCTCCCGCACCATGTGCACGTAGATCCAGCGCAGGTTCAGCGGACTCCTGCGGTTGTGCATCGCGAGGTCGTCCAGGGTGTAGCCCGCGGCGATCTCGCGAGCCTCGGCACACACCTCGCGATAGCGCGCGATCACGCCCGCGACGCTGTCGTCGTCGGTGAACCCGAAGCTGCTGTCGATGTCGTCGGGCAGGCCCAGCTCGGCCCGCGTACGCCCGGCCAGCGCGACGTGGAACCAGACCTGTTCGACGAAGGTGGCGTGCTTGACCAATCCTATCGGCGTCGTCAGGGACGGCACCAGGCGCCGGCGCGCCTGTTCTTCGGTCAGACCCTCGAGTCCGGCGACGATCTCCTCGCGCGCGGCGTCGAGGAAACCGTCGAGCTGGGTGCGCTCCTCGGCGATATAGGTCGGTTCCATGGCGTCAGCGTAATGACGGTCACGTTCCCGCGCGCGGCATCGGTGGCACCCCTAACCTCTCCCCATGAGGAACATCGATCCCACGGCGCCGGTCCTGGTCACGGGCGGCAGCGGGTACGTCGCGAGCTGGGTCGTGCGCTACCTCCTGGAAGACGGGAAGACGGTGCGCGCGACCGTGCGCGACCCGAAGAAGAAGAACGGCCTCGAGCACCTGCACGCGCTGGCCGAGGAGCACCCGGGCCGCCTGACGTTGCACCGCGCCGAGCTGCTCGAGCCCGGCAGCTTCACCGACGCGATGGTGGGGTGCGAGCTCGTCATCCACACCGCGTCGCCGTTCCTGCTCGGCAAGGTGAAGAACCCGCAGAAGCAGCTGATCGCGCCGGCCCTCGAAGGCACCCGCAACGTGCTGGCGAGCGTGAACGAGGTTGACTCGGTCAAACGCGTGGTGCTCACCAGCAGCGTCGTGGCCATCTACGGGGACACTATCGAGATGGTCGGCAAGGACACTTTCACCGAGGACGACTGGAACACGACCAGTACCCCGACCCACCAGGAGTACTCCTACTCCAAGACGGTGGCCGAGCGGGAAGCCTGGGACATCCAGGCCGACCAGGACCGGTGGGACCTGGTCACCATCCATCCCGGACTGGTGCTCGGCCCGGCGCTGACCACGGTGAGCAAGTCCGGGTCGATGGCGACGATGAACCACTTCACCGACTTCAGTCTCGCCGGCGGAGCCCCGGCGATGGAGCTCGGCGTGGTCGACGTCCGCGACGTCGCCCGGGCACACATCGCTGCCGGCTTCACCCCCGAGGCGCACGGGCGTTACATCACCAACGCGGAGTCGATGAGCATGCTGCAGATCGGGCGAGCGCTGCGCGAGAAGTTCGGGTACCGCCCGTCGTTCCCGCTGTTCGAGGCCCCGAAGCTGCTGATCAAGCTCGGGGCACCGGCGGCCGGGCTGACCCGCAAGTACGTCGAGTTGAACGTCGGGTACCCGCTGCGCTTCGACAACTCGCGGACGGTTCGCGAGCTCGGGATCAACTTCCGCCCCGGCGCGGAATCCGTCGTCGAGCACTTCCAGCAGATGATCGACGACGGGATGGTCAAGGCCGTGGGCTCGGCCCGCTAGGGCCGTGCTCGCCGCGGTCATCGAGCTTGCCGAGATGTGCTGACGGGCGCACAGTCCGAGCACCCTAGGATTGGCGCATGCCTGAGATTTCCCGTGACGAGGTGCGCCATCTGGCCGATCTCGCCCGGATCGAGCTCGACGACGCCGAGCTCGACCACCTTGCTCCCCAGCTCTCCGTGATCCTCGAGAGCATCGCCTCGATCGCCGGTGTCGCGGCCGCGGACATCCCGCCGACGTCGCACGCGCTTCCGCTGACCAACGTGTATCGCGACGACGTCGTCGTACCGTGCCTCACCGCGGAGCAGGCCCTCTCCGGCGCGCCGGCGAGCGAACAGCAGCGGTTCTCGGTGCCGAGGATCCTGGGAGACGAGCAGTGACTCTCCTGAAGAAGAGTGCTGCGGAGTTCGCAGCGATGCTCGCCGCGGGCGACGTCACGAGCGTCGAGCTCACCCAGGCGTGCCTGGACCGCATCGCCGCCGTCGACGGGGCCGTGCACTCGTTCCTGTACGTCGACGCCGAGGGTGCGCTTGCGCAGGCCGCCGCCTCCGACGCCCGCCGGGCGGCCGGTACGCCGGCCTCCGAGCTCGACGGCGTGCCGATCGCTGTCAAGGACGTCCTGGCCACCCAGGGGCTGCCCACCACCTGCGGCTCGAAGATCCTCGAAGGCTGGATCCCGCCGTACGACGCCACGGTGGTCGCGCGCCTGAAGGCCGCCGGCCTGCCGATCCTCGGCAAGACCAACATGGACGAGTTCGCGATGGGCTCCTCGACCGAGCACTCCGCCTACGGGCCGACGCACAACCCCTGGGACCTCGACCGGATCCCGGGTGGTTCGGGTGGCGGCTCGGCCGCCGCGGTGGCGGCGTTCGAGGCTCCGCTCGCGATCGGTACCGACACCGGCGGCTCGATCCGCCAGCCGGGCGCGGTCACCGGCACCGTGGGCCTCAAGCCCACCTACGGCGGTATCTCGCGCTACGGCCTGGTCGCGATGGCGAACTCCCTGGACCAGGTCGGCCCGGTCACCCGGACCGTGCTCGACTCCGCCCTGCTGCACGAAGTGATCGGCGGGCACGACCCGCTCGACTCGACCAGCATCGACCAGCCGCTGCCGGCGCTCGTCGCCGCAGCGCGCGACGGTGCCTCGGGTGACCTGAGCGGGCTGCGGGTCGGCGTCATCGCCGAGCTCCGCGGTGAGGGGTACCAGGCGGGTGTCCAGCAGCGCTTCGACGAAGCCGTCGCGCTGCTCGTCGGAGCCGGTGCCGAGGTGGTCGAGGTCTCCTGCCCGAGCTTCGCGCACGCGCTGGCCGCCTACTACCTGATCATGCCGAGCGAGGCGTCCTCGAACCTCGCACGCTTCGACGCGATGCGCTACGGCCTGCGGGTGGTCCCCGACGGTGACCCGAGCGCCGAGGACGTGATGCGCGCGACCCGCGATGCCGGTTTCGGTGACGAGGTGAAGCGCCGGATCATCCTGGGCACCTATGCCCTGTCCAGCGGCTACTACGACGCCTACTACGGACAGGCACAGAAGGTGCGCACGCTGATCAGCCAGGACTTTGCTGCTGCGTTCGACCTCGCCGACGTGCTCGTCTCACCCACCGCCCCGACCACGGCGTTCAGGATCGGGGAGAAGCTCGACGACCCGCTCGCGATGTACCTCAACGACGTCGCCACGATCCCGGCGAACCTGGCCGGGATCCCCGGAATCTCGATCCCCGCCGGGCTGGCACCCGAGGACGGCCTGCCGGTGGGCTTCCAGGTGCTCGCACCCGCGCTGGCAGACGATCGCCTCTACCGGGTCGGCGCTGCGCTCGAAGCCCTGCTGGAGAAGCAGTGGGGCGCGCCGCTGCTGAGCCAGGCACCCGAGCTGACCCCGGCGGTTGAGCCTGTCGAAACCTCAGGAGGTGCCGCATGACCACCACCCTCATGTCCTACGACGACGCCATCGCGGCCTTCGACCCGGCCATGGGCCTGGAGGTCCACGTCGAACTCAACACGGCCACCAAGATGTTCTGCGGTTGCCCGACCGAGTTCGGTGCGGAGCCCAACACCCAGACCTGCCCGACCTGCCTGGGCCTGCCGGGCTCGCTGCCGGTGGTGAACCGGAAGGCCGTCGAATCGGCGATCCGGATCGGGCTCGCCCTGAACTGCGAGATCGCCGCCTGGTGCCGGTTCGCCCGGAAGAACTACTTCTACCCGGACATGCCGAAGAACTTCCAGACCTCGCAGTACGACGAGCCGATCGCTTTCGACGGTTTCCTCGACGTCGAGGTGGAGGGGGAGACCTTCAGGGTCGAGATCGAGCGCGCCCACATGGAGGAGGACACCGGGAAGTCGCTGCACGTCGGTGGTTCGACCGGTCGGATCCAGGGTGCCGACTACTCCCTGGTCGACTACAACCGCGCCGGTATCCCGCTGATCGAGATCGTCACCCGCCCGATCACCGGAATGGGGGCGAAGGCCCCCGCCGTGGCGCGCGCGTACGTGGCGACCCTGCGCGACCTGCTGCTCGGGCTGGGGGTGTCCGACGTCCGGATGGAGCAGGGCTCGATGCGGTGCGACGTCAACCTGTCGCTGGCACCGAGCGGGAGCGACAAACTGGGCACGCGCACCGAGACCAAGAACGTCAACTCGCTGCGCTCGGTCGAACGGGCCGCCCGCTACGAGGTCTCGCGCCAGGCGACCCTGCTCAGCGCGGGGGAGTCGATCCTGCAGGAGACCCGGCACTGGCACGAGGACACCGGGGTCACGACCTCGGGCCGCGAGAAGTCCGATGCCGACGACTACCGCTACTTCCCCGAGCCCGATCTGGTGCCGATGGCGCCGCCGACCGAGTGGGTCGAGGAGCTGCGGGCCGCCCTGCCCGAGCCGTTGCGTGTGCAGCGGGCCAGGCTCCAAGCCGTCTGGGGCTTCACCGATCTGGAGATGCGCGACGTCGTGGCGTCCGACGCCGTCGGCCTGATCGAGCAGACTGTGACGGCCGGGTCCTCGGCGCAGGCGGCCCGCAAGTGGTGGGTCTCCGAGCTCACCCGCCGGGCCAACGAGGACGGCATCGAGCTCGCCGAGCTGCCGATCACACCGCAGCAGGTCGCGCGGATCCAGGCACTGGTCGACGAGGGCTCGATCAACGACAAGCTGGCGCGCCAGGTATTCGACGGCGTACTGGCCGGCGAGGGTGAGCCGGATGGCGTCGTGGCCGCCCGCGGGCTTGCGGTCGTCTCCGACGACGCAGCGCTCGGCGAGGCCGTCGACCGTGCCATCGCTGCCAACCCGGACGTCGCCGAGAAGATCCGCGACGGCAAGGTGGCTGCCGCGGGAGCGCTCATCGGCGCCGTGATGGCCCAGATGCGTGGACAGGCCGATGCCGGGCGGGTCCGTGAGCTGATCCTGGAGAAGCTTGCACCCTAGATCCGATGCTAGTCTCAGCCCGTTCCTCGCTTTGAGGAGCTGCACCATCCGCCACGTCCGTGGTCGGGGAAAGCCGGTCGAATCCCGGCGCCGACCCGCAACCGTAGGTCGCATTCGTGCGACGAGTCGGAGCACCCGCCACGCGACGTCTTTGCACACACGCTGTCGTGGAAAACAGCGGTGGCATGCCGCCGCCGCTGAGCAGCCGGAAGGGCCCTCCCATGTCACTCTTCACGCGCCGTCTCGGCGCCCTCGTAGCTACGTCGGCGCTCGCCGTCTCCGGGCTCGGGCTCGTCGCCGGTCCGGCCGGGGCTGTGGTCCCGACGCCGGCCGCCTCCGGTGCCAGCTGGCTCGCCGGCCAGCTCACCAGTGGGCTGATCCACAACGACCAGTACGGCTTCGACGACTACGGCCTGAGCATCGACACGGCCTTCGCCCTCGACGCGGTCGGCGGGGACGTCTCTTCGATCGCCACCGCCTTGGCGCCGCACATCGCCGGTAGCTCGGGGTACACCGAGGCCGACGAGTACTCGTTCGCGAACCCGCCAGTGTTAGTCCAGCACGGGTACTACGCCGGCGCGACCGCAAAGGCGCTGGTCTTCGCCCAGCTCGCGGCCCAGGATCCGACGACGTACGGCGGGGTGAACCTGGTGCAGAACCTGGAGAACCGGGTCCTCGGTACCGGCGCCCAGACGGGTCGCATCGCCGATGACAGCTCCTACGGGGACTTCGCCAACACGATCGGCCAGGCGTACGCGGCCGAGGGTCTGGCTGCCGCCGGATCGACCAAGGCGAGCGAGGTCCTGACATACCTGCTGGGCCAGCAGTGCGCCGCGGGCTACTTCCGGCTCAACTTCTCGGACCCCGGTGCTGCCGTCCAGACCTGCGACGCCACCGGCGGGCCCGCCGATCCGGACGTCACGTCGACCGCGATCCTCGCCCTTCTTCCCCAGATCGACAGCAACGCCAAGGTCGCTCGCGCGATCGGCAAGGCCGAGGCCTGGCTGCTGGGCCAGCAGCACACCGACGGATCATTCAGCGGGGGCACCTCGACGAGCTCGCCGAACGCCAACAGCACCGGCCTGGCCGGCTGGGCGCTGGGCGATCTCGGTGACACCGGCGCGGCCAGCAACGCGGCGGTCTGGGTGCGCCAGCACCAGGCCGACGAGCTGGCCGGATGCTCGAGCCACCTGTCCACCGAGACCGGCGCGATCGCTTACGACAACTCGGCCCTGGCGAACGGGCGGGGCGTCGGGATCACCACAACCACCCAGGACCAGTGGCGTCGCGCCACCTCGCAGGCCCTCGCGGTGCTGCAGTGGGCTCCGACCGCGACCCCCGCCCTCGCTCTGAGCGGCCCCACGGGATACGTGGAGGCCGGGAAGACGGCCAGCTACCGCGTCTCGGGAGCCGTCCCGGGCCAGACCGTCTGCGTCTCCGGCATCGCTATCTCGGTTCCCGGGGCTGCCGGCTTCGTCGGTACGACGACGGTCCGGGTGACGATCCCGGCCGGTACGGCGACGCGGACCGTCTCGGTCACCGATGGCGTGTCGTCGACGTCGGTGCAGACCAAGGCCCTCGGGGCTGCGATCCTGCACGTGACCCCGGCGAGGTTTCGGGTCACCCGCGGCACCCTGGTGAAGGCGACGGTCTCCGGCCTGGCCGCCGGGGAGAAGGTCACGCTCCGGTTCCGTGGGCGTGTCGTGGCCACCGGCGCTGCGACGAGCACCGGCAGATTCGTCCGCTTCGTCCGTGTCGGCCGGGTTCTCGGTCGGGCGACGCTGTCGGCCACCGGTCAGTTCGCGGACCTTCGCCGCGGAAGCGCGTTCATCCGCGTCGTCGTCTGACGACCCGGACACGAAGGGCCCCGGTCGCTGACCGGGGCCCTTCGTCATTCCGGTGAGTCGACGCGGTCGAGCAGGTCGAGCAGAAGCTCGTGGACCTCGGCGGGCTTCTCCATGGCGATGAAGTGACTGCCGTTGAACTCGACGTACTCGCCACCGTCGATCCGCGTCGCGGCCGTGAGCATGTCGGCGGCTGACGCCAGGACGTCCCAGTGCCCGGCCACGAAGGTCGTCGGGACGGCGATGTCGCGCAGCGAGACCCGCACGTGCCGCGAGGTCTGGACCGCGAGGTGCATGTACCAGTCGATGGGGGTCTGCAGCATCTCGTGGACCGTGAGCGCGGTGAGCTCGGCGTCGGCCACGGGGAACATGAACCCGCTGTGACTCAGTACGGCGACCGTCTTCGGACCGATCGGCAACTGCCGGAAGATCGGGCTGAGCGGACCGCCGAGCAGGCCCATCAGACGGGCTGCGTTGACCGTGATCGCGGCCCGGGCGAACCGCGGGATCCGCAGGGGAGCCAGCATGGAGGAGAAGGTCCCGCCGGGCACGCCTGCCACGGCGAAGAGGCCGGTGACACGATCGGGGTGCATGAATGCGAGCTCGAACGCCGTGTTCACGCCCATCGACCAGCCCATGACCACACAGGAGTCGAGTCCGGCGTCGTCTAGCACGGCCAGCGCGTCCTCAACGAAGGCATCGATCCCGACGTGGCCGGGGTCGACGGGGCGGCCCGAGCCGCCGGTGCCACGGTGGTTCCACGAGATCACGTGCACACCGCAGTCGGGGTCGAGCAGAGCCGGCCAGGCGTACGGGTTGGTACCCAGGCCGTTGCACAGCAGCACGGTCGGGCCGGCGACGTCGTTGGTCCAGGCCTGCAGCTCGGTGCCGTCGCTCGCTGGGACCGTGTAGAAGCGGAGAGCGAGGCTGTCGTCGGCATCGTCGACGACGCGCAGGTCGACTGCGGATGCGGACATGGCCCGAGTTTGCCCCAGCCCCGCTGCGTAAGGGGGCATTCGTGGCTCAGATCACGAGCCGCGTCGTGGGTGGTCTCGGGTCCTGGGTGGGATCAGCCGACGTGGCGGGCCGGGGCGACCGGCGTCGTCTCGGCCGTCCTGGTCTGTCGCGACAGGTAGCCGGCGACGAATTCCTCGACCTCGATGCGTTCGAGTCGGCGCGCGGTCAGGATCGTGCACGCGGCCATCGCGTTGCGGCGTGCCTGCTCCTGGCTCCGGGTCGACCAACGCGCCACGAGACCCAGAGGTGTGGCGGCGTACAGATTGCTCATCCGGGTTCCTCCCTCTTGGTGGTGGTGAAGCCCTGAATCTGTCAGGCGCGTGCAACGGGACGGTCACCTGTGTGTGACGAGTATGTGAACTAGGTCTCACATCGCAGGACCGAATCAGGACCCGACTCAGCCTCCTGGGATGGTCAAGGGACGAAACCCCTCCCCGGACGGCTGGTGCGGTCGTAGAGAATGACACCCATGACGACCCCGGATTCCGCGCCCGACATGAAGCCCCGTAGCCGCGATGTCACCGACGGCCTCGAGAAGGCCGCCGCGCGCGGGATGCTCCGGGCGGTGGGCATGGGCGACGACGACTGGGTCAAGCCGCAGATCGGCGTCGCGTCGAGCTGGAACGAGATCACTCCCTGCAACCTGTCCCTGGACCGGCTGGCGAAGGCGGTGAAGAACGGCGTGCACGCCGCGGGCGGCTACCCACTGGAGTTCGGCACCATCTCGGTTTCCGACGGCATCTCGATGGGCCACGAGGGGATGCACTACTCGCTGGTCAGTCGTGAAGTCATCGCCGACTCCGTCGAGACCGTGATGATGGCCGAGCGCCTCGACGGCTCGGTGCTGCTGGCGGGGTGCGACAAGTCTCTCCCCGGGATGCTCATGGCCGCGGCCCGGCTCGACCTTGCCTCGGTGTTCCTGTACGCCGGCTCGACGATGCCCGGCAGCGTCGACGGCCACGACGTGACGATCATCGACGCCTTCGAGGCCGTGGGAGCCTGCCTGGCAGGAAAGATCACCCGGGAGGAGGTCGACAGGATCGAGCGGGCGATCTGTCCCGGCGAAGGTGCGTGCGGCGGCATGTACACCGCGAACACGATGGCCTCGGTCGCCGAGGCGCTGGGGATGTCGCTGCCCGGGAGCGCCGCTCCGCCTGCCGTCGACCGCCGCCGTGACGGCTTCGCGCACCGCTCCGGCGAGGCTGTGGTCGCGATGCTCGCGCAGGGCATCACCGCGCGCCAGATCATGACGCGTGAGGCATTCGAGAACGCGATCGCTGTCGTGATGGCCCTCGGCGGCTCCACGAACGCCGTGCTGCACCTGCTGGCGATCGCCCGTGAGGCCGAGGTCGACCTCAGCATCGACGACTTCAACACGATCGGCGACAAGGTCCCGCATCTCGGTGACCTCAAGCCGTTCGGCAAGTACGTGATGAACGACGTCGACAAGATCGGCGGCATCCCGGTCGTGATGAAAGCCCTGCTCGACGCCGGCCTGATGCACGGCGACACCCTGACCGTGACCGGCAAGACCATGGCCGAGAACCTGGACGCACTGAATCCGAAGGGCGTGGACGACGAGGTCATCCGCGCACTGAGCCGCCCGATCCACAAGACCGGCGGCATCACCATCCTCAAGGGCTCGCTTGCCCCGGAGGGTGCCGTGGTGAAGTCAGCCGGCTTCGACGACACCACCTTCACGGGCACGGCCCGGGTCTTCGACGGCGAGCGGGCCGCGCTCGACGCCCTGACCGAGGGCCGGATCCACGCCGGAGACGTCGTGGTGATCCGGTACGAGGGTCCCAAGGGCGGACCGGGCATGCGCGAGATGCTCGCCATCACCGGCGCCATCAAGGGCGCCGGACTCGGCAAGGACGTCCTGCTGATCACCGACGGTCGGTTCTCCGGTGGCACGACCGGCCTCTGTGTCGGTCACATCGCTCCCGAGGCTGTCGACGGCGGCCCGATCGCCTTCGTGCGCGACGGTGACCCGATCACGCTGGACGTCGCGAACAAGACGCTCGAGGTGGCGATCGAGGACCTCGCCGCCCGCAAGGAAGGCTGGATGCCGAACCCGCCGAAGTACACCCGCGGCGTGCTCGGCAAGTACGCCAAAGTCGTGCAGTCTGCGGCGCACGGAGCCGTCTGCGGCTGAGGCGACCCGGCTGTTGGCAGAGCGCCGCGATTGGGGCTGTTGAACCGGGTCCTTCGCCGATCCGAACGGTTCGCTCGGAGATCGCCTACACGTAGATCCCTGATCAATCCTCCTGAGACCGGCGTGACGCGCGTCGATTGGTCGGGTCTCTCTTTGTGTGGACTCTCTACGAAACTTCTTGGGCTCGATTGACCACGATGATGGTGGCCCTGGATCGGCCACGGTGGTGCTCGTCGAGCCGGCTACGCCAGCCGAGGCAGATGCGCAGATCGGTACGTGCGGGTCGGGCTACAGGCTGGCTCAGTACGACTACGCGTATCCCGGGTACAACGGGATCGGACAGTTGATGTGGAAGATCACCTGGCGAAAGCGTTGGTGCTACAACGCGGCTCAGCTTCGGAACGGAAGCGTCTACGCTCCGGTGACTCGTACTACTCCGACAGGGATGCGCGAGGCACAGCTCACCCGTCGGTTCCGCGTTGGAGACACATGTCGTGGTTCAAGATTCGCCTGGACCTCTGCGTGATCAAGATGCTCATCTGCGCTGCGAATTACTACAGGATCGGCACCGTGGGCTGCTCCGACGGGGCCACGAACGTGATTTTGCCGTGAGGGTCAGACCGGCTCAGGCACTACCGATCACACGACGGACGCGCGTCAGCCAATACCTGGTCATCGTGTTCGTGATGGCGATCTCGCTCGTCGGCGTCTTTCCCTGCCACGTGTTGTCACTGTTCCCGCTGGCTGCAGCGATCCAGTTTCCGTTGGTCGACCCGCGTTGTCAGGTGGGGCGACCGCCGCGATCTCAGCGGGTCTCCTTACTGTCGGCCTGGCGTCCGTGGCTGGAGTCGGATGAGCGCCAGCGGGGTGGTTCCCGCTGCGCACGGCGACGGAGTAAAGCCCTCGATACACCGGCTGGACTGGCCTTTCGCCCCGGAACATCGTTCACGCTGAGGTCGATCACTCCGTCGGCCTGTTGCGGTTGAGTTAGCGGCTCGCCGAGACGAACGAGTACTCGCCCAGCCATCCGTCGCCGGACGCCGGAACCATCGCTGCGCAGCCGGCGCGCAGGTCCTCACAGTCGATGCGCGCGCCGGTGCTGCTGGTGATGTCGAGGCGCGAGCGGAAGTGCCAGGAGAACAGGTTCGGGTCAGTGGCCGGGTCGATCGCTCCGGTCGCCGCATCCTCCTGCCACCGCCGGGTCAGCAGCATCGCGTCGGCGTCGGGCCTGTGCTCCAGGTACTTCTCGAACCACGCCGTCGTGTACCAGGTGGTCATGTCGATCGCCCGCAGCGCGGACGGGGCGACGACCGGGAGGTCGGCGAAGCTCAGGTGCGTCCCGCCGCGGACCAGGATCTGGCCGGTGTCGACGCCGGCTGCCGAGTAGGCCAGCGAGGCGCGCGACTTGCCGAGCGGGTTCGGAGGCGCGAGGTAGGGGATCGGGGCGAGCAGGTAGTCGCCGGCGATGCCCAGGATCGGCTTCGTGACCGCCGGTGCCGGCCCACCAGGGGTGGAGAAGCACGTCGTGTTGAATCCGTAGGTGAGGTAGGGCAGTCCTCCGAAATCAGGCGCCGGGCTGCTGAGGCTGGCGGCTTCGTCCGGCGCCGGGGAGACCGGGAGGCAGAGCGAGTCGAGCGCAACGGCGGTATCGACCCTCGGGTCCTTCTGAGCCAGCCAGGACGCTGCCTGGGCGCCGTAGGAGTGGCCGGTCAGGCCGATGCGGCTGGGGTCGACCAGGCTCCCCAGCGGGTCGTACGCCGCATCGAGGCCGGCTGCCGCCCGGCGTATCTGCTTGGCGGCGTGGGACGTGCCGGTGCTGGTGCTCGGGCGAGGCAGGAAGGGGTGGGCCGGCGAGGACAGCAGGAAATCGAGGGCGTCCTGGGCGCCGTCGTAGAACGGGAGGCCGTTGCCGCCGAGGACGTCCTGGGTGATCGGGCGGGGGCCGATCAGGCCGAGCAGCGGTGCGCCTGCGAACGCGTCCTCGGTCTGGTCGGGGGCCTGCCCGAACTGGTCGGACATCCCTTCGCCCTGGGTGTCGAAGGTCATCACCACGAACCCGGCCTTCGCCAGGCTCTGGGCCAGGTACCACCAGCCCTGCTCGTACCCGATGATCGAGCCGTTGACGATCACGATCGCGGGACGCTTCGCGGGCCCGGCCACGGTGGCCCACACGTGACCCGAGATCGTGGCCCCCGAGCGCGACGTGTACAGGACGGGGCGGACCAGACCGCCGCGTGCCGTCCAGCCGTCGAGGCGAGGGTCGATCGGGCAGGCGAGGACCGTCGTGCACGAGTTCGGGTCGGGGTGCCGCTCCGGGTCGGCGGCGAGGGTCAGCAGCTTGGCCAGCTGGTAGGAGAGGGTGTCGGCAGTGATGCCCGCCATCAGGTCGGGGTGCATGGTCGCGTTCTGGCCGGTGATCGCGAGGTTGTCGGACTCGCACGTCGTGTACGCCAACGTGTTCGCTGCCGCGTTCGCGCAGTCGGTGCCCGACGCGGCGATCGCCGGGGATCCCGGGGCCGCGAGCGTGAGTGCGGCCGCAAGCAGCAGTGCGCGACGTACCGTCGCGGTTCCCGGCATCATGGCGTCAGTCTGTCCGCGTACGGGAGCCGGGGACATGACCGTGGGCGCCGGGATTCTTGACCCTGCTGCGCACACGCCACAACCGGGGGTGCGCCCGGTTGACCTGGTGGTGTCGAATGGACGGGTGGAGACGCAGGCGGCCGAGCCGGCCCCGTACGACGGCCAGGACTGGGTCCCGCTCTATCTCGTGTCGCTGATGCTCGTGGTCCTGCTGCTCGTCATCGGGGCGATCGCTCACGCCGGGACGACTTCGAGGACGGTTCCCGTGCGGTCGCACCACCGACCTCCGGCGCCTGCGACCAGCGGACCGCTGTCGGTCACTCCCCCCACGGCGTCGGCGACTCCGGAGGCACCTCCGGGCGCGCCCCTGCCGGTCTACGCCGATGACCTCCCCGGCCGGGTGACCCGCATCTTCGGCGCGGGCCGGATGCTGGTGGCCTACTACGGCACGGCAGGCACGGGGTCTCTCGGCGTGTTGGGGGACGCGTCGCCGGACGCGATCATGCCGCGCCTCGACCGGGCGGCGCACGCCTTCGCGGTCGGCGGACGCACGGTCCAGCCTGTCTTCGAGCTGATCGTGACGGTGGCCCACCGTGGCGCCACCCGGACCGGCGACTACAGCGCGGACATCGACCACGCGCTGGTCCGCAGCTACATCGAGGCCGCCCACCGGCACGGAGCACTCGTGGTCCTGGACCTCCAGCCCGGCCGGGCGAGCTTTCCCGTCGTCGCCCGGCGCTGGGCCTGGGCCCTGGCCGATCCCTGGGTGGGTCTGGCACTGGACCCGGAGTGGCGGCTGGGTCCTCACGGCATCCCCGGTCGCCGGATCGGATCCGTGGGCGCCGCGGAGATCAACGAGACCTCCCGCTGGCTCGACGACTTCACCGCAAGCCACGACCTGCCGCAGAAGGTCTTACTGCTGCACCAGTTCCGCACGGACATGATCCGCGACATCGGGCGCGTCCTGCCCCGGGCGCACCTGGCGATGGTCCAGCACGTGGACGGCTTCGGGCCGCCGCGCACCAAGCTGGCGACCTTCCACGCCGTGGTCCGTCCCCGGCAGTTCGTGCTCGGCTTCAAGCTCTTCTACCGCCAGGACGTGCCGCGGATGCGGCCCGCGCAGGTCTTCCGGATCCGTCCGCGGATCCAGTTCGTGAGCTTCCAGTGAGCCGGGTCAACGAGTTCGGGCAGCCGATCGGGGACGCTGTCGAGTGGTCCATGCGCGCGCAGGTGGCACCGGTGACGCTGGTCGGCCAGTGGTGCCGCGTCGAGCCCTGGTCGCACGAGCACCTCGATGCCCTGTACGAGGCGGCCGTTCGCCGTTCACCGGCGAGCCTGTGGACCTACCTGGCCACCCCGCCGCTGGATCGTCGCGAGGGCCTGGGCGAGTGGCTCGACGGCCTGGCCGACGATCCGGCGGCGGTGCCGCTGGTGATCTGCCGTCCGGACGGGCGTGCGGTCGGGACGGCGTCGTACCTGCGTCTGGACCACACGAACGGATCGGTCGAGGTCGGTGCGATCGCGTACGCCGCCGAGCTCCAGCGGACCACGGCCGCGACCGAGGCGATGTACCTGATGGCCCGGCACGTCTTCGACGATCTCGGGTATCGCCGCTACGAGTGGAAGTGCGACTCGCTGAACGCGCCCTCGCGACGTGCCGCCGAGCGGCTCGGCTTCCGCTACGAAGGCAGGTTCCGCAACGCCGTGGTCTACAAGGGCCGCAACCGCGACACCGACTGGTACTCGATCACCGATGCGGAGTGGCCGGCGATCCGGTCGGCGATCGAGGCCTGGCTCACCCCCTCGAACCAACCCGGGGGAGTCCAGCAGCACCGGCTCACCTTGCCCGTCGACTGACCCAACTAGCGAGATGGGTGTCCCAGATCGTGGGATGGCTGGCATAGTGAGTTGAGTGCCCGGCGGCACGAGGGGCACTATGTGTCCATGCGTTTTGAGATTCTTGTACGCACGCGACGCGTGAGCTGAGGCCATCACCTCGAAGCTCCCGCGTCGACCCCTCGCTGCCATTCATGGCCGGGGGGTTTTTTGATGCAGGAACCCCGGCCAGCAGACGACGAAGACCAGACGAGATGAGTAGGCGATGACCGAGCAGGGCGGCAACAGGAGCGGGACCCAGGTCACCGGTGCCCAGAGCCTGATCATGTCCCTCGAGAGCGCGGGTGCCGAGAACATCTTCGGCATCCCCGGCGGCGCCATCCTCCCGGCGTACGACCCGCTCTACGACTCGAAGATCCGGCACATCCTCGTACGCCACGAACAGGGTGCCGGCCACGCTGCCCAGGGATACGCCGCTGCCACCGGCAAGGTCGGTGTCTGCATGGCGACCAGCGGTCCAGGTGCCACCAACCTGGTCACCCCGATCGCCGACGCGTACATGGACTCGGTCCCGATGGTCGCCGTCACCGGTCAGGTCCCGGCGGCCGCGATCGGTACCGATGCCTTCCAGGAAGCCGACATCCGCGGCATCACGATGCCGATCACCAAACACAACTTCCTGGTCACCGACCCCGCGGAGATCCCGCGGACGGTCGCCGAGGCGTTCTACCTGGCTTCGACCGGACGTCCCGGTCCGGTGCTGGTCGATGTCGCGAAGTCGGCGTTGACGGCGATGACCGACTTCGTCTGGCCGAGCGAGATCAATCTTCCCGGCTACCGGCCGGTGACGCGTCCGCACGCCAAGCAGATCCGCGAGGCCACCAAGCTCATCCTGGAGTCGCGTCGCCCGGTCCTGTACGTCGGCGGTGGCGTGATCCGGGCGCGAGCGTCCAAGGAGCTCCGCGTGCTCGCCGAGATGACCGGCATGCCGGTGGTCACCACGCTGATGGCGCGTGGTGCGTTCCCCGACAGCCATCCGCAGCACCTCGGCATGCCCGGCATGCACGGCACCGTGGCCGCGGTGGCGGGGTTGCAGAAGAGCGACCTGATCATCAGCCTGGGCGCGCGCTTCGACGACCGCGTCACCGGCAACCTCGATTCGTTCGCGCCGGGGGCCCGGGTCATCCACGCCGACATCGATCCCGCCGAGATCGGCAAGAACCGGTTCGTGGACGTCCCGATCGTGGGCGACTGCCGCGAGGTGCTGGCCGATCTGGTCGTCTCGCTCCAGAGCGAGCAGGACGCCGGCAACACCGGAGACTTCGAGGGCTGGGTGAAGTTCTTGGCCGGGGTCAAGGAGCGCTACCCGCTCGGGTACGACACGCCGGCCGAGGGCCTCGCGCCGCAGTACGTGATCCAGCGCCTCGGCGCGATCAGCGGTCCCGAGTCGATCTACTGCGCCGGCGTCGGGCAGCACCAGATGTGGGCCACCCACTACGTCGGGTTCGAGAACCCGAACACCTGGATCAACTCGGGCGGCCTGGGCACGATGGGGTTCGCCGTCCCGGCAGCGATGGGCGCCAAGGTGGGCTGCCCGGACACCACCGTGTGGGCGATCGACGGCGACGGCTGCTTCCAGATGACCAACCAGGAGCTGGCCACCTGCACGATCGAGGGCATCCCGATCAAGGTCGCGATCATCAACAACGAGTCGCTCGGCATGGTGCGGCAGTGGCAGACGCTGTTCTACGAGAGCCGGTACTCCAACACGGACCTGCACACCGGCCCGGCACGACGGATCCCGGACTTCGTCAAGCTCGCCGACGCCTACGGCGCCGTCGGGCTGTCCTGCGACAACGCCGCTGACGTCGACGCGACGATCAAGAAGGCGATGGAGATCGACGACGTACCGGTGGTCGTCGACTTCCGGGTGCACCGCGATGCCATGGTCTGGCCGATGGTCGCTGCGGGCACCTCGAACGACGACATCAAGTTCGCCCGCGACCTGGCCCCCGAATTCGACGAGGACGACCTCTGATGTCCATCCACACGTTGTCCGTGCTCGTCGAGAACAAGCCCGGTGTGCTCGCGCGCATCGCCGGCCTGTTCAGCCGCCGCGGGTTCAACATCGACTCCCTCGCCGTCGGTCCGACCGAGCACCCGGACATCTCCCGGATGACCATCGTGGTCAACGTCGAGGAGATCGCGCTGGAGCAGGTCACCAAGCAGCTCAACAAGCTCATCGAGGTCATCAAGATCGTCGAGCTCGACGGCCGCGAGGCCATCGAGCGCGAGCTGCTGCTGGTCAAGGTCAAGGCCGATGTCGAGACCCGCTCGCAGGTCCTGGACGTCGTCCAGCTCTTCAAGGCGCGCGTGGTCGACGTGGCCACCGACGCGATCACCCTCGAGGTCACGGGCAACTCCGCCAAGCTCGCCGACTTCCTGCGGGTGCTCGAGCCGTTCGGCATCCGCGAGCTGGTCCAGTCCGGCCTGGTGGCTATCGGCCGCGGGCCCCGTTCGATCAGCGAGCGCACCTTGCGCCCCGTCCCGGTACCCGTGCCGAACGCGAAGGTCATCGCCTGACATCATCGGTGGTTGCACTCGCGGCCGCCGAACCCGGACTGACAAGAATCTCGACCGCTCGATCATCGAGTACAACCAGAAGGAGAGCCCCCAGTGGCTGAAATGTTCTACGACGACGACGCCGACCTGTCCCTGATCCAGGGCAAGCACGTCGCCGTGATCGGCTACGGCAGCCAGGGCCACGCGCACTCGCTCTCGCTGCGTGACTCCGGCGTCGACGTCCGCATCGGCCTGGCCGAGGGATCGAAGTCCAAGGCCAAGGCCGAGGCCGAGGGCCTGCGCGTCCTCTCGGTGGCCGACGCCGTCGAGGAAGCCGACGTCATCGTCATCCTGGCTCCCGACCAGGTCCAGCGGCACGTCTACGCCGAGTCGATCGAGCCGCACCTCACCCCCGGTGACACGCTCGTCTTCGGTCACGGCTTCAACATCCGCTTCGGCTACATCACCCCGCCCGACGGCGTCGACGTCTTCATGGTCGCCCCGAAGGGCCCCGGCCACCTGGTCCGTCGCGAGTTCGTGGACGGTCGCGGCGTGCCCGTGCTCGTCGCGGTCGAGAAGGACGCCTCCGGCAAGGCCTGGGACCTGGCGCTGTCGTACGCCAAGGGCATCGGCGGCCTCCGGGCCGGCGGCATCAGGACCACGTTCACCGAGGAGACCGAGACCGACCTGTTCGGCGAGCAGGCAGTCCTCTGCGGTGGCGCTTCCCAGCTCGTCATGTACGGCTTCGAGACCCTGATCGAGGCCGGCTACCAGCCCGAGGTCGCGTACTTCGAGTGCCTCCACGAGCTCAAGCTGATCGTCGACCTGATGTACGAGGGCGGCATCGCCAAGCAGCGCTGGTCGGTCTCCGACACGGCGGAGTACGGCGACTACGTCTCCGGCC